>JAKPAM010000140.1 GCA_029779435.1 Pseudomonadota bacterium | reverse complement strand
GCCGGACAGACCTGCATCGCCCCCGACTACGCGCTGCTGCACCCGGACGATGTCGAGCCTTTCGTGGGTGCGTTCGACGACGCCGTCAAGCGGCTCTATCCGGACGGCCCGGCCGGGGACGACTACAGCGCGATCATCAATGAGCGGCACTACCAGCGGCTCGCCGGGCTGCTCGACGATGCCCGCGCCAAAGGAGCCCGGATCGTCCAGCCGGGCCACCGCCCGCAGGATGCGGCCGGACGCGCTCACACCATGGCTCCAGCCCTGGTCCTTGACGTCAGTGACGACATGCGGATCATGCAGGAGGAGATCTTCGGCCCGCTACTGCCCGTACGAGCCTGCGCGGATGTCGACGAGGCGATCCGGATCATCAACGCACAGCCGCGCCCGCTGGCGCTGTACAGCTTCGGCCCCGCCGGCCCCGAACGCGACCGCCTGCTCGCCCGCACCACGTCCGGCAACGTCACCATCAACAACACGCTGATGCACTATGCCCAGGACGATCTGCCTTTCGGCGGCGTGGGGCCGAGCGGCATCGGCGCTTACCATGGCGTGGAAGGCTTTCGCGCGCTCAGCCATGCCAAGGGCGTGCTGGTGCAGAGCCGCTGGAACCTGAGCAACCTGCTGCGCCCGCCGTTCGGGCGGCTGGCCGATATCGTGCTGAAGGCGATGCTGCGGTGACGCGGTGACGGCCAACGCCGGCCTCGACGGCAGGCTCCTCGTGCGCCGGCCCGTGCGGCACCCTCTCCAGCAGCACCCCTGCGCTCGCAGCTTCGCGTTCGGCGCCAGAACTCCGCGGAACCGGATCAGGCGCAGCGCGGCTCGGGCTGGGAATCCAGCGGATCCCCGCTACAAGCCGGCGTCGCCGGCGCTTTGCGGCAAACCGTGCCGTCAGCGTTTTCCGGCGAGCGCGCGCTCGATCGCCGCCGCCGTCTTGCCGGCCCCGTTGCGCACGTTCCGGTCCTGATCGGATTGCAACCGATGCACGGCGTCGAGGTCCTGCGCGCGGGGCTCGTTCGACAGCGCCCACAGCGCCTCGGCGCGCACCCACGGATGCGGATCGTTCAACGCGCCGACCAGGCAGTCGGCGGCAGCCGAGCGCCGGTCCTCGGCGGCGAACCGCTTGCTCAACTGGTAGCCGATCAGCATCGCCAAGTTGAAGCGCACCAGCGGGTCGGCCGGCTGCGCGCGCAACGCCGCGCATAGGTCGTCGGTGATCGCCGGCCGGCGCATCAGCGCATGCACGTTGTCCGGGAATTCAGTGGGCGAATGCCAGTACTCTTCCTGGCGCGAGGTCGCCAGTGTCGCGATCAGCGCGGCGGTGCCGGCGTCGCGCAGGAAGCGCTGCTGCGCCTCGCCGCGCTGCGCGGCGGCCTCGAACCCAGCCAGCGTCGGCCGCGGATCGAACGCCGGCAACGGCGGCGTGGCCGGCATGCGGCGCGGATGGGGCGCAGCGTTGCGTCGCCAATGGCGGATCACCAGCGGCGTCGGATGCGACCAGATCGGCCGGCCGCTGCTCTCGGCCTTCATCACCTCGACCAGCGTGTCGCCGGCGAGGAACAGGAAGCGCGCGTTGCGGTTGTCGGGCCACTCGCCGTTGCCCGGGCACTGCACGAGCACCTGCCGGTAGCGCTTGCGCGGATCCATCGGCGCGAACGGCGCCACCGGGCCGGGCCGAGCGAGGTTGGCGGCCCGTGTGTAGGTGGGCAGATACCCGAGCACGGTCGCGGTCTGCGAGGCGGCGTGGCTGCCGTCCTGCGGCAACAGGCTGGCGCCGCCGCTGTAGCGCAGCTCGCAGCGCGACGGCGGGACGGTGGCGCCCGCCGGGTCGGCTTCGAAGTGCAGCAGCGTGCGATCGCCGGCGCGTGCGATCCATGCCCGCGTTGTCGGTGCCGGGCTCGGCTGAAAGTCGACGAAGGTCTTCTCGAGCGCCCACTGGCCGCTCCAGCGCGGATTCAGCCGGCCGGTGGCGGACACGGTCCGCTCGGGCGCCCATTCGTGATGACCGATACGGTGCAGCAGGAACACGGCCCAACGCGGATCGGCGGCCAGCCAGTGGTCGATGCGCACCTGCCCGGCGACCAGCAGGTCATGCATCTGGCGCGCGAAACGCGCATCGTCGAGCGTGCCGAGGTACAGGCTGCGGTCGTTGCCTTCGTCGCGGACGTACACCGGATCGAAACGCCAGTCGTAGTGACCGCTGTAAGGCAGATTGCCGTGCAGCACGTTGTCGTTCCACGTCATCACACCGGGCGTCGCAGGCCGGCGATTCAACCGTAGCGTCGCCAGGCCGTCGGTGGCGACGCCCTTGCCGGTGCTGAAGGCGAAGGTGCGCCGCGTCTCGATCAACACGTTGTCGATCGCCAGGTCGTTTCCGATGTCCTTCAGGTCCTGCGCATCGCGCGCGACGTTGCCACCGCGATGGACCCAGATCTGCCAGCCGCCGAGGTCGCCGGCGGCCATCCGCTGCAGCATCAGCGCCTGCGCACGACGCGTGCGTGCGGTCTGGTTCGGCTCGTAGAGCGCCACCTCGCCGGCGTAGTCGAACGCGGGTTCGAAGCCGATCTCGCGCAACCGTCGGCCCGCGAAAGCATGGCGCTCGGGCGCCTCGTCGCAGGTCGACTCGAGCGCGCTGCGATCGAGCACCGGGGTGGTGCTGCACTGGCGCCAGATCACCTCGGCGATCTGGTCGCCGCGCTCGATCGCGGCGCGCAACACGGGCTGCCAGGCACGGTTGAAGGCGATGCGGGCCGCATCGAAGCGCACCCGGGCGCGCTGCGCGGCGATCCTGCAGGCGCGCTCGCGGCGTTGCGCAAGGGCGATCTCGGTGTGACCGGGCGTGCGCTCACCGTCGCCCTCGTCTTCGCAGCGATCGGCATCGGGCGCCGGCGTCAACGCCTCGACACGCGCGACGTCGGCGCGTAACCGCCACACGTCGATGAAGCCGCGTGCGTCGGTGACGGAGTGAAACGCGGAGGCGGCGTACGCGCCCTGGCACAGCAGCGCGAGCAGCGTGGCCGCCAGCGCGCCCTGCCAGCGGCGCCCGGGCAGCATCGATCGAGGCATGAGGAGGTTCTTGTCGTTGGTGACAAAGCGAACCGGCCGATTGTGCGTGTGGCGACGGAGGCTGCCACCGACACGGCGATCGTCGGTCGGCGCGCGTGGACCTCCGGCGATGCGAATCGGGCGAATCGCGTCGATTACCCTGGCGCCTCGATCTTCCTGCCCCCGTTGATCAGTACCACGCCATCCGGGAGGACGATCCCAGCTTCTTGCCTGCCGCATCCAGCACTTCGTCGGGCAGATTGTTGACGTCGATCGGTGGGTCGGTCACGCGGATCGCGGTAATGTACATATCGACCCAGATCGTCGTCGCGAAGTCGCTGTTGGTGACACCTTCCTGGCCCAGCATCCATTGACCGTCCGGCGAGATGACGGGGCAGTGCTGGCCCCAGCCGGCACTGCGCAGCGATCGACGCCTGGTCTCGCCGCTGGCGATGTCGACACTCCAGATGGTGCCGCCATACTGATTGCCTCGCCCCTGATGGAACCAGATCTCCCGGCCGTCGGCAGTGACCATCGAAGCGTACGGCGGCGAAAGATCCAGCGTGCGCAGCTTGGTCGCATTACTCGTCTGCCTGTCGATCCGGTAGAGGGCGACGTTCGTCATCAGATGGAGCGCATTGTCCGGCGACCAGCACAGCGTCGGCGTGACATCCAGATCCTTCGCCTTTTCGATCAGCAGCAGCCGCCGTTCACCGCTGTCCACCCGCGTCAGTACGACGACCAGATAATCGTTCTGCCAGTCGTTGTTCAACGGACCGATGCCGACGCTGGCGACGTACTGACCGTCAGGCGAGATCGCCGCGCCGTCCCGCATGTGGATGCCCCAGAAATAACCCGGGTGGGTGAACTCGAGCGAGCCGCTAGCCGAATAGATCCGCATCTCGACCTGTGCGTCGAGCTCGCCGGTATCCACCAGCACGGCGATCCGGCCATTGCCGGCCCGCGTCAAGCCGCCCTTGATCTTCGCGTTGTAGCGTCCGCCGATGTCGACGAGCTTCGTCACGATGCGATTCGTCAGATCGAGCTCGTAGAAGGTCTTGTCGCTCCCCACGTAGAGGATGCGACCCTGGCCACCGCCGAACTTGCCGGTGATGGGCGCAGCCTCCGGTGTCCGGCCGCCACGATTGCCCGAGTTGCCGGTATCACCCGTGTTGCCTGGAGGTTCGTTGCCGCCGGGCGTGGTGGGAGCAGGCGCGGAGTCGTCACTACCACTGCCCCCACTGCTCCCACCACCGCCGCCACTGCCGCAGCCGGCGGAGGCGAGCGCCACACCGGCCAGGATCGCCAGGCTGCCGCGGCGTTGGAGGTTCGCCGTACCGGGCGTGATCATGTGACGAGCGGACGGTCGGAGGTCGATCGAGCGTGAGTCGCCGATGTGAAGGTCGGCCGCATCGCGGTTCGCCACGGGTCGGCGTAGCAGGGAGAGGCGCTTGAAATTCATCGTCGCGAACGTATCCGAGCTGCAGAGGCTGTCAAGTAAAGCACCCTGATCATTCGAATCAATGGCCCATTCGACTCATGTTTCAGCATGCAACACTTAATCCGGAACGCATTGGGCATCGTCGATGCGACCGGTCTGGTCGGCGACCTGATGCGTCGTTGCCTGGTCGAACGCGATTTTCCCGTCAGTCGATTGCGGCTGTTCGCCTCCGCACGATCGGCCGGCGGACGCTTGCGCTGGAAAGACGAAGAGGTCGTGGTGGAAGATGCGGCGACCGCCGACTACGCGGGCCTCGATATCGTGTTCTTCTCCGCCGGCGGCGCGACGTCTCGCGCATTGGCGCCGATCGTGGCCGGCGCCGGCGCGGTGGTCATCGACAATTCGTCGGCTTGGCGAAGCGATCCCGATGTGCCGCTGGTGGTGTCCGAGGTCAATGCCGGTGCGCTCCAGCGACTGCCGAAAGGCATCGTCGCGAACCCGAACTGCACGACGATGGCGGCGATGCCATCGCCTTTCCGTCATCGGGAAAATGGCCGGTACCGATCGCCTTCAACGTCGTGCCGATGAACTATCACGAGGCCGAAGACGGCTACACCGAGGAGGAAATCAAGCTTCGCGACGAGAGCCGGAAGATCCTCGGCATCCCCGATTTGCCGGTCTCCGGCACCTGCGTGCGCGTGCCGGTGTTCACCGGACACTCGGTGTCGATCAATGCCGGGTTCGAGCGGCCGTTGCCGGTCCAGCGTGCGATCGAACTACTGAGGCGCGCGCCGGGCGTCGAGTTGACGGATGTTCCTAATCCCTTGGCCGCGACGGGGAAGGATGCGGTGCTCGTCGGCCGGATTCGCAACGACCCGACCGTGCTGCACGGGCTGGCGTTGTTCGCGACGGCGGACAATCTGCGCAAAGGAGCGGCGTTGAACGCCGTGCAGATCGCCGAGGCGTTGGCGAGCCGTTCCTGAGCGCCGACTTGCCTCGCATCAGGGCTCGACGACGAGTCCTGATGCCCGCGACCGCCTCGCGCTCACCCCTCCGGCGACGCCGCCGGCCGCCGAGCGATCGCAAGCAGCAGCCCGGCCATCGTCAGCAACCAGGCCGCCAGCGCCGCGACGAGAAAGTACGGCGGAATGACATCGAGGAACGGCAACGCCATCGCCTCCGCCATCTCATGGGTCGCGACCGCATACATCCCCAGCGGAAAGACGGCGGCCCAGTACAACGGGTCATAGCGCAGCGGGAAGCGGCGCACGACATGACGCCAGACCCCGAGGACGAGGAGCAGCGGGATCCACCACGTACCGCTGGCCCAGAAGAAGACGGTGAAGCCCTTCAGGAAAGGTTCCAGCACACCGAGGAAGCCGACCTCATGCGCATCGAGCACGAGCAGCGCGCCAGCGAGTGCCGAGATCGCCATCGCCCCCATGTTGATCCAGTAAGGCGGATCCAGATCGGTCGGCGACAGCCGAAAGAACAGATGACGATAGAAGATCAGCGTCATCAACCAGATATACAGCATGCCGCCCCACATCCACATCGACAGCGCGACGAAGGCGAGCGGCCGTTGCCAAGGCTCGGCGATGGCCGGGACGAGCAAGGCGCCCAGGACGGTCAGGGACTGGGTGGCCACGACGGTGAGCAGCCAGCCGCCGTTGATGCCGCGGTGAAACGGGGGCTTATCCTCCTTGACGGTCAGGGCCGCGAAAATGGCGTAGGTCAGAACCAGCCAAAGGCCCGCCGCGAGCCACCACAGCGCCAGGCTGACCGTACCGGGCCCCAGCAGGACGACGAACTGGGCGCCGAGCACGCTGGTGGCCGCGACGACCGTGAAGAACCCCGGGCCGCGAGCATGATCGCGCAGGTCGGCGAGCACGCGACCGGGATGGCGCAGCAGACGCAGCGCAAGCAGGAGCCACATCAACCCATACAGCACGACGTTGAGGAAGAACAACCATCGCGCCACGATGGGCAGATCCAACTTGGAACAGGCAAGGGACACGATCCCGGTGGCCATGACGATGCCGAAGCTCGCCGGGGTCATGTTTCCGAGGCTCGCCCCGCTCGGACCGGTAAGCACCGGGACCTAACCCCGCCGCGGCGACGCCACCACGCCCGCGTCATGCAGCCGCCCGATCTCGGCCGATGACAGCTTCATGCGACCAGCGAGCACTTCCTCGGTGTGCTGGCCCAGGTCGGGGGCCGAGCGCGCCGGCTGGCGCGGCGTGACCGACAGCGCGGCCGGATAACCCGGCGTCAGGTAGGTCGCGCCGCTCGGGTGGCCGACCATCGAGAACATCGGGTTGTCGAGCGACAGCCGCTTATCCTCGGCCAGCGCTTCGGTCACCGTGCGATAAGGCCCCCAGCAGACGCCATGTTCGTCGAGCTTGCTCGCGCAGGTCACGTAGTCGATCTTCGCGATCGCCGGCTCGACGATCGCGAACAAGGCTTCGCGATGCACGAAGCGCGCGCCTTCATCGGCACCGAAGTCGACGCCCAGCCGGCTCGCGAGCGCGGCCACCGCGTCGTTCAGCCCGAACGCATCGAGCAGGCCGTTCCACTGCTTGCGCGTGATCGCGCAGATCATCACGCTGCGGCCGTCGCGCGTCGCGAAATCCCGGCCGAACGCGCCATACAGCGCATTGCCGATGCGCTCCCGCTCCTGGTGATTGACGAGCACCTCGCCGATCTGCCCGAGGTGGCCGAGCATCGAGAACGCGACGTCGGACAACGCCAGCCGGATCTCCTGCCCTTGTCCACCCATGCGGCGCGCGCGCTCGGCCGCCAGCAGCGTCACGGCAGCGGTCAAGCCGCAACTGATGTCCCAGGCCGGCAGCACATGGTTGACCGGACCTTTGGCATCGACCGGGCCGGTGATCAGCGGGAACCCGGCCGCGCTGTTGATCGTGTAGTCGAGCGCGCTGCTGGCGTCCGATGAACCGGTCACACGCAGCGTGATGAGGTCGGGCCGGCGCGCGGCGAGCTTGTCATGCGCGAGAAATCCGCCCGCCGGAAAGTTGGTGACGAACAGGCCGGCGTTCTCGCCGGGCGCGGTGATCAGCGCGCAAGCCAGTTCACGTCCTTCGGGGCGGCCCAGGTCGATCGCGATCGACTTCTTGCCCTTGTTCAGGCCTTCCCAGTACAGGCTGCGGCCATTGGCAGCCAGCGGCCAGCGGCCGAAATCCAGGCCGCCGCCGATCTGGTCGAAGCGGATGACCTCCGCGCCGAGTTGGGCGAACGTCAATCCGCACAGCGGCGCCGCGACGAAAGACGAGCCTTCGACGACGGTCAGGCCTTTGAGCAGGTCGTACATGCGGGGTCCTCTCGTTCGATGGGTGGAAAGAACGAGATTGTAGCCACCCGCTCGAGGGGCTCACCGATCGATTCGCCCGAAATGGCCCGGCGGAATCGATCGGCGCGTTCCTCACGCAGCCTGCTGCTCGACGAAATCCTTCCAGCCGGTCGCCATGTAGTGGATGAAGTTCGGCCCGAGCGTTTCCGAAGCCAGATAATCCCGGCTGACCGGCAGCGGCACCGACGCGAACGACGGATCGGCGATCGCGCGGCGCGGAAAGTCGTGATGCAGGATCGCACCGCGCCCGATCAGCACGAAATCCGCGCCCGCGTCGAGGCAGGCCTGCGCGGTGGGCGCGTCCATGATCTTGCCGGCGACGCCGAGCCGGGTATCGCCGCGCGGCAGGCTGGTGAAGCAGTCGATCAGGCGCTTGCCGAAGGCTTCGCCTTCGACCGGCTGCTGAAACACGCTCCACAGCGACATGTCGAGGAAATCGATCTTGCCGGACGCCATCAAATCACCCGCGACGCTGCGGATGTCCGACAGCGACATGCCGAAGCGCTCGGGCGACAGGCGAACGCCGAGCTGGAAATCCGGCTTCGTCACGGCCCGGATGCCATCGACGATCTCGTTGATCAGGCGCGCGCGATTCTCCAGCGCACCGCCGTACGCGTCGTCGCGCAGGTTGCCGGTATCGAGGAAGTGGCACAGCAGGTAGCCATGGGCGCCGTGCAGTTCGACGCCGTCGAACCCCGCCTTCTCGGCGCGAACCGCGGCCGTGATGAAATCATCGCGCAGCCGGCGCACTTCGTCGGTCGTCATCGCGCGCGCCCCGGTCTTGGGCATCGCGACCGGCGCGACCGGCTCGCTGCCGGTCAGCTTCGGAATCGCCCGCTGCCCGCCATGGTGCAACTGCACCGATGACAGGCTGCCCGCGGCGCGAATGCCGTCGGCCAGCCGGGTCAGGCCGGCGAGATGATCGTCACTCCAGATGCCGAGCTGGCCGGCGGCGAGCTGACCATTGCGCTGCACGTGTGCCGCGCAGGTCATCGTCAACGCGAACCCGCCCTCGGCGCGACGCACCAGCCATTTGTACTCGTCCTCGTGCAGCGTGCCGTCGGCATTGCTCTGCATGTTCGTCAGCGGCGCCAGCATGAAGCGGTTCTTCATCGCAGGGCCGCGTGTCAGGGACATCGGATCCTTCAGTTTCGGGGGACCCTCGGATTGCGCTGCAGGGGCGCTCGTCATCATGTCTTCTTCCGTTCTCTACAAAACAAAATAGCCGGCGGCCCACGGTACGTCACGCACCGTGAGCCGCCCTGTGATCTTTTCGTGCGAATGCAGACGCCTACGCGCGCCCGCCCAGTCCCGCACCCCCGAACCAGCGGCGCAACTTCGAACGCTCGGATGCCGCCTGCGCCTGCGTCCGCACCGCGGCCGGCAGCCGGTCGAGCAGGAACGGGATCGCGACCATCAGCAACGCGGCGTCGTCGAACCAGCCGAGGATCGGCAGATCCGGCACCAGGTCGACCGGGCTGATCACGTAGGCGAGCACCGCGACGGTGCCGAGCTTGACCAGCAGCGGCGTACGCGCATCACGCAGCGCCCACAGCAGCATCCAGCCCCCTTTGCTCATCACGCGCACGAACCGGCGCAGCCGCAACATCCACATGGTTTCGATCCCTCCGTGTCTGGTCCGACCCGGGCCGATGGCGCGATCGCGTCGCGCTACCCTCGACACCGGGCATCAGCGATGATAGACGACGCGCAAGAAAAGCGCTGAACGACTGATCCCCCGGGCGCCGGACTTGGAGTCGACGAACCCGATCGAGCCTGACGCCGGGCCGGAGTCCTGGAAGGGATCGGAAGAAGACGCGCGATTCGTTCGCGCCTCGAGTCGCTCTCGCCTGAAGGACGAGGCTCGCGCTTCGGCCCGTGCGTGGTCAGCGCACGAGCTGATTGATCTCGATGATCGGCAGCAGCACGGCGAGCACGATCAGCAGCACGACCACGCCCATCACCAGGATCAGCATCGGTTCGAGCAGGCTCGTCAGCATCATCGCGCGGCGCTCGGTTTCCTGTGACAGCGTCTCGGCCGTGCGATCGAGCATCTGCGGCAGGTCGCCGGTCGCTTCGCCGCTGGCGATCATGTGGATCATCATCGGCGGGAACTGCTTACCCGCCCCCAGCGCTCGCGACAACGCGGATCCCTCGCGCACCCGCGCGATCGAATCGGCGACGTTGGCGCGCAGCGCGACGTTGCTCAGCGTCTGGGCGCCGGCCTCGAGCGCGCGGATCAACGGCACGCCGCTGTTGCCCAGGATCGCCAGCGTCGATGCGAAACGCGCGGTGTTCATGCCGCGGATCAGCCGGCCGAACAATGGCATCGTCAGCATCCGCTCGTGCACGGCGAGCTTGACCGTCGGCGAGCGCAGCGCGAGCCGGAAACCGATGATCGCCGCGACGATCAGCCCCAGCAGCCACCATCCCCACGTGCGCAGGAAATCCGACACGGTGATCAGCGCGACCGTCAGGAACGGCAGCTTCTGCTTGGTCTGCGCGAACACGCCGACCACCTGCGGCACGACGTAGGTCAGCAGCGCGACGATGACGCCGATCGCGACCACGGTCACGATCGCCGGGTAAGTGAAGGCCATCATGATCCGCTGCGATAACGCGGTGCGCGATTCGACGTAGTCGGCCAGCCGGTTCATCACTCGCGCCAGGTCGCCGGACTGTTCACCCGCGCTGACCAGCGCCCGGTAGACGTCCGGGAAATCGCGCGGATACTTGGCAAGCGCCTGCGCGAAGGACTGGCCGGAGACCACGTCGCTGCGCACGGCCGCGAATCGCTCGCGCACCAGCGAGCGTTCGGCCTGGTCGATGACCGCGCCGAGCGCGCGTTCCAGCGGCAACCGCGCGGACAGCAGCGCCGCGAGCTGGCGCGTGGACAGCGCGAGCTCCGCGACGCGCATGCGGCCGCCGATCGCGCGGCCGGCACTCGCCGTGGCCTCCTGCAGCGTGGCCACCTCCAGCGGCGTCAGCCCGCGTTCGCGCAGGATGCTGCGCGCGTGGCGCGGCGAATCGGCGTCGACGACGCCCTTCTCGACGGCGCCTGACGCTCGCGCGGCTTCGAATCGGTAAGCGGGCATTCAGGTCTGCTAGTCCCGCGTGACGCGGATCACTTCGTCGAGCGAGGTGACGCCCGACTTGACCCAGCGCTGGCCGTCGTCGCGCATCGTCCGCATGCCGCCGCGCAGCGCCGTCTCGCGGATCTCGCTCTCGGGCGCGTTGCGATGGATGAGCGTGCGGACGTCGTCGCCGACGGTGAACAGTTCATAGATGCCGCTGCGTCCCTGGAAGCCCGTCTTGTTGCAGGCCAGGCAACCGACGGGCCGATAGCCGCCGCTAAGCGGATCGGGCTGCTTGCACTGCGTGCACAGCTTGCGCACCAGGCGCTGGCCGACGACGCCGAGCAGCGTCGACGCCAGCAGGAACGGCTCGATGCCCATGTCGATCAGGCGCGTGACGGCCGACACTGCGTCGTTGGTGTGCAGCGTGGCCAGCACCAGGTGGCCGGTCAACGAAGCCTGCACGGCGATCTGCGCGGTCTCGAGGTCGCGGATCTCGCCGATCATGATGACGTCCGGGTCCTGTCGCAGGATCGAACGCAACGCCTTGGCGAACGTCATGTCGATCTTGGCGTTGACCTGCGTCTGCCCGATACCGTCCAGGTCGTACTCGATCGGATCCTCGACCGTCAGCACGTTGGTGGTCGTCGCGTCGATCCGGCCCATCGCCGAATACAGCGTCGTGGTCTTGCCCGATCCCGTCGGCCCGGTCACCAGCACGATGCCGTGCGGCTGATGGATCAGCTTGTCGAACGTGACCAGCGCTGGCGCGCTCATGCCGAGCTTGCCCAGGTCGAGCCGGCCGGCCTCCTTGTCGAGCAGGCGCAGCACCGCGCGCTCGCCGTGGCCGGTCGGCAGCGTCGAGACGCGCACGTCGATCGGCCGGCCGCCGATCCTCAGCGCGATCCGCCCATCCTGCGGCAGGCGCTTCTCGGCGATGTCGAGCTGCGCGAGGATCTTGATCCGCGAGATCAGCGCCGCATGCAACTCGCGCCGGGGCCGGACGACGTCGCGCAGCGTGCCATCGACGCGGAACCGCACGATCGAATACGTCTCGAACGGTTCGATGTGGATGTCGGACGCGCCGTCGCGGCTGGCCTGCGTCAGCAGCGCGTTGATCATCCGGATGATCGGCGCGTCGTCCTCGGTCTCGAGCAGGTCCTCGATCTTCGGGATGTCCTGCATCAACCGGGACAGGTCCAGGTCGCCCGCGACCTCGTCGACGACCGAAGCCGCCGATCCTTCCTGTTGCGAATACGCCTGCGAGATCGCAGCGGCCAGTTCGTCGTCCGGTTTGACCACGGTGATCAGCCGGTACGGCAGCGACCGCGTCAGCTCGGCCAGCGCATGCAACGGCGTCGCGCTGCCGATCCAGACTTCGATCGCTTCTTCGGAGGCCGCGCGCACGAGCACCTTGTGCGTGCGCGCAAACCCATAAGGCACATAGCGGGCGGGCGATACCGTGGACATCGTCAGTCGGCTCGCGCGCTCAGTTCGGACTGTTCATGGGGCCGGCAGCGGGGTTGGCCGACGGATCGACCGGCCGCACGCGGAACTCGCGATTGAGCGGGACCAGCACCTCGTTGGGGGCCGTCTGGATCATCGTCGGCATCGAGCGACTGATCGGCGCGGGCGCCTGCGTCGCGGACTCGCTCGCCCTGGCGTCGACGTTGCCGATCGGCGCGCCGCCGATGGCGGGTGCGGCCGCGGGCGGAGCGACCGGGAACGTCCCCGGATCGCTGCCGGCCGCGCCCGGCGCGGACGAACCCCGCGGCGGCGGGATCGTCTGGACCGGCGGCGACGGCGGTACCGTCGGCGCGGGGATCGATGGTTGCGGCGCCGGCGTACCCGGATCGCCCGGCGGGTAACCGCCGGGGCCGACCCGCGGATCCGGAACCGGCACCATCATCGGCGTACCGGCGCCGCGCGACGGGGCACTCGGAACGCCACCGGCCGGCGGCAGCACCGGCGACTGGTATTCGGGCAGCGCCCAATGCGCCGGCAACCGCGTGTCGGCCTGGATCTGGCGAATGTAGTCGTAGCGATCCGTCGTCGCGACACTCGAGGATTCGGTGTCGCGCAGCACGCGCGGCCGCAGGAAGACCATCAGGTTGGTCTTGGTGTGCTTGCGATTGTCATAACGGAACAGTTGCCCGATGATCGGCAGGCTGCCGAGCCCCGGCACCTTCTGCTCCCCGCCTTCGACGCGATCCTCGATCAGCCCGCCCAGCACGATCATCTGGCCATCGTCGACGAGGACGTTCGATTCGATCGCGCGGCGATTCGTGATCAGTCCCGCGGACAGCGATGCGTCCGAGACGCTCGATACTTCCTGGAAGATCGTCAGCTTGACGGCGCCGGCCTCGGACACCTGGGGCCGCACGCGCAGCACCGTCCCGACATCCT
>JAKPAM010000111.1 GCA_029779435.1 Pseudomonadota bacterium | reverse complement strand
GTGAGCGCGCGCACGAGGCTGGTCTTGCCGTGGTCGACATGGCCCGCGGTGGCGATGATCATGAGCCGAGGCCTCTCATCGGCCGAACCACGTGGAGGTGACCCTCAGGGCGCGGTGATCGAGCGCACGATCTGCTCGACGGCCTGGTCGGCCAGCGCCCGCAGTTCCGCGTCGCTGCGGTCCTGGATGGGGTGGGCGACGAACACCATTGCCGGGTCGAAGCCCAGCGACTGCGACTGCATGGCCGCTGCCTGCACGAACTCGGTGGATGCAACGCCGACTCCTGGAATGCCACGACTTTCAAGACCCGCGATGTCATGCATACAGCACGACGTGCAGGACCCTCAGTCGGCCAGGCCTTCGACGACCAGGTTGCATTCGGCCGCGATCCGCTGCGCCAGTTCGACCGGCGCGGGACGCGTGAACGTGGGCTTGCGATAGCGCCTGACCGTCACGCCGCGAGCCTGCAGCAGCTCGTCGAGCCGGTCGAGGAACACGTTGCCGCGCGCCTTCGAAATATCCAGCAGGCCGACAGTGAGGCCCTCGAGGCCTGCGGGGCGGGCTAGCCGCGGACGCGCGGCCGGCGACCGCTCGGCGGTCGGGTCGAGCAGGATGGCTGCTTCAGTCATGCGACGATCTCCTGGGTGACAGGGGTGGAGCCGACCGCGCCCGAGGCGGCCCAGCCGGCCACGACGGCCGAGAACAGGCCGGCGGTGCCGCCGGCCCTGACGATCAGAATGCCGCCGGGACGGAACTTGGGCACTTTGGTGCCGGCCAGCGAGGGCGGCAGGCCTTCGGCGATGTCTCCGGCCCCCGCGATCATCTCGTCGGCCGGCAGTGTCAGCAGTTCGATCAGTTCCCGCAGCAGGCGCGCCTTGCTCCAGCCGGCTTCGATGAATACGCGCGCATGTTCGGGCGAGACGATCAGCAGCGCGTCGCCGGCCATCGCGAGCTTCGGATGGTCGATCACCCGCATGCAGGCAGCGAAGCTGCGCGCCAGCGATTCGGGTGTGCGCGATTTCTGGTCGACGATGCCCTGCACCCCTTCGCCGGCGAACAGCGTGACGGTGGACGACTCCGGCGCGAAGCCGCGCTCGACATGCAGCGGCGCCCAGGCGCTGTCCTCGGCCTCGGCGAAGCAGAAGGTGTACTTGCCCGGCGTGCCCAGTGCCGAGCGGTCGATCTCGCCAGGGCGACCGCCTCCGACATTGCGGATGACCAGCTGCAGCGCGCGTCCGATGCTGGCATTGGCGCGATTGCCTTGCCCCAGCGCATTGACGCCGGAGTTCATGCCGACGGCCCGGCTCATCGGGCCGTTGGCGATCACGACGGGGCCGCAGAACATGGTCGTGCACAGCACGCCATGCATGCCGAACTCGTCGATCAGCGCGGCCTCGACGGCGGCGAGCACGACCGGCATGTATTCGGGCAGGCAGCCGGCCATCACCGCGTTGATCGCGACCTTCTCGACCGTGCAGGGCACGAGGTCGGGCGGAATGCTGCCGATGATCTCGTCGGGCGCCCGGCGCGTGCCCGACAGCATGCGCAGCACGCGTTCGGGCGTGGGCGGCACCACGGGCAGCCCGTCGGTCCAGCCGCGGGAAAAGCAGGCCTCGACCGGATCTTCCGCCTCGCCGATCGTCACCTGGCGGGCGCTCAGGCGGACTTTGCCGAAACGCAGCGCCAGACCTTCGGCGACGTCCGGATCGAGGCTGCGCGAACCGCAGCCCGGACGGATCGCCGGCAGATCCGCGCCCAGGGCGGCGACGCCGGTGATGCGCTGCCAGTCCGCCCGGTCCCAGCCATAGGTGCGTTCGACTTCACGGCCGCCCGCGACGCGGATCAGCGTCGGCACGATCTCGACGTCCAGGCGGTACGAGTGTTCGAGCGTGGAGTCGTGAACCCGGCCCGCGACGCCAGCGCCGTAATCCG
>JAKPAM010000091.1 GCA_029779435.1 Pseudomonadota bacterium | reverse complement strand
GGGGCGTCAAGCGCTGTGGCGTCGTTGCGGGCTCATTACGTACCTCGGGTACGCTGCTTCGCCCGCGCCTAGCCACAGCGCTTGACGCCCCTCGGCGCGGGGGCGATCTTAGCGTTAACAGGCCCTAGGTGTATCGTTGCGCAAAACTCCATCGATCCAGACATCATGAATCAGACCCGCCCCGAACTGTCCCCCGCCGAGCAAGCGTTGCGCGACGCGGCGCTCGAATATCATCGCGCCCCCACGCGCGGCAAGATCTCGGTCATGCCGACCAAGGCGCTGGTCAATCAGCGCGACCTGTCGCTCGCATACTCGCCCGGCGTCGCGTATGCGTGCCTGGCGATCCAGGACGAGCCGGCGCTGGCGGCCGAGTACACGTCGCGCGGCAACCTGGTCGGTGTGATCACCAACGGGACGGCGGTGCTGGGCCTGGGCGACATCGGTCCGTTGGCCGGCAAGCCGGTGATGGAGGGCAAGGGCTGCCTGTTCAAGAAGTTCGCCGGCGTCGACGTGTTCGACATCGAACTGGCGGAGAACGATCCGGACAAGCTGGTCGAGATCATCGCGGCGCTCGAGCCGACGCTGGGTGGCGTCAACCTCGAGGACATCAAGGCGCCCGAGTGCTTCTACATCGAGCGCAAGCTGCGCGAGCGGATGAAGATCCCGGTGTTCCACGACGATCAGCACGGCACGGCGATCATCTCGACGGCGGCGCTGCTGAACGGGCTGGAACTGGTCGGCAAGGACATCGCGCAGGTCAAGCTCGCGGTGTCCGGGGCGGGCGCCGCGGCGATCGCGTGCCTGGACCTGATGGTCGAGCTCGGCGTGCGGCGCGAAAACATCTACGTCGTCGATTCGAAGGGCGTCGTGCATACCGAGCGCGCCGACAAGCTCGACGCGTCCAAGCAGCGGTATGCGCAGAAGACCTCGGCGCGCACGCTGGCGGACGTGGTCGACGGCGCCGACGTGTTTCTGGGCTGCTCGGCCCCCGGCGTGTTGACGGCCGAGATGGTCAAGACGATGGCCGGCAAGCCGGTGATCCTGGCCCTGGCCAATCCCGAGCCCGAGATCCGCCCGGAGCTGGCCAAGGCCGTGCGCCCCGACTGCATCATCGCGACCGGCCGTTCCGACTACCCGAACCAGGTCAACAACGTCCTGTGCTTCCCGTACATCTTCCGCGGCGCGCTCGACAGCGGCGCCAGCCGGATCACCGAAGCGATGAAGATCGCCTGCGTGTGCGAGATCGCCGATCTGGCCAAGGAGACGATCAGCGACGAGGTCGCGTCCGCTTATGTCGGGCGCGAACTGGTGTTCGGCCCCGACTACCTGATCCCCACGCCGTTCGACTCGCGGCTGATCGTGCGGATCGCGCCGGCGGTGGCGCGGGCCGCGCAGGAGTCGGGCGTCGCGACGCGGCCGATCGAGGACATGGCCGCGTATCGCCAGCAGTTGACGCGGTTCGTCACGCATACCGGCATGTTCATGCGGCCGGTCTTTCAGGCAGCCAAGGCGGCGAACAAGCGCATCGCCTATGCCGAGGGCGAGGACGAGCGCGTGCTGCGCGCGGTGCAGATGGTCGTCGATGATGAATTGGCGCGGCCGATCGTCGTCGGCCGTCCGGCGATCGTGGCGTTGCGCATCCAGCGCGCCGGCTTGCGGATACGGCCGGGCGTCGATTTCGAGCTCGTCGATCCCGAGGACGACGCGCGCTATCGGGCGTACTGGGAGAGTTATCACCGCCTGTGCGCGCGCGACGGCGTCACGCCCGAGATGGCCAAGGCGGCGCTGCGCCGGTCGGCGACGACGATCGCGGCGCTGATGGTGCGCATGGGCGATGCCGACGGCATGGTTTGCGGCCTGGTCGGCCGCTACGAGCAGCATCTGGAGCGCGTGCGCGAGATCATCGGACTGCGCGAGGGCGCGCACTGCCTGGCCGCGATGAACGCGCTGATGCTCGACCGCCATACGCTGTTCATCGCCGACACCTTCGTCAACGAGGATCCGACGGCCGAGGATCTGGCGGCGATCGCATCGATGGCGGTGTCGCAGGTCGCGCACTTCGGCGTCACGCCCAAGGTGGCGTTCGTGTCGCATTCGTCGTACGGGTCGAGCCAGCGCCCGTCGGCCCGCAAGATGCGCGATGCGTACCGGCTGTTCAAGCAGCTCGAACCGACGATCGAGGCGGACGGCGAGCTGCATGGCGATGCGGCACTGAACGAGGCGATCCGCCGCAATTACAACCTCGAGCCGAGCCTGGCCGGCGCGGCCAACATACTGATCCTGCCGAACCTGGACTCGGCCAACATCCTGTTCAATGTGCTGAAGCAGACCAGCGGGCATGGCGTGACGATCGGCCCGATCCTGCTCGGTTCGGCCGCGCCTGCGCACATCCTGACCGCCGCGTCCACCGTGCGCCGGATCGTCAACGTGACGGCGTTGGCGGCGGCCCAGGTGGTGCAGCGGGACTGAACGTCCGTTCACGCCAGGCGCGCCGACGCGTCCGATGCGCTCATGGGTCCGGAGGGCGGATTCTCATCGCCGGGGCAGGGCCGCGATCACCGTCGCGGTCGCTGCCGCGATCGCGTCGTCGGGCCTGCCGGGCATCGCGCGTGCGAAGCTCGTCTTCAACGAGCGGGGGCAGATCGTCGAACTGGTCTGCGATCCGGCGCTGATCGCCGATGACGAACGGATCGCGTGCGGCGCCGACGCGCCGACCTGGGCGAACGTTCATGACGCGCAAGGACGCCTGCGTCGCCAGGTCCTGCACGAGCGGGGGCGCCTCGCCGCGATGCGCGAGTTCTCGCCGGACGGTCGGATCGCCGGCGAACAGGAGTGGCGCGTCGAACCCGGGGTCGATGGCGGCAGCATCGTCGAGCGGTGGACGCGGCGCACTTACGACGAGGCTGGGCGTCGGCGATTCGAGACGGTCAGCGTCGCGGGCCGGCGTGTCTCCGAACGTCAGTTCGATGAGGCGGGGGCCGAGATCCGGTCGACACGCTGGAACGCGCGCGGCGACAAGACCGAGACCGCGTGGTATCCGAACCGCGTCGTCGCGCGGCAGGAGTGGCCGGCGATCTATGAAGGGGCGCCCGCCCGCATGATCCAGGAATACTGGGACAACGGCCAGATCCGCTCGCGTGGGACGATCGACGCGCAGGACCGGCGCCTCGGTCTGTTCCAGACTTTTCACCGCGGCGCCGGCCTGGCGTCCGAGTCGTTCTACGTCGCCGGTCGGCTCCGGCGCAAGCGCGAGTTCGACGAACGAGGGCGGCTGGTGCTCGAAGAGGAATACCGGGACGACGGATCGCCGGGCACGTCGATGCGTCGCTGAGCAAGCCCCGGGGAAGCGCCGATTCGCATCCCACCCCGATAGCGGATGCGTCGAATCGGGCGAATCGATCAGCGCCTGTCCGGGGTCCGCGGATCGAAAACAGGTCGACGGCTGGGGCGGGACACTAGAATGCCCAGGCAGCCCTGCACAATCCGATCACCAGGAGACACCGATGACCGAACCGACCCGCCGCCAACCGCCGACGATCTGGCAGCCTTCGACCGAAGACGACCCCGCCTTCGAAGACGCCAAGCTCAGCCGTTCGGTGCGCGACAAGGTCGTGCTGGTGACCGGCGCGGCCAACGGCATGGGCCGCGCCACGGCCCGCGTGTTCGCCGACGAGGGCGCGCAGGTCGCGGTCACGGACCTGAAGCTGGCCGACGCGCAGCGCGTCGCCGACGGCATCAATGCGCAGGGCGGCCGTGCGCGTGCGTTCGCGCTGGACGTGGGCCAGGCCGCCGCGATCGCTGACGTCGTGCCGCGGATCGCCGAGGCCTTCGGCGGCCTCGACGTCGTCGTCAACAATGCCGGGATCTCGGTGCGCCGCTTCATCG
>JAKPAM010000086.1 GCA_029779435.1 Pseudomonadota bacterium | reverse complement strand
TCTACCTTTCGCACCCCCGCCAGGAACTTCCCCGGCAGACGCCGATCGGCTTTGCGACGATCGATAGCGGCCATGGCCAGTGGCGGGTTTTCGGGATGCAACAGGGCGGGCAGACGATCCAGGTAGCGCAGCCGATGCTCCTGCGTGACCAGCTGGCGCTCGCTGCCGCGTTGCGGACGGTGGCGCCGTTCCTGCTCATGCTGCCGATGCTCGGAGTGCTGATCTGGGTCGTGGTTGGACGTGGACTGCGACCGCTCGATGCCGTGGCGCGGGCGGTGAGCACGCGCACGCCGGTCGCGCTCGACCCCTTGCCGCACGAGCGTGTCCCCAGCGAGGTGCTGCCGCTGCTGCTGGCGCTGAACGATCTGCTGGCCCGGCTCAAGCGCGCGCTCGACGCGCAGCGGGAATTCATCGCCGACGCCGCCCACGAACTGCGCACGCCGCTGGCGGCGCTGAGCCTGCAGGTGCAGCTCGCCGAACGCGCCGCTGACAGCGCGTCGCGCGCCGAGGCCTTCGCCGAAGTCAAGGGCGGACTGCGGCGCGCCACGCACGCGGTGCAGCAACTCCTGACGCTGGCCCGCCAGGAGCCCGGCGGCGGCGAGCGCGCGCTGGCCGCGGTGAAGCTCGCGGACCTCGTCGCCGGCGTCATCGCCGAGCATTCGCCGCTGGCCGAAGCGCGGCGGATCGACCTCGGGGCGACGCCGACGACCGGCGAGCCGGTGGTCGACGGCGAGGAAGAGGCGCTGCGCATCCTGGTCGGCAACCTGGTCAGCAACGCGGTCCGCTACACCCCGCCCGGCGGCAAGGTCGACGTCGCGGTCGCCGACGGCGCCGAGGGCCCCCGCATCGAAGTCTGCGACAGCGGCCCCGGCATTCCCGTCGACGAGCGCGAACGCGTCTTCGACCGCTTCTATCGCCGTGCGCAGAACGACGAAGCCGGCAGCGGCCTGGGGCTGGCCATCGTCCGGCGCATCGCCGAGCGCCATCGGGCAAGCGTCGTGCTGGACGAAGCGCCGCTGGGCGGCCTGCGCGCGCGCGTGCAATTCAAGCGATCGGTGTTGCCCGGTGTTGCCCGAGGTTGCCCTGACTCCGCTTTAAGTCAGCCTTAAGTCGCGGCCGTCTATCGTCCACCCGTCGGAAGCCCGGTGCTTCCCTTGGTACAACGAAACAGGAGATTGTCATGCCAGCCACGACATTCAAACGCAGCCTGCTCGCCGCTTCGCTGATCATCGCTTTCGGCGCCGGCTACGCGAAGTTCGGCGGACTCGCCATCAGCCCGGCCGAGGCGCTTGCCGCGCCGGTCGCGGCGACGCCTGCCGCCCTGCCCCGCTCCGGCGTCACGCTGCCCGACTTCAGTGCCATCGTCGATAGCACCGGCCCGGCGGTGGTCAATATCAGCGTCAGTGGGCGGCAGAAGACGGCGGCGACGATGGATCCCGATGATCCGATGTTCGAGTTCTTTCGGCGCTTCGGGGTACCGACCCCACAGCAACGCGGGCCGGCACGCGGCATGGGTTCAGGCTTCATCGTCAGCGCCGACGGGGTGATCCTGACCAATGCGCATGTCGTTGCCGATGCCGACGAGGTGACCGTCAAGCTGACCGACAAGCGCGAATTCAAGGCCCGGATCGTCGGCCTGGACAAGCTCACCGACATCGCGGTGCTGCGCATCGAGGCCAGCAATCTGCCGGCGCTGCGCCTCGGCGACCCGGCACGCACGCGGGTCGGCGAATGGGTCGTCGCC
>JAKPAM010000058.1 GCA_029779435.1 Pseudomonadota bacterium | reverse complement strand
ACAGCAACGCCAACAGCTACTTCCGCATCGAGCTGTTCACCTCGTCGACAGTCTCCGCCTACGGCCGGGGCGAAGCGCGAATCTACCTCGGTTACGTCGACATCACGACCGACGCCTCGGGCAACGCGTCATTCTCGACGACGCTGAGCGGCGTGCTGCCGGCCGGCTACGCGGTCAGCGCGACCGCCACGCGCTCGGCTGCCGGCTTCGCCTCGTTCACCGATACCTCCGAATCGAGCGCGACCGTCCTGGCGCGGCTCGTCACCGCGCCGACCGGCGCCGACGCGATCCTGATGATGACCGAGGATCTGCCCGCGGTGCTGACCGCCGCCCTGTTCGGCTTCGCCGACGCCGACGGCGATGCCTTTGCCGCCGTGCGCATCGACACGCTGCCCGCTTCCGGCACGTTGACGCTGAACGGCACGGCCGTCATCGCCGGCCAGACGATCGCCCGCGCCGACCTCGACTCGGCCTGGCTCGTCTATATGCCCGCCCCCGATGCCAACGACACCAACACGCCTCCGGCTCAGCGTCGATTCACGTTCTCGGTGCGGGACGACACCGGCATCTATGCCGACACGCCCAGCACGCTGACGTTCTCGATCACCGCCGCCAACGATGCGCCGCTCGTCACCAGCAACGGCGGGGGCGCTACCGCGTCGATCAGCATCCCCGAGAACACCACTGCCGTCACCATCGTCACCGCCTCGGACGTCGACGGCGACCCGCTGAGCTTCTCGATCGCCGGCGGCGCCGACCAGGCGCTGTTCCAGATCGACCCGGCCACCGGCGCGCTGCGCTTCATCACCGCCCCGGACTACGAGAACCCGTCGAGCGCGGCCGGCAACAACACGTACGAAGTCGTCGTGCAGGCATCCGACGGCTCGATCAGTGCGACGCAGGCGATCTCCGTCACCGTCACCGACGTGTCGAACGTGCTGGTCGTCACCACCGCGGACGACGTCGACGACTCGGGCATCCTTACCGGTGCCGCTTATGACGCCGAATGGCTGAACGCGAACAAAGGCGCCGACGGCGCGATCAGCCTGCGCGAGGCGATCCTTGCCGCCAACAACGCCAGCGGCACCACGCTGATCCAGTTCGCGATCCCGGGCACCGGCACGCACACGATCACGCTAAGTTCGGCGCTACCCGCTATCACCAGCCCGCTCGTCATCGACGCCACCACCGACGACAGCTTCGCGCCCAACGGCGGCCGGCCCGCCATCGTGCTCGACGGCAGCGTCGGCGCCTCCGGCGATTTCGATGGACTGACGCTGACCGCCGGATCCGGCGGGTCGACGATCTCCGGCCTGGTCTTCCAGAATTTCCGGGGCAGCGGCGTGGTGATCGAAAACGGATCGGACGGCAACACGATCACCGGCAACCATATCGGCATCGGCGCCGACGGATCGACGGAAGCAGGCAACCTCGACGACGGCATCCGGATCGAATCGGCCGGCAATCACGTGGTCGGCAACCTGATCGCCGGCAACCAGGAAGTGGGCATACGGCTGACCGGCCCCGCCGCGACAGGCAACGCGATCCAGGGCAACCTGATCGGCGTGGACGCCAGCGGCACGACGGCGATCGGCAGCCTGTACGGCATCCTCGTCGACGCCGGGAGCCACGCGAACCTCATCGGCGGCGCCGCGCCGGGCGCGGGCAACCTGTTCGGCGGCAATGGCCAAGCCGCGATCGCCATCATCGACAGCAGCGACGTGAAGATCCAGGGCAACCGCATCGGCGTAACCGCCGGCGGAACGCCGATGCTGAACGGCGGCGGCCTCGACGGCATCCTCCTCCTGCGGTCGACGAACGTTCTGATCGGCACCGACGCCGACGGCATCGACGACACGCTGGAAGGCAACCTGATCGCCGGCGCGAGCGTCTTCCAGATAGAAATCGATCATTCGGACAACGTGGCCATCGCCGGCAATCAGATCGGCCTGGCCTCGACTCCGATGACCGCCGGCATCGCGCTGACCCATGCCAGCCACGACAACCGCATCGGCGGCACGGCCCCGGTCGAATCGAACCTGTTCATCGGCGCAGATACTTTCGGAGTATGGCTCGATCCCAACGCCGGTAGCGGCAACAGCCTGCTGGGCAACCGTTTCCTCGGAAACGCCGGGATCGCGATCGACCTGGGCCCCCTCGGCGCGACGCCCAACGACCCGCTGGACGCCGATGCCGGGCCCAACGATTTGCAGAACACGCCGAGAATCGACCATGCGGTCGCCGACGGCGTCAACAGCCGGGTCCGCGGCGAACTGGCCTCCGAGCCCAACCGGACTTACCGGATCGAGTTCTTCATGTCGTCGTCGGGAGGCGCCGAGAGGGCCGAGACACTGCTCGGCACCCTTGACGTCACGACCGATGGCGACGGCATCGCCACGTTCGACTTCGTGACCGGGCCGATCGCGGCCGGAGCATGGATCAGCGCCACCGCCACGCAGGCGGATGCCGGTTTCACGGTGTTCGGATCGACCTCGGAATTGAGCGCGGCCACCCGGGCATTACTGCCCACGCCGCCGACCGGCGGCGATGCATCCGTATACAGCGACGAGGACACGCCGGTCGTGCTGACGGCGGACCAATTCCACTTCCAGGACGTCAATGGCGACGCCTTCATCGGTGTGCGCATCGATTCGCTACCCGTATCCGGCACGCTGCGGCTCGATGGCATCGACGTCATCGCCGGCCAGACGATCTCGATCACCGACATCCTCGCGGGCAAACTGCAGTACGTTCCCGCCGCCGACGCCAACTTCGGCACCGCGCCGTTCGCCGATTATCAATGGCGGTTCTCGGTGCAGGACGCCACGGGCGCTTATGCCGCCAGTCCCGGCACGATGACCCATACGATCGCGCCGATCAACGACGCGCCGGTCATCACCAGCAACGGCGGCGGCGGCGCCGCTTCGATCAGCATCCCCGAGAACACCACCGCCGTCGCCATCGTCACCGCCTCCGATGTCGACGGCGACCCGCTGACCTTCTCGATCGCCGGCGGCGCCGACGCCGCCCGCTTCGTCATCGACCCGGTCTCCGGCGTGTTGTCGTTCATCGCCGCGCCCGACTTCGAAGCGCCGGCCGATGACGACGGCGATAACGTCTACCACGTGATCGTGCAGGCCAGCGACGGTTCGCTCGACGCCACGCAGGCGATCTCCGTCACCGTCACCGACGTCTCGAACGTACTTATCGTCACCACGGCCGCCGACGACAACGATTCGGGCATCACGGTTGGCGTCACTTATGACGCCGAGTGGCTGAACGTGCATCAGGGCGCGGACGGCGCGATCAGCCTGCGCGAGGCGATCATCGCCGCCAACAACAGCAGCGGCACCACGCTGATCCAGTTCGCGATCCCCGGCACCGGCACGCACACGATCACGCCAGGCACGGCGCTGCCGGTGATCACCAGCCCCGTCGTCCTGGACGCCAGCACCGACGACAGCTTCGCGGCCAATGGCAGCCGGCCCGCCGTCGTGCTCGACGGTCTGGGAATGGCCGCCAATGGCATCGAGCTGGGTGCCGGTGCGGACGGCAGCATCATCCGGGGCTTCGTGATCCGGCATTTCACCGACACCGGTATCGTGGTGGCCGCCCACGGCGTCACGATCGCCGGCAACTATCTGGGGCAGCTCGACGCCGACGGCACGGCGAGCGCGGCAGGAACGGCGAACGGCCGCTTTGGTCTGCGCGTCGACGCCGGCGTACGCGATACCGTCATCGGCGGCACCACGGCGGCCGACCGCAACGTCATCGCCGGACACCCGGAATCGGGTATCGCGGTGCAAGCCGGCGGGACGGGTACGCGAATCCTGGGCAACTACATCGGCACCGACGCGACCGGGCAGGTCGCCATCGGCAATGGCGTGGGCATCGGATTGTGGGGAACCGACACCGGTACGCTGATCGGCGGTAGCCAGGCCGGAGCCGGCAACGTCATCTCGGGGAACCTGAAGGACGGCATCTTCATCGGTGAGGGGACCGTTGGCGTAACGATACGAGGCAACCTGGTCGGCCTGGCCGCCGACGGAATCACCGTGCTGCCCAACGGCTGGACCGGCATCGCGATCGAAGACGCGCAGGACATACTGGTCGGCACCGACGGAGATGGCGTCGACGATGCCGCCGAAGGCAACGTGATCATCGCCCCGCACAGCACGGCGATCGGCATCAGCGGCGCGACCGCGACCGGCAACACGGTAGCCGGCAACCGCATCGGCACCGATCGGAGCGGCGGCGTCGCGCCGGACGGCTACATCGGCGTGCGGATCCAGTCCGGCGCGTACGGGAATCGCATCGGCGGCCCGCTGGCGACGCAAGCCAACGTGATCGCCGGCACCTCCGCGGGCGGGGTTTCGGTGGCGGCGACGGCCGGCACGGGCAACACGATCCTGGGCAATGGCTTCATCGGCAACACCGGGCTGGCGATCGACCTGGGTGACGACGGCCCGACCGCCAACGATCCGTGGGACGCCGACACCGGCCCCAACGACTTGCAGAACAGCCCGACGATCGACGACGTGCTCGCCGACGGCACCAACAGCCGGATCCGCGGCTCGCTGGCCAGCGAGCCCGGTCGTACTTATCGGATCGAGTTCTTCGCATCATCGTCGAGTGGCGTCGGTATCGCCGAGACGCTGCTCGGCACCCTGAACGTCACGACCGACGGCAACGGCCTGGCCTCGTTCGATTTCGTCACCGCGCCGATCGCGGCTGGCGTATGGGTCAGCGCTACCGCCACGCAGACCGACGCCGGCTTCTCGGTGTTCGGATCCACCTCGGAGCTCAGCCCGGCCACGCAAGCGCTCGCGCTGACACCGACGGATCCGGGCAACCCCACAGGCCCGGTCGACCCCGACGACCCCTCGGATCCGGTCGATCCCGCTGATCCCGCTGATCCCACCGATCCAACGGATCCGGTCGATCCCGCCAAGCCGATCGAACCGGGCAGCCCCGCGACGCCGACCGACCCTGGCACGCCGCATCCCTCCGATCCCGGCGCTCAGACGCCGCCCGATCCATCCTCACCGACGCCCTCCGGCCCCCCCAACGTCGTCCCGCCCCCGGACGAGGGGCGGCGCGACACCTCCACCGATGGCACCGCCTCCACCGACGACGCCGGCACTTCCACGCCGACCTCGGCCGCTCGCCCCGACACCGATCCGGTCCGCAACGGCCAGAACGCCGGCGACGAATCGCGCACCTCGACCAACGCCTCGCCCCCTGCCATCAGCAACCCGCTCGCGGCCCCCAACGACACCAGCGCACGGCTGCGCGCGCAACTGGAAGCCCAGATCACCCGGTTCGGTGCCGAGGGCTGGCGCAAGGTCGATCCGTCGGCCCTGCACGCCCTCACCAGCTCCACGATCGAAACGATCGTCACCGACTCGCCGGCACGGCGCGCGCCTCACGACCTGCACCGCCTGTTCGAGATCCTGCGCGCGCAGGCCGCGCACACCGACGCCGCGACCCCCGCGCTGACGCCGGCCTATACGACGACGATGCTCGCGAGCGGCCCGGAGCGCCTCGACGGACTGCTCGAAGACGACGTCTCGATCCAGCGCTACCGCTTCGCGCTCAACGGCTTCGAAGCCGGCGGCCTGATGATGTCGATCGGCATCGTGATCTGGCTGACCCGCGCCGGCACGCTGCTCGGTGCCATGTGGTCGACGCTGCCGGCATGGCGTACGTTCGATGCGCTGGCGCTGCTGGCGCACGACGAGCACCGCGACGACGACCAGGACCGCGCGGCGCATCAGGACGACGAGGAGGCCGGCATCGCGGCGGTGCTGACCCGTTTCGACGACGGTACCCCGATCGTCGACGAAGGCGAAGCCATCATCGACGATGACGCGCCCGAGATGCAAGGCATCGACGACGAATCCACGCTTCATTAGGGTCGATTTCGGCCCCGCCCTTAGCGCCGATCGTGATCGGCGCCTCGTGATCACTCGGCTTATCGCCGCTGGCAACCTGTTTCGAGCCTTCCGTCTGGCTGTCCCCGGCCACCATCCAGCCGCAATCGATCATGTCACCCGATGAAGGGGGCAGGCGCCGCGGCGAATGCGGAACGGCCGCCCGATAAACCCCGGCCTCGTCCGGCGGGCCAGGCCGGCATCGGCCCACGCCAGCCCCAGCGACCGGATATCGATCAGTGGTGGAAGAAGCAAAGCAGCGGACACGGCACTCGAACGGCCATGCTGATCCTCAAGGCGTTGTTCCGGCGCAAAAGCCGTGCGGCCAGAGCCCGCCGTTCCCCGACGATCGAGGCGCTCGAACCCCGGCTGCTGTATTCGGCCGACGCACCGGTATTGGCCGCTGCCGCGGCCGCGGCATCGAACGCCGTCGTGCCCGACGCCGTGTCGATGCAGGAAGCGGCGGTCGCCGACATCGCGAACGCCCAGATATCGAACGCCGATGCCTCGAACACCCAGGCATCGAGCGCACGGCCGGCAACGGCCGGCGCACCGGCCGACGAACATCGGCCCGAGTCGATCCTGCTGGTCGTCGACGCCCGCGCCGGCTGCGACGTCGAAACGCTCGCGCAACGCCTGCTCGATGACGCGCAGGTCGGCAGCGCGTTGCAGATCCTGGTCGTGCACGCCGACCAGGACGCCTGGCGCACGGTCGGCGACACGCTGCGCGGCGGCAACACCCGTCACGAGAGCGGCGGCGCGAGCGACGGCCCGGCGACGCCGGACGATGACGCACGCCCGTACACCGCGGTGCACCTGATCACCAGTGACGACCCCGGCGGCGCGACGCTCGGTGCCAACCGCCTGGATCTCGCGGCCATCCGCATCGATGCGTCAACGATCGCCGGCTGGCGCACGCTGCTGGCCCACGACGCCACGATCACGATCCACGCCGGCGCGTACGACACCTCCGCCACGCAGGCATTGGCCAGCCTGACCGGCGCCGCCGTCCTGCACGACGCGCCAGCCGCGTCCGCAAACGAACAGATCGATCCGACGCTCGCCACGGCAACGGCAACGGTTGCGACGCCGGCGACCGCACCGGCCACGCCGCGCGAACTGCTGGTCGTCGACGACAGCACCCGCGACCAGTTGCCGACGCTGCGCCGGTTGTTCGGCGACGACGGCTCGATGCACGTGCTGATCCTCGACGGCAGCCTCCCCGCCACTACCCAGATCGCCGACTACCTGGCCGGCAACGGCCGCTTCGACACCGTGCGCATCGTCTCGCACGGCTCCGACGGCAAGCTGTTCCTGGCCGGACAGACCCTCGACCCCACGGCCGCCGACGCCCAGGCGGACGAACTGGCCGCCTGGCGCCCTTACCTGTCCGACGACGCCGACCTGCTGTTCTACGCGTGCGACCTGGCCGCCTCGCAGGCCGGCATCGACCTGCTCGAACGCATCGCCGCGCTGACCGGCGCCGACATCGCCGCCAGTACCAATCCGACCGGCGAAGCCGACCTGGGCGGCGACTGGGTGCTCGAGTACCGACACGGCTCGATCGAGGCGGACGACATCCGCGACGCCGCGGCCGCCCGTGCGTTCACCGGCGTGCTCGCCACCTTCACGGTCACCAACACCAACGACAGCGGCGCCGGCTCGCTGCGGCAGGCGATCCTCGACGCCAACGCCAATGCCGGCATGGACCAGATCAGCTTCAACATCACCGGTACCGGCACGCACACGATCACGCTGAGCTCGGCGCTGCCCGCGATCACCGGCCCGGTCGTCATCGACGGCACCACCGACGACAGCTTCGCCGCCAACGGCAGCCGCCCGGCCATCATCCTGGACGTCAACCAGGTCGGCTCGCCCTCGACATCGGGCCTGCAACTGACCAGCACGGCCGGCGGCTCGACGATCCGCGGCCTGATCGTTCAGAACTTCAGGAATGCAGCGATCCAGATCGACCCCGGCGCCGACGGCAATACGATCGCGGGCAACTACCTGGGCAACATCGACGCCAACGGCAACGAGATCGCCGGAACATCGGGCAACGCCGCTCTGCTGATCTACAGCAGCAACAACGTGATCGGTGGCGCGACACCGGCCGACCGCAACGTGATCAACAATCCGTTCGCAGTCAATAAGTACACGGTACTCATCAACGGCGGCACCGGTAACCAGGTGATCGGCAACCACGTCGGCGTGAACGCCGCTGGCGACACGGCTTTCGCCAGCGCGGGGATGGGCATCACCGACAGTAGCGGCGGCGGCGGTCATACGATCGCCAACAACGTCATCCATGCCGGCGCCGGCGCAAATATCGCGGCCGTCCTCCTGGCCGGCGGCGCCGGCAACGACATCGTCCGAGACAACCTGATCGGCGTGGACGCCACCGGCAACACGGCTTTCGCCAACTCGCGATCCGGAATCGTCCAGACCGGAGGCGGCGGAGGCCATCTGATCGCAGGCAACGTCATCGCCGCTGGCGCCAACGAGGCGTCCATCGTGGTCAGTGGCGGCACCGGCAACAGCATCATCCGCGACAACCTGATCGGTGTACGTCGGGACGGCAGCGGGATCTTCTCCGCAATCAACTACGGGGTGTACATCGCCAGCACGAGCGGCCACACGATCACCGGCAACTGGATCGCCGGAGGCGGCATCGGCATTACCCTCAGCACCGCCAACAACGTCGTCCAGGGCAACCGCATCGGCACCGACCTGGCCGGTACGGCGAATTGGGGTTCCGCGGTTGACGGTATCCGCATCTCCGGCTCCAACAACCTGATCGGCGGCACTGGCGTCGGCCAGGGCAACATCGTCGCGTTCAGCAATCAAATCGGAGCCAACTATGATGGCATCAACGTCGCCAGCGGCAGCGGCAATGCAATATTGGGCAACAGCATCTACGGCACGCATGCGGCCGCCAACGCGCTGGGTATCGACCTGGGCACGA
This sequence comes from Pseudomonadota bacterium, assembly GCA_029779435.1. Taxonomy (GTDB): domain Bacteria; phylum Pseudomonadota; class Gammaproteobacteria; order Burkholderiales; family Burkholderiaceae_E; genus JAKPAM01. Next base: position 2,158 of record JAKPAM010000058.1, on the reverse strand, counting down.
CGGACGGCGTCAGCGCCAACGATTCGAACGACGGCGACACCGGCCCGAACAACGTTCAGAACTTCCCTGTCCTGACGTCGGCGACCACCGATGGTACCGGCTCGGTCACCATCAACGGCTCGCTGAACAGCACCGCCAGCAGCTATTACCGGATCGAGTTCTTCGCCTCGCCCACCGCCAACGCCAGCGGCTTCGGCGAGGGACAGATCTACCTCGGTTACGTCAACGTCAACACCAACGGCTCCGGCAACGCGTCGTTCTCGACGACGCTCAGTACCACGCTGCCCGTCGGCTACTTCATCAGCGCCACTGCCACCCTGTCAGTCGCGGGCTACGGCACTTATAGCGATACTTCCGAGTTCGCCAAGAGCGTCATCGCCGTCTCCAGCGTCCAGGCGGTGCTGATCGTCGATACGAATGCCGACACACTCGATGGCGACACGACCAGCCTGTCGACGCTGCTGGCCAGCAAGGGCAGCGACGGCAAGATCTCGCTGCGCGAGGCAATCACCGCGATCAACAACTCGCCGGCCGGGGCCCAGCCCACGCTGATCCACTTCGACATCGCCGGTACCGGCGTGCATACGATCACGTTGAGCTCGGCGCTGCCGATGATCACCAAACCGGTCGTCATCGACGGCACCACCGACGACAGCTTCGCCGCCAACGGCAGCCGCCCGGCCATCGTCATCGACGGCAACAACCTGAACGCCAAGGGCCTGGACCTGAACGTCGGATCGAGCGGTTCGACGATTCGCGGTCTGGTCATCCAGCACTTCGGCGACGCGGTGATCTATATCAATAACTCCACCGGCCACACCATCGCCGGCAACTACCTGGGCAACATCGACGCCAACGGCAACGAAACCGCCGCGGCGACGGTCCCCTATATCGTGGTGATCGCTAGCGGGACCCACATCATCGGCGGCTCGGCGGCCGCCGACCGCAATGTCATCGGCGGCGGCCAATACAACGTCCTCATCATTAGCAGCACCAACAACCAGGTCATCGGCAACTACATCGGCCTGAACGCTTCGGGCAACGCGGCGTTCTCCGCGTCGCAAGTAGGCATCTTTGTCAATGGCTTCGCCAGCGGCGCCCTGGTCGCCAACAACGTCATCGTCGCCACGTCGGGCGAAGCCATCCACGCCTCAGCCAACGCCACCATCCGCGACAACCTGATCGGCGTGCGCCCGGATGGCAGCGGCCCCCTCGGATCGGCCGTCACCGGCATCAATGTCACCAACGGCAATGGCCATATCATCACCGGCAACTGGATCGCCGCGAGCGGCGACGGCCTCATCGTCGCCGCCGCCGTTACCAACGCCGTGATCCAGGGCAACCGTATCGGCACGGATATGGCGGGCACAGCCAATTGGGGCATGCAGTACAACGGCATCGCCGTCCAGGGCAGCAACAATCTGATCGGCGGGACCGGCGCCGGCCAGGGCAACATCATCGCGTTCAGCAACCAGGCCGCAGGCAGCTACGACGGCATCAGCGTCAGCAGCGGCACCGGCAACGCGATACTGGGCAACAACATCTATGGAACGGTGGGGACCGGCCTGGGCGTCGACCTGGACCCCAACGGCGTCACGGTCAACGACGTCGGTGATCCGGACACCGGCGCCAACAACCTTCAGAACTTCCCGGTGCTGACGTCGGCCACCACCGATGGCACTGGCTCGGTCACGGTGAGCGGCACGCTGAACAGCTCCGCCAACAGTTATTACCGCATCGAGTTCTTCGCCTCGCCCGCCGTCAACGCCAGCGGCTACGGCGAGGGGCGGATCTACCTCGGCTACATCAACGTCAACACGAATGGATCCGGCAATGCATCGTTCTCGTTGACGCAGGGCGGCGCGGCCGTGCCCGCAGGCTACACCATCAGCGCCACCGCGACACGCTCGGTCGCCGGCTACGGCACTTACAGCGATACGTCCGAGTTCGCCAGGAGCGTCGTCGCCGTCTCCAGCGTGCAGGCGGTGCTGGTCGTCGATACCAATGCCGACACGCTGGACGGCGATACGACCAGCCTGTCGACGCTGCTGGCCAGCAAGGGCGGCGACGGCAAGATCTCGCTGCGCGAGGCGATCACCGCGATCAACAACTCGCCCGCCGGCGCGCAGCCGACGCTGATCCAGTTCGCGATCGCCGG
>JAKPAM010000055.1 GCA_029779435.1 Pseudomonadota bacterium | reverse complement strand
GCCCCATCCCGATAGCGGGCGCGTCGAATCGGGCGAATTGTGCAGAGCTTCCCTTGCGCGATTGACCAGATCGGATATTTCCCGCTACAATCAAAGGCTTCGCTGAATTCGCGCGGATCGTCTCCCCGTTTTCCGGCATCGGCTGGCCTCCAGGCCGGCATCGTCCGGGCCGGTCTCTCCGATTTCGCCGCGCGGTCACGTTCAAGGACATCATGAAACAAGGCATCCACCCCGAATACCGTGAAGTCGTCTTCATGGACGTCATCAACGGCTTCAAGTTCATCACCCGCTCGACCGTGAACACGCGCGAGAAGATCACGATGGACGACGGCAACGAATACCCGCTGTTCAAGCTGGACATCACGTCCGAGTCGCATCCGTTCTACACCGGTGCGCAACAGCGGATCATCGAAACGGGTCGTGTCGAGAAGTTCCGCCAGAAGTTCGCGCGCGGCGGCAAGACGAGCTGATTCCGGCGTGGCGCCGGTCGCAGGGCACCTGGTGCCCGCGCCGCCCGGTGCCGGCCATCGACGGTTTCGATCGATGGCTTCAGTCGATGGTTTCAGTGAAAGGCAGCCTCCGGGCTGCCTTTTTGCACTTCGGGCCGGCTCTACCGGCGGCCCATGACGGCGATTCGATGCGTCCATTCATCCTGACCACCCTGCAGGCGGGCAAGCTGCCCCGGTGGGGATTGCCGCTGCTGTGCCTGCTGTACGCGCTGCCGGGCATGATCGGCCGTGATCCGTGGCGCACGGCCGACGCCACGGGGTTCGGCATCTCGCTGACGATGGCCTGGGGCGGCCTGCGCGACTGGCTGATGCCGAACATCTTCGGCGACCCGGTCTATGACGATTCGCCGTTTCCGTATTGGATCGCGGCGCTGGCGATGCGGGCGCTGCCCTTCCTCGCCGAGCACCCGGTCGGGCGCGGCGTCACGGTCTGCAGCATGCTGCTGCTGTTCGCCGCGGTCTGGTATGCGACGTATCGGGTCGCGCGCCTGCCCGGCGTGCAACCGTCGGATCCGTTCGGCGCCTCGGTGTCCCGGGTCGATTTCGGCCGCGCGATCGCCGACTCCGCGTTGCTGGTGCTGCTGGCCACGATCGGCCTGATCGCCCGCGTGCACGAGACGACCGCCGATGCCGGGCAAGTCGCGTTGATCGCGGTGTTCCTGTTCGGCGCCGCCGTGGCGATCGATGCACCTCGCCCGGGAGGCTGGCTGGCGGGCCTGGCGGCCGGTGCCTCGCTGCCCAGCGGCGGGCCGCAGGTCTGGGTGCCGCTGCTCCTCGTCCTGGCCTGCCTGCCGCTGCTGATTCCGGCGTACCGGCTCGTCCGGTCGCGGTTCTGGACGTCGGCGCTGCCGCCGGCGGTAGCCGTGGCGGCGATCTGGCCGCTGGCGCTCGTCGCCACCGGACCCGAGGGCCATCAATACCTGGCCCGCTGGTGGCAGGGCAACCTGACTCTGGCGATCGGGCCGGCCCTGGAGAACGCCCGTTACCTGGTCAGCACGATCCCTTGGTTCTTCTGGCCGGCGTGGCCGATGGTCATCTGGTCGCTATGGCGCTGGCGCACGCGCCTGAGCGAACCGGCCGTGGGGCTGCCGCTGCTGTGCGGCGCCACCCTGCTAGTGCCGGCACTGCTGTCGCCCCGGGCTGGCGAGTCGTTGCTGTTGCCGATGATTCCGCCGATGGCGATGCTGGCGGCAGTCGGGCTGCCGACGATCAAGCGCGCGGCGGTCAGCCTCGTCGACTGGTTCTCGGTCACGACGTTCACATTGATGGGCCTGGCGATCTGGGCGTACTGGATCGCCTGGGTCACCGGCTTCCCGCCGGTGATGGCGTTCAAGGCCGGCCAGCTCGCGCCGGGATTCCGCCCCGGCAACATCCTCGACGAGATCGTCCTCGGGCTGCTGGCGAGCGCGGCATGGCTCGGGCTGGTGCGCTGGCGCGTCTCCCGGCAGCCGCGCATGATCTGGCGCGCGGTGATGCTGGCCAGTTGCGGCCTGGTGCTGATGTGGTTCCTGCTGATGACGCTATGGCTGCCGATGTTCAACGAACGCAACACGTATCGCGACGTCGGCCTGGCCGTCGGGCAACACCACGGCAATGACGGCTGCGTCGCCAGCCGACACCTGAATCCGACGGCGCGCACCAGCATCGCGTACTTCGGGCGAGTCGGTTTCGGGCCCGAGGCCACGTGCCCCTGGCTCGTCATCGAGGACCAGGGGCCGCTGGCCGGTGTCATCGCGCCGCAGGAGGCCGGCTATCGCCTGATATGGGAAGGATCGCGCCGCCGCGGCCAGGACGAACGCTTCCGCCTGTATCAGCGCCTCGCGCCGGCGCGCCGATGAACGGCGCCGCGTCGCCGTCATCCCCCGCCGCCGGACGCAGCCGCTACGCCGCCATCGCGGAGCTGGCGTGGCCCGTGCTCATCGGGCAGTTGGCCGTCATGGCCAATGGCGTCATCGACACGATCATGGCGGGCCGCACCTCGTCGGACGACATCGCCGCGATCGGCCTGGGGGCCTCGGTCTACATCACGATCTATGCAACGACGATGGGCGTGCTGCTGGCGCTGTCGCCGATCGTCGCCCAGAACTACGGCGCGCGGCGCTACGACCGGATCGGCATCGATTTCGCGCAGGGCTTGTGGCTGGCGCTGCTGCTGACGATCCCCGGCTGCCTGGCGCTGCTGTCGACCGACCTGTGGCTGGGCCTGAGCGAACCGCCGCCGGCCGTGGCCGAACGCACGCGCCTGTACCTGTTCGCGGTAGCCGCCGGGTTGCCGGCGGCACTGCTGTTTCGCGTGTTCTATGCGCTGAACAACGCGCTGTCCCGGCCCAAGGTCGTGATGGCGATCAACCTGGCGGCACTCGCGCTGAAGATCCCGTTGAACGCCGTCTTCATCGACGGCCTGGCGCTGCCGTTCGGCCTGCCGGCGATACCGGCGCTCGGCGGGCCGGGCTGCGGCATCGCGACGGCGGTGCTGGCCTGGCTCAGCGCCCTGCTCGCCTGGCTGTGGGTCCGGTTCGATCCCTGGTACCGGCAGTTCCAATTGTTCGGGCGGCTGGGCATCGATCGCAAAGGGCTCGTGGAACTGCTGCGGCTGGGCCTGCCGATCGGCGCCGGCTACCTGGTCGAGATCACGTCGTTCACGTTCATGGCGCTGTTCGTCGCGCGCTTCGGTGCGATCGTGGGCGGCAGCCACCAGATCGCGGCCAATCTGACGGGCATCCTGTACATGTCCGCACTGGCGATCGCGAGCGCGACCGGCGTGCTGGCTGCCCAGTCGCTGGGCGCAGCCCGACCGCAAGCGGCGCGGGCCATGGTCTGGTCGGGCATGCGCATGATGGGCCTGGCCGCGTCGGTATCGGCCGCCACGCTATGGTTCGCCGCGCCGACGATCGTCGGCTGGTACACCCGCGACGCCGACGTCCAGGCAGCGGCCATACCGCTGGTGAAGCTGGTTGCGCTGTTCCATGTGTTCGACGCGACACAGACGTTCTTCGCGAACGTTCTGCGGGCGTACAAGGTAGCGTTCCTGCCCGCGCTCGTCTATGTGTTGTCGCTATGGGGCATCGGCCTGGGCGTCGGCGGCTGGCTGACTTTCGGCGATAAGCACGCATGGCCCTGGCTGGCCCGGTTCGACGGCACGGTCGGCGGCGCCACGGGCTTCTGGGTCGCGGCCGGCGGTAGTGTCATCGTCGCATCGATCGGGCTCGCGCTGATCCTGGTGCTGGTCTGGCGGCGGGATCAGCCCGAACCCGCCGCGATGGGCGCCCGTCCTTAGGACGCGGCACGGCGCCTTGTCGCACCGCACCGCCGGGGGCCGCTCCTCGTCCGGTCACCTCCGGCCTCGCCAGCTCACGTCCGCCCTCGCCAAGTCACGTTCGTCCTTGGCCGGACACGGCCGATGACGCCCGATCAGCCCAGCCCAACTCGGCAAAGCCCGGTCAAGCCCAGCTCTGCCAAGCCCAGCTCGGCTAAGCCCGGCTCGGCCAAGCCCGATCAAGGCCGGCGTGCCTCGGGAATCAGCAGGTGCTCGCGGTAGTAGCGGAGTTCTTCGATCGACTCGATGATGTCGGCCAGCGCCGTGTGTGCACTGCGCTTGGCGAAGCCCTTGGCGATCGCCGGCTGCCAGCGCCGGCACAGCTCCTTCAACGTGCTGACGTCGAGGTTGCGGTAGTGGAACCACGCTTCGAGCTGCGGCATGTAGCGCGCCATGAAGCGCCGGTCCTGGCCGATCGAATTGCCGCACATCGGGGACTTGCCCGGCGGCACCCAGGGCTGCAGCCAATCGAGCAGCGCCCGCTCGACCTGCGACTCGGTCCATGTCGACGCCCGCACGCGCGCGGTGAGGCCCGATCGGCCGTGGGTCGCGGTGTTCCACTGGTCCATGCCGTCGAGAACGGCATCGGGCTGGTGGATCGCGAACACCTCGCTCTGCGCCAGGATGTCGAGTTGGCTGTCGGTGATGACGACGGCGATCTCGATGATGCGGTCGACCTCGGGAACGAGGCCCGTCATTTCCATGTCGAGCCAGACCAGTCGCGTGTCGTCGGGCTTCACGTCAGGCTTTTCGTCAGGCATCGGCGCCGTCGATCCAGAGCCGCCCATCATCTGCTGTGCCATAATTTTCCGCATCCGCCATTCTGTCACAGGCCGTTGCGGCGGGACGGCCCCCCGCCGGCACGTCGCGACGCATCGCTCGCCCGGCCCCCGCCGCCGCACTGGACGTGACCTCCGCGCTCGACGTGACTTCTCTGCGCTTCACGCTACTGTTTCTCGCCGCCCTGTGCGTATCGTCGCTGGTACGGCTGTGGCTGTCGACGCGCCAGGCGCGGCACGTGATCCGCCACCGCGATCGCGTGCCGGCCGCATTCGCGGACCGGATCCCGCTGCATGCCCATCGGCGCGCGGCCGACTATACGGTGGCCCGCCAGCGGCTGGGCCTCGTCGACCTGATGACGGGCGCGGCCTTCGTCGTCGGGTTGACGCTGCTCGGCGGGCTGCAGTGGCTGCACGATGGGTTGGCGGCACTGTTGCCCGATGCCCCGTTGACGCGCCAGATCCTGCTGGTCGCCGCCGTCGCGCTGCTCGGCGGCCTGGTCGACCTGCCGCTAGCCTGGTACCGCCAGTTCGTGCTCGAGCAGCGCTTCGGCTTCAACCGGATGACCTTGCGGCTCTACGTGGCCGACCTCGCCAAGGGCCTGGCCGTCGGGGTGATCCTCGGTCTGCCGATCCTGGCCACCGTGCTATGGCTGATGCAGCGGGCCGGTACATACTGGTGGCTGTGGACCTGGGTCGTGTGGGTCGCGTTCAACCTGGCCGTGCTGGTGCTGTATCCGACCGTCATCGCACCGATGTTCAACCGCTTCGAGCCGCTGCCCGACGGCGCGGTGCGCGACCGCGTGGGCCAGTTGCTCGCGCGCTGCGGCTTCGCGGCGCGGGGCCTGTTCGTCATGGACGGCAGCCGGCGCTCGGCGCACGGCAATGCGTATTTCACCGGCTTCGGCCGCGCCCGGCGCATCGTGTTCTTCGACACGCTGCTGGCTCGCCTGACCCCGGTCGAGATCGAGGCCGTCCTCGCTCACGAACTCGGACATTTCAAGCACCACCACATTCTGAAGCGCATCGTGTTGAGCTTCGCGGCCAGCCTGGCGGGCCTGGCGATCCTCGGCTGGCTGGCCGGGCAGCCCTGGTTCTACCAGGGGCTGGGGGTAAGCGTGGTACCGGGCGAGAATCCGGCGGTCGCGCTGATCCTGTTCTTCCTGGCGATGCCGGTATTCATGTTCGTGTTCCAGCCGGTCGCCAGCCTGCTGTCGCGGCGCGACGAGTTCGACGCCGACCGCTTCGCCGCCGGGCAGGCCGACGCCTCGTCGCTGATCGATGCACTGGTCAAGCTGTACGAGGACAACGCGGCGACGCTGACCCCCGATCCCATCCATTCGGCGTTCTACGACTCGCATCCGCCCGCCGCGACCCGGATCGCTCGGCTGGCCGCGCTGCGCCGACCGGAAACGACTCTGCCGCCCGAGGCCTTGCCTCGGCCATTGCCGTCGCCCCCCGCCTGAGGAGCCCCGATGCGCCCGCCCCTTTCCCGCCAGCAACTGCTGGAAAAGAAGTCATCGCCGATGGAAGGCCAGCGCGCCTACACGCAGGCCGAGATCGATGCCCAGTTGCCCAGCCTGCCGTCGTGGGCGCACGAGGACAACAGCCTGCGGCGAAGCTTCGCGTTCCGCGACTATTACGACACGATCGCCTTCGTCAATGCGCTGGCCTGGATGATCCACGGCGAAGACCATCATCCGGACCTGGAGGTCGGCTACAACCGGTGCGTGGTCCGCTGGAGCACGCACGCGGTCTCGGGGCTGTCCGAGAATGATTTCATCTGCGCGGCCAAGACCGATGCGGTGTTCGCGCACCGTCCCCTCTGAGAGGCTGAGAGTCTATTGTCAATGCCCGCCTTGCACGCCAGAAACCGCTCAGCCTCTGACAGCGGCGCCGATCTTGGCTGACCGTTCCGTAACGCCGAAAGCGGCGATGCCCTCGGCGACGACGCTGGCACGGGAGGTGCCCGGGACAGCCACGGTCGTCGCCGCGCACGGCCGGCTGTTCTACCTCGAAGCCCCCGATGGCAGCCATCGGATCGCCGTCACCCGCGGCAAGCGCAACGACTTCACGGTCGGCGACCACGTGATCGCCCGGCCGGCCAGCGCGGACCAGCACGTGATCGAAAGCCTGGTCCCCCGCCGCAACCAGATGCTGCGCAGCGACGCCTGGCGCAGCAAGCGCCTGGCCGCGAACCTGGACCAGATCGGCATCGTCGTCTCCGGCTCGCCGCCGTTCTCCGAAGAGCTGCTGATCCGCGTCCTGATCGCCGCGCAGACCGAGCAGATCGCGGCCGCGATCATCGCCAACAAGTGCGATCTGCACGAAGCGCAGGCACGGATCGAGCCGCGGCTGCGTGTCTACGAAGCGCTCGGCTATCCGGTCCTGCGCGTGGCGGCCAAGACGGACCCGGCTGCCGCGCTGGCGTGCCTGCGCCCATGGCTGCGGGGTCGCACGACGCTGCTGCTCGGCCAATCGGGCATGGGCAAGTCCACGTTGATCAACCTGCTGGTGCCGGATGCAGACCTGGCGACACAGGCGATCTCCGACGCGCTGAACACCGGCCGGCATACGACGACGTTCAGCCGGCTGTTCCGGATCCAGGCAGGCGGCGATGGAATGCCGGCCGATGGCGATGGAATCCGAGCCAAGGGGAACGAGGACAAGGACGGAAACGGAAACGGAAACGGAAACGGAAACGGAGACAGAGACAGAGACAGAGACAGAGACGGGATTGGGAACGTGCACGGGCAGGGGCATGGGAACGAGGATGGGAGCAGGGATCGGAGCAAGGATGGCGATGCGGCGGCGGCCGGTTGCATCATCGATTCACCCGGATTCCAAACGTATGGCCTCGCGCACCTGTCGCGCTCCGAGCTGATGCACGGGATGCGCGAGTTCGCGCCGCTGCTCGGTCAATGCCGCTTCCACAACTGCACGCACCGCGACGAACCCGGCTGCGCGATCCGGGCCGCCGCCGCAAACGGGCAGATCGACGAGCGGCGGCTGGCGCTCTACCAGCGACTGATCGACGAGTTGCTGACCCAGGGCTGAAAGCCTGCGAGCGCATCAGCCGCGGCTGCCTGGGGAGGCCCGGACGCTCGCTCGACGCTTACGTCGGCGTTCCTCGGTTCGTGCTGCCCGGCAACAGGCCCGTGGTCACTGACCCAGCCAGTTGGCCACCGTCAGCATCGCGAACAACGCGATCCACAGGATCACCGAACGCCAGACCAGGCCGACGGCGCTGCGCAGGCCTTCGGCGCCCGGATCCGGGCCTTGCCAGTCGAAGCTCTGCCTGCCCGTCGCCCAGCGCGCTTCGAGTTCGGCATCGGCCAGGCGCAGGCCCAGCGCACCACCGCCGGTCGCCAGCAACAGCGCACGCTGGTCGTTGCCGGTGCCGGACGCGATCGCGCCGCGCCAGCAATAGACGGCGTCCTCGAAATTGCCGACGACCGCGAACCCGGCCGCCGACAGCCGCAACGGCAGCCAATCGAGCACGAAATAGACGCGTCGCGCGAAATCCCCGTAGCCGTCGTCGGCGCTACCCCAACGGTCCGCCAGCAGTTGCGCGAGCCGGTACAGCACCGGCCCGACGGCCCCGAACGGCAGGATGAACCAGAACAGCGGGCCGAAGACGTGGCGATGCGTGGCGACCAGGGCGTGCGAGATCGCCAGCCGGCAGATCTCGTGGACCGGCACGTCGCCGATCACCAGGTCCGGATCGTGGCGACCCAGCCAGGCCTGCGCGATCGCCCGGACACCGCTGACGTCCCCCGCCGCCAATGCCAACTGGATCTCGGTGAACGCGTGGCTGAACTGGCGGAATCCCACGGTCCAGTACAGGACCGCGACGTACAGGCAAAACAACGCCAACGGATGAAGCGTGGAAAGCAGCCATTGGACCAGCAGCAGGATGGCCAGCACCGTGCCGACGACGATGCACCAGCCGAACGCGCCATATTCGCGGCGCCCGGCATCGGTACCGCCCTTGACGAGGTCCGCATACGCTTCGAGCCCGACGTAGACGCTGTTGCGGGCCGGCAGAGGGCGACCCTGTTCGATCAGCAGCGCGAAAATCAGCGCGACGAAGCCCATGGCGGCTCAGAACCCGTGAATGAATCGGGCGCGTCCGACAGACGCGCCAGGGCGGGGCCGATCGAGGCGCAAAGCACCGCCATATCGCGTGATAGGGCGAGCATTTGCAACGACGAGCGGCCTCGTCCTGGCGGGTCGAGCGGACGTGGCTGATTCGTTCACGGGTTCTCAGGCACTGAGGAACCGATACAGGTTGCGCAGCATCGCCGCGGTCGCGCCCCAGATGAAGTATTCCCTGTCGACGGGAGTCGGCCGATAGGGCATCGCATAGAAGGTGCGCTCGGCGCCGGAATACATCATCCGGCGTACCTGGTGGTGAGCCGGATCCATCAGGAACGACAGCGGGACTTCGAAGGCTTCGGCGACCTCGAAGGTCTGCAGCGTCAGCGTGAACTGCGGCCGCACCAGCGCCACGACCGGCGTGACCCGGTAGCCGGTACCGGTCAGGTATTCGGGCAGATGGCCGATCACCTCGACGTATTCGCGCGCCAGGCCGACCTCCTCCTCCGCCTCGCGTAGCGCGGTCGAGGCCGCGGACGGATCTTCGGGATCGCGGCGACCACCCGGAAAGGCGACCTGGCCGGCGTGGCTGCTCAAGGTCGCCGTCCTCTCCGTCAGCAACACCGTGGATCCATGGTCGTGCATGACGATCGGCACCAGAACCGCCGCGTCCCGCAACCCGGGCTGCTTGGCCCGTATCGGATCTCCGAAGAGCTCCGGCTTCCAATCGCCGGCATCGGCGAATCGTTGCCGCAGCGCCGGAACCGACAACCGCTGCGGATCGACGGGCGGCAACGAATCGCGCGCGGCGACGATCGGCCAGTTGGTCGGGTCGACGACTGCCTTCGCTTGCTGGGCCGGCAGGACGGTGGCGTCGCCCGACCCGCCAGGAGGGATCAGTGAGGAAGTGCGGTTGACCGAGTCAGACATTCCGATATCACCTGCGCGAGCGGATCCGCTCGTAGCACCACCACATACTCGGCGGCTGCTTCTAGCCTAAGACGATACCGCCATCCAAAAGACAAAGGGCGCCGCGAGCGCCCTATGGTCATAGCAGGCCGATCGGACGATCGGCTTTGGCACGGCCGATCGAAGGATCGGCCTGCGCCTGTCTCGATCAGCCGGCCGACTGTGCGGCGGCCTTCTTGTTCTGGCGATTCGGCAGCTTCTCTTTGATGCGAGCCGATTTGCCGGAACGTGAACGCAAATAGTACAGCTTGGCGCGACGGACATCACCGCGGCGCTTGACTTCGATCCCCGCGATCAGCGGCGAATACAACTGGAACGTCCGTTCGACGCCCTCGCCCGACGAAATCTTGCGAACGATGAACGATGAGTTCAGGCCGCGGTTGCGACGCGCGATGACGACGCCTTCATAGGCCTGCACGCGCTTGCGGCTACCTTCGACGACATTCACGCTGACGATGACGGTGTCCCCGGGGGCGAATTCCGGAATCGTCTTGTTCAAGCGGGTGATTTCTTCCTGCTCGAGTTGCTGGATCAAGTTCATTCAAGGCTCCTGGACCGTCATACCCGGGGAGGTTGTTGGATGTCGTGCCAATCCCGCTCGCCGCCTTGCCGAAATGCAAGCGGTGATCGACGAGGAAGGCACGCTGTTGATCGGACCCTTGTTTGCCCGACGCCCTGCAACACCGCCGCGAGAAGCTGCGATGGCAGCGACGCGGACTTGCATGAAGGAGCCGTCGAAGCGGGTACCGAAACCCGACAGAGGACGAAGTCAGCCTTAGACTCTAGCACGTCCGGCGCATAACGAGCAAGCGCCGCCCCGACAGTACAGGCGTATCGCAAGAGCATCCAGCAAGCGACAGGTGTCTTGGAAAGCGCTGAACGATCAGCTTTTCCCTGGCGCCGACTCGTCGAGGATCTTCAGATCTTGCCGGGACAACTGCTGTCCGTCGCGCAAGCGCTGGATCAAATCCGGGCGCCGCCGCGCGGTCACGCGCAACGACTGCTCGCGGCGCCATGCGGCGATGCGGGCATGATGGCCCGAAAGCAGCACCGGTGGCACCTCGACGCCGTCGAAGACCGGCGGCCGCGTGTAGTGCGGGCAATCGAGCAAACCGTCGACGAACGAGTCCTGCTGTGCGGACAGACTGTCGTTCAGCGCTCCCGGCAGCAGCCGAACGGCCGCATCGACGATCATCATCGCCGGCAGTTCGCCACCCGAGACGACGAAATCCCCGAGCGACCACTCCTCGTCGACGTACCGATCGAGCAGACGCTGGTCGATCCCCTCGTAGCGGCCGCAGATCAGCGTCGCCCCGCGCGAGGAGACGAGCCCGGCGATCATCGCGTGGTCGATCGCCCGGCCCTGCGGCGACAGACAGATGACCGGCGCCTCGGGCAACGCCTGGCCACGGCGCGCCGCAGCGGCCGCGAGGATCGCCTCGCGCAGCGGCTCGGCCATCATGACCATGCCGGGACCGCCGCCGTAGGGCCGATCGTCGATCGTCTTGTACGCGTCCATCGCGAAATCGCGAGGGTTCCAGCAATGGAGCTGCCAAAGCTGGCGAGCCAGCGCCCGGCCCGAGACGCCATTCCCGGTCACCGCCTCGAACATCGGCGCGAACAGGGTCACGACGTCGAAGCGGAGTGGTTCCGGCTCAGCCGTCATCAATAGTCGAGCCCCCAGTCCGCGACGATCCGCCGTGCGGACACATCCACGGATCCGATCACCGCGTCGACGAACGGAATCAATCGATCGACGCCATCGGCTCCCCTCACGCTCAGCAAGGGGCCGGCGCCGTACTCTTCGACCGCCGATACCCGGCCCAGCGCCAATCCCGTCGGATCGACGACATCGCAACCGATCAGATCGACCCAGTAGTATTCATCGGGCCCCGCGGCCGGAAACGCCGAGCGGCTGATCCGCACTCGCGCGCCCTTGAGCACGGCAGCGAGATCCCGGTCCGAAACACCGTGCAACTGGGCGACGATCAGGTCGACCTGGACCCGTGCGCTGGTCACTGGCGCCGAATACGGTTGTACAGCGACACCCAGTTTCTCGATCGCAGCGTGCGGCAGATCCGTCAACCACCATTGCCGGCACGTGAGCAGCGCGCTATCCGATGCACGGCCATGGGGAATCACCTTGATCGCGCCCCGCACACCGTGCGCACCCCCGATCCGCCCCACTTCGACCAGGTCGACAGGCGGCGTCAGCGGCGAAGCATCCGCAGATTCCGTGATCATGTGAGGCAACGTGCAGTGAAGGCTTCGCCGCGAAAGCGACGCCGGCAGAATCGGCTGGCATCCGGATGCCGATTCGTCACCTCGACGCGCTTTCGAGCGATCAGCGCATGGCCAACGAGCGTACCCATCAGGTCGAGCAACCGATGGCGGCGCGCCAGGTATCGCTCACCGCCTTCCACGGCGGAAGGCTGGCAGGCTTACGCCGCGGCGGGCGTACCGGCGACCTTGGCGGAAAACGTCTTGACGAGCCGTTCGACGGTCGGCGACACCTGGGCGCCCTGACCGGTCCAGAACGTGACGCGATCGAGCGCGATGTTCAGGCCCTGTTCCGATGCGGCAGCCGACGGGTTGTAGTACCCGACGCGTTCGATGAAACGGCCATCGCGGCGGTTACGCTTGTTGGTGGCAACGATGTTGTAGAACGGGCGCTTCTTCGCGCCTCCGCGAGCAAGGCGGATAACGACCATAACTTTCTATCCTTGAGCCGAAGGTAAGGTAACCCGCGATTATAGACCGCGATCGCGCCCTTGACAAACCTCGGCAACGAACTTCAGGCAGGCGCCCGTCGTGCGCTCGCCGTGCCGGGCGGACGCACCGGCACGGGGCATGCCACGCGGGGATTCACCGCCCCGGCGAACGGGCAAAACCGCTGGACAGGAAAGGCGATGGGCCACCGCCCAGCGCCGCCGCTTGCGGCGTCGCGCCGAGGCTGGCCGCGCCCGGAATGGCCCAACCAGGCGCGCCATGGACAGGCCGGCCTCGATACAGGCTCTGCACGGCGAAGTACGGCGCCATCGCGTACTGCTGGCGCTCGACGCGGGCCAGGGCCTCATCGCGCTGCGCATCGAGTTCCCGGTTCCTTTCGCGCTGCCGCGCGGCGAACGCATCGGACTGGGCCCGCCAATAGTCGCGCTCGCGCCGGGCTTGCGCCGACGCGTCGGCGCTGGACGTACCGGTATAGGTTTCGACGCCCTGCCGGGCGACGGAACCGGTCTTGGGGCGGTCGCTGAGTTCGACGCTGCCATCGCGATTGACAGCCCAATGGATCGTCCGCGTCGGGGCTGGAAGGCTCAGGCGGTGGACCGGCACGTCGACGGTCCGCGACGCGATCGGGTTCTTGCCCGCCGCCAGCGACGGCGCATCCGCCCCGACCGCTCCTTGCGCGAATCCGCCGCAGACGAGGCCCACGGCGATGATGCGCGCCGCGGCCGCGCCGATCGGGTGACGCACGTCGCGCCGAATGCCCGCACTAAGTCCTTGAATCGGGCCCGAAGCCCGCGCGCGCCGATACGTCATGATCTCTCCCCACCGATTGTCGAGCATTGCTCTCGGGAAACGCACGCACGATGCGCGATCCGCGCCCTGCGATGGAAAGTCGATCAAAAGAGCCCTAACTGACCATCGAGACGCGGCGGCGTGAAAAGATCCGTGCGTAGATCCAATCTATCACGCGTCAAACCGAATTTTCTCGACGCCAGGCTCGTCCGCATCTTGATCAGCTCCGCCCAAGGTCCCTTACCCCGCATGCGAGTAAAGAAATCCGATTCATTGAGCTTGCCATTGGCCCTAAGCTCCTTGAGCCGGGAAAGCACCCGCTTTTCGCGATCGGGAAAGTGATGTCGGAGCCATTGGACGAAGACATCCTCGAGCTCCCATGGAAGGCGAATGACCGTGTAACACAGCGATCTCGCCCCCGCCCGAGACGCTGCCTCGGCGATCCGCTCGATGTCCGCGTCATTGATGAAAGGCACGATCGGTGCAATGAATACCGACACCGGTATGCCTGCCTCGCTAAGTCGGCGAATCGTCTCGATCCGCCGCCACGGCGCCACGGCACGCGGCTCCCAAAGGCGGGCAAGCTGGCTGTCCAGCGTGGTGACCGTCACGCCGACATAAGCCAACTGCTGACGGGCCATCGGCGCCAGCAGATCGATGTCCCGTTCGACCAGCGACGACTTGGTGATGATCGACGTCGGATGACGAGCCTCGGACAACACTTCGAGGACGCGCCGCGTCACGCGCCATTCACGCTCGACAGGTTGATAAGCGTCGGTGGCAGTCCCGATCGCGATCTCCCGAGGTCGATAGCCCGGCGCCGCGAGCTCGCCGCGCAGCAGCGTCGCGGCATTGGACTTGACGAACAGCCGCGACTCGAAATCCTGTCCGGGAGACAGGCCGACATAAGCGTGGTTGGGCCGCGCATAGCAATAGATGCAGCCATGCTCGCATCCGCGATAGGGATTGATCGATTGATCGAACCGCACGTCCGGAGACTGGTTGCGCGAAATGATCGATCGCGCCTGCTCCTCGGTAACCTGCGTGATCGGCGCGGGAGGCGCCCCCGGCGGCCGTCCGGTATCGATGCCGTCGATGTCGATATCCTGCGACCATCCGAGCGATTCATCGATCTGCCTGACGTGACGCTCGAAACGGCCGGGCGGATTGCCGACGGCCCCACGACCCTTCGCCGCGCCAGGCATCGCGCGGATCGGGACGAACGGGACCGGCACGATCGGAACGGATGAGGGGCGCGCACGCATGAGGGGCTCCTGTCATGGCGACGGCACTGTCTGGAAGACCATCGGCGAAAACCGGTGATCCAGTATCGACCTCGGCGGTGACCCAGCCAGCGCTCGTGATGCAATAGTGTATATTTATACAGCTACTCTGGAACTCGATGCAAGTGTGTCGACCGGCTGATCAACCATCGACCGATCGACAGGCCCGCCGCCCCGGTGTCGCGGGAAGCGCGTCCTCGAAGCAGGCCCGAAGAACGCATGCCTTGCTATGCTGGCGACACCTCATCGCAGGAGACCACGCCGATGTCGACCACGATCCTGGACGACCCGCATTTCGATGGCCTGGAGTCGCGCCCGCCGGCGCGACGGTCCCACCGCGCCACGTCGCGGACGGTCCACCACGCTGGCGAACGGCGGCTGACCTTCGCCGGCGTGCTGGCCGTGGCCGGCGCGGTGATCGCCATCAGCGCGGCCGGCGCGGCGGCCATCTGGTACATCCATGCGACCACCCCGGTCTGGCCGCCACCGGCGAACGACGCGCAATCGACGCTGCGGCTGTCCAACGGCGCGCGCATGCCGTTGACGATCCAGGGGGCCTCGCGCGCCGGCCAACCAGGCCAGCAGGCCGCAGCAGGCGGCGTGGCCGGCATGCGGGCAGCCGGGGACGCCGCCATCACTGCAGCGGACAGCGGCCGGGCCGCGGCGCCCTCCTCTGCCGCCGGTGTCGGGAATTCATCGATGACGGACGCGGGCCGCCTCGCGCCCCCGAACGGGACGCCGCCGGCCGCCCGTGAAGCGATGACCGCCGCCAACGGCCGCCTCCCTGCCCCCACGACGCAGCCTCCGACGCAGGCCGATCCACTGAGGGCACTCATCTCGGCATCCGATCACCCACCGCATGCGAGCGCCGCGCCTCCGGGCAGGACGGCAGCCGCCGGCGCGTTGAGTTGGTCGCCGAACGATCGGGTTCGTCCGTCATCGGGGCGGTCGAACGAGGCGACCGGCCGAGGGGGGAATAACGATAGCGCCGCCCGCTCCGCTCAGGGCGCGCGCGACAAAGCCCTGGCAGCGGGGCGCGACACGGCCGCGGCGACGATCCAGTCCTCGCCGGCGGCGCCGGCTCCAGCCGTTGCCTCGCCGCGCCCAGCCGCCAGCGTTCCGGAAGCATCGCGCGTCGCATCGTTGGCCGACCGCCAGACAGCCGAATGCGGCGGCACCAATGCGCTGACCGGTTTCATCTGCCGCGAACGGGTTCGGCTGAACTTCTGCAGCGGCCGATGGAACCAGCACCCCGAATGCGTCGGGACGCAAGCCGCCGTCGCGCCTTGAGGACGAGGCTTGCGCTTTGGCCCGCGTGGTCAATAACGGTAATCAACGCGGCAGGCCGCCCGGAAGGGGCGGGCCCTCACCGGGAGAAGGAACCGGGCACTTCTTCGAACAGGACCGCGCGGATCAGAACGCCGATTCATCGAGCGCCATCGCCCCCGGCGCACCGTCGACGATGCTCACGCACAAGCCGGGCGCCTGCGACAGCAGGTGATCGGCGAAGAAGCGCGCCGTAGCGATCTTGGCGGCCAGGAAACCGGGATTGCCCTGCTTGCCGGCGAGGCCCCGTTGCGCGGCCAATGCCGCCCGGCCCAACTGCCAACCGCTGAGCACGATGCCGGCCAGCCGCAGATACGGCACGCTGCCGGCGAAGACGGCCCGCGGATCGCGCTTGCCGGCTTCGGTGACGAAGCCGACGACCTGCTCGTAGGCATCGGCTCCGGCCGCCAGCCGCTTGCCGATGACGACCAGGTCCTCGTTCCCGTCGGCCTGGAATTCGCTGGCGGCGTCACGCACCTGAGCAATCAACGCCCGTGCGACGGCGCCGCCATCGCGCACCGTCTTGCGGCCGATCAGGTCATTGGCCTGGATCGCCGTCGTGCCCTCGTAGATCGGCAGGATGCGCGCATCACGATAGAACTGGGCGGCGCCGGTCTCTTCGATGAAGCCCATGCCGCCGTGCACCTGGACGCCCAGCGACGCCACCTCGACCGACATCTCGGTCGACCAGCCCTTGACGATCGGCACCAGATATTCGTAGACGGCCAGGTTCTGCCGGCGCACGCCCGCATCGGGCGAATGGTGCCCGAGGTCCGAGCGGGCGGCGGCGGCATACGCGAGCGAGCGCGCGCCCTCGATCATCGCCCGCATCATCATCAGCATGCGGCGCACGTCCGGGTGGTGGATGATGCTGACCGGACCGGCGGAGCCCGCCACGTCACGGCTCTGCACGCGTTCGCGGGCATAGGCGACAGCCTTCTGGTACGCGCGGTCGGCGATCGCGACTCCCTGCATGCCCACCGCGAAACGCGCGGAGTTCATCATGATGAACATGTACTCGAGGCCGCGGTTCTCCTCGCCGATCAGGTAGCCGATCGCGCCGGCCTGCCCGTTCTCGCCGGTTCCGACGTCCCCCTTGCCGTCGCCGTAGACGAGCACGGCGGTCGGGCTGGCCTTGATGCCCAGCTTGTGCTCGATCGACGCGCACCAGACGTCGTTGCGCGGCCCCAGGCTGCCGTCATCGTTGACGAGGAACTTCGGCACGATGAACAACGAGATGCCCTTGACGCCCTCGGGCGCCTCGGGCGTGCGGGCGAGCACCAGATGGACGATGTTCTCGGCCATGTCGTGCTCGCCATAAGTGATGAAGATCTTCTGGCCGCTGATCCGGTACGTGCCGTCGGCCTGCGGAACGGCGCGGGTGCGCACCATCGCCAGGTCCGAGCCCGCCTGGGGCTCGGTCAGGTTCATCGTCCCCGTCCACTTGCCGGAGATCATGTTGGGAATGAAGCGCTGGCGCTGCGCGTCGCTGCCGGCGGTCAGCAGCGCTTCGATCGCGCCGTCGGTCAGCAGCGGACACAGCGCGAACGACAGGTTGGCCGCATTCAGGATCTCGACACACGCGGTACCGATGACTTTCGGCAGGCCTTGTCCGCCGAACTCGGGCGGGTGCTGGATACCTTGCCAGCCGCCGTCGGCGTACTGGCGAAAGGCCTCCTTGAATCCCCGGGTCGTCGTGACGACGCCATCTGCCAGCGACGACGGATGCTGGTCGCCGGCGACGTTCAACGGCGCGACGACGCCCTCGTTGAAGTTCGCGCACTCCTCGAGCACCGCCCGCGCGGTATCCGCCCCCGCATCCTCGAACCCCGGCAAGTCCGCTACGGCCTGCAGACCCGCCACCTCGGCCATCGTGAAGACCATGTCATCGACCGGCGCGCGATAAGTCATCGAATCACTCCCTGGAAAAAGGAAAAGGGCCCGAGGGCCCTTCCTGCGTCTGCGAGTCGCTCCCGCCTGAAGGCGGGCGCTTCCTCGCGACGAAACGGGGGGCGCCTAGCCGGGCAACTTCGGTACCAGATTAGGGCCTGTTAACGCTAAGATCGCCCCGCTCGACCTCGCCCTGAGGAGCGAGGTCTGCGCTTCGGTCCGTGGTCAGCGTGCTGTCTGGATTACAGCTCGGAAACCATCTCGGGAACCGCCTGGAACAGGTCCGCGACGAGCCCGTAGTCGGCGACACCGAAGATCGGCGCCTCGGGATCCTTGTTGACGGCGACGATCACCTTGCTGTCCTTCATGCCGGCCAGATGCTGGATGGCCCCGGAAATGCCGATCGCGACGTACAACTGCGGCGCGACGATCTTGCCGGTCTGACCGACCTGCCAGTCGTTCGGCGCGTAGCCGGCGTCGACCGCTGCGCGCGAGGCGCCGAGCGCGGCGCCGAGCTTGTCGGCCAGCGGATCGAGGATCTTGAAGTTGTCGGCCGAGCCCATGCCGCGGCCGCCGGACACGACGATCTTGGCAGCCGTCAGTTCGGGGCGATCGCTCTTGGCGACTTCACGCTTGATGAACGTGGATTTGCCCGAATCGGCGACGGCTTCGATCGACTCGACGGCGGCCGAACCACCGGTGGCCGCCACGGCGTCGAAGCCGGTCGTGCGCACGGTGACGACCTTGATCGGGTCGGTCGACTGGACCGTGGCGATCGCGTTGCCGGCGTAGATCGGACGCTGGAACGTATCGGCCGACTCGACCGCCGTGATGTCGGACAGTTGCGCGACGTCGAGCAGCGCGGCGACGCGGGGCCCGACGTTCTTGCCCGACGCGGTGGCCGGCAGGAGGATGTGCGAGTAGTTCTTGGCGATCGCGACGATCTGCGCGGCCAGGTTCTCGGCGAGCTGATCGCCCAGTTGCGGCGCATCGGCCAGCAGGACCTTGCTGACGCCGGCGATCTGCGCGGCGGCGTCGGCGGCGGCCTTGGCGCCGCTACCGGCGACCAGCACGGTGATGTCGCCGCCGATCTTGGCGGCTGCGGCAACGGTGTTCAGCGTCGCGGACTTGATCGACGCGTTGTCGTGTTCGGCAATGACGAGGGAAGCCATCTTCAGATCACCTTCGCTTCATTCTTGAGTTTATCGACCAGCGTCTTGACGTCCGCCACCTTGATGCCCGCCTTGCGTCCCGGCGGCTCGCTGACCTTCAGCGTCTTCAGGCGCGAAGCCACGTCGACGCCCAGATCGGCCGGCTTGACCGTCTCGAGCGGCTTCTTCTTGGCCTTCATGATGTTGGGCAGCGTGACGTACCGCGGCTCGTTCAGGCGCAGGTCGGTCGTGATGACCGCGGGCAGCGTCAACGACAGCGTCTCGAGGCCGCCGTCGACCTCGCGCATGACCTGGGCCTTGCCGTCAGCGATCTCGACCTGGGACGCGAACGTGGCCTGGGGCAGCCCGGCCAGCGCGGCCAGCATCTGGCCGGTCTGGTTCGAATCGTCGTCGATCGCCTGCTTGCCCAGGATCGCGAGTTGCGCGCCCTCTTTGTCGAGCACGGCCTTCAGCAGCTTGGCGATGGCCAGCGGTTGCAGATCCTCGGTGGATTCGACGAGGATCGCGCGGTCCGCGCCGATGGCCAGCGCGGTGCGCAGCGTTTCCTGGCACGCGGTGACGCCGCAGGATACGGCGATGACCTCGGTGGCGACGCCCTTCTCGCGCAGACGGACAGCCTCTTCGACGGCGATCTCGTCAAACGGATTCATCGACATCTTGACGTTGGCGATGTCGACACCGGTCTGGTCGCTCTTGACGCGCACTTTCACGTTGTAGTCGACAACGCGTTTTACGGGAACAAGGATTTTCATCCGTCTCTCTCGCTATTTAGAATTCGGGCACCGCAGATTATAGGTGCTGAGCCGCCGTCTGGATCCGGCGTCCGCGCTCGATTGATCGCCAGTCCATGAAAGGACTGGTGCCTGCCGGGATTCCCGATACCGTCCGGCATGACCTGGCACCCGCATCGCGGGCCCCTGCTCGGCGCGTTTCGGCACGGTCCACATTGTCAACCTCGGTTGACACCAGGAAGATTAGGTCAATAGAATCCTCATGTCAACATCGGTTGACATGATAGAAAGGTCTGGCCGGAGGCCGGACCGCTTCCTACTGAGATCGATCCCCATGCCGAATCTGAAGCAGTTGCTGATCGCGCGCAACGAGTGGATCGACAGCGAAATCATGCGGGCCGTGCAGCGCTCGGAGTCGTTCGCCTATCTGTCGCCCGCCCAGTCGCGCCTGCTCGCGCACATGGGCGGCCGGCCGACGAGCATGGCGGCGCTGTCGCGCAAGCTGGCGATCTCGCGCCAGGCCGTGCACAAGACCGTCGGCGAACTGGTCCGCCGCGGCATCCTGTCGATCAGCGACGATCCGGAACGGCGTAACGCCAAGCTGATCCAGTACACCGATCTGGGCAAGGCGCTGAACCGCAGCGGCGCGCAGATCATCGCCGACATCGAAAAGCGGGTCAGCCGGCAGTTGGGCGATGAGCGCTACCGCCTGTTGATCGAGGCGCTGTCGGCGGACTGGTCGCCCCCGCCTCGCCAGGGCTAGGGTCTGTCAACGCCGAGCCCCATTCGCCCCATTCGCCCCATTCGCCCGATTGGACGCGCCCGCCATCGGGATGAGATGCGGGGCGGCGCTTCCTTGGCCCACCCCTACCAGTTCGGCGCGCGTTTTTCGAGGAAAGCCAGCGTCCCCTCCTGCGCGCAGGGATCGACCATGTTGCAGGCCATCGTCTGCCCGGCCGCCTGGTACGCGGCCTCGATGCCCATCTCCAACTGCCGATAGAACAGGCCCTTGCCGGCGGCGATGGCGGGAGCCGGCTTGCCGCAGATCGTGCGCGCCAGCGTCGTGATCGCCTGGTCGAGCTCCGGGGCGGGCACCGCGTGATTGACGAGGCCGCGTTCGACCGCCTGCGCCGCGCTGATGAATTCGCCGGTGACCAGCATCTCGAACGCCTGCTTGCGCGAAACGTTGCGCGACAGCGCGACCGATGGTGTCGCGCAGAACAGTCCGACGTTGATGCCCGAAACGGCGAACCGGGCCTCGTCGGCGGCCACCGCCAGGTCGCACATCGCGACGAGCTGGCACCCTGCCGCGGTCGCGATGCCGTGCACCCGCGCGATGACGACCTGCGGCATGCGCTGGATCGCCATCATCACCTTCGTGCAGCGCGCGAACAACCGCTGGTAATAGTCCAATTGCGGCGTGGCGCGCATCTCGCCAAGGTCATGGCCGGCGCAGAAGGCCTTGCCGGCCGCGCCGAGGACGACGACACGGATCGATGCGTCGGCCGCCGCCTCGGCGAGCGCCGACTCCAGCGCATCGAGCATCGCCTCGGACAGCGCGTTGTACTGGCGGGGGCGGTTCAGGGTCAGCCTGACGATCGGGCCGTCACGCCTGGTCCGGATAAGCGGTTCGTCGCTCGGGGGTTCGTCACCAGGGGCCGGTGCGGCCGGGCGCTCGACAGCGGTCATCGTCGATCTCCATCGGGGTTCGATCCCGATGTTCTCATGTCCTCGGGCCGCCATCGATCCCCACAGGACGAGCATCCGTCGCTCGGTCCGGCCCGGGCGGGATCCTCGGGCGAACCCTTCGTTTACACTCGATCGACGGGGTCCATTTCGCGAAGATGCTCGAACTCATCCAATCGGTTGCCGCCCAGGTCGGCAGTATCGTCGTCGGCAAGCAGCCGCAGATCCGGCTGGCGCTCGCCTGCCTGCTGGCCCGGGGCCATCTGCTGGTCGAAGACTTGCCCGGCGTCGGCAAGACGACGCTGTCGCATGCGCTGGCGATCTCGCTGGGCCTGCAATTCAAGCGCGTGCAGTTCACCAACGACCTGCTGCCGTCGGACATCGTCGGCGTGTCGATCTTCGACCGCGACAGCGCCCGCTTCGTATTCCATCCCGGCCCGATCTTCACCCAGGTGCTGCTGGCCGACGAAATCAACCGCGCCTCGCCGAAAACGCAAAGCGCGCTGCTCGAAGGCATGGAAGAGCGCCAGGTGTCGGCCGACGGCGAGACGCGGGGGCTGCCCGATCCGTTCTTCGTGATCGCCACACAGAATCCGCAGGACCAGATCGGGACGTTTCCGCTGCCGGAATCGCAGCTCGATCGCTTCCTGATGTGCATCGAACTCGGCTACCCGGATCCGAAGGCCGAACGCGCGCTGCTCGAAGGCCGCGACCGGCGTCACCTGCTCGCCGAACTCGCACCGCGCCTGACGCCCGATCTGCTGCTGCAGGCGCAGCAGCGGGTCCGCCAGATCCACTGCAGTCCCACCTTGCTGGACTACGTGCAGAACCTGCTGACGGCCAGCCGGCGCACGCCGATGCTCGCCGAAGGCCTGAGCCCGCGCGCGGGCCTGGCGCTGCTGCAGGCGGCCCGCGCCTGGGCGATGCTCGACGGGCGCAACCACGTGCTGCCGGACGACGTGCAGGCGGTGCTGCCCGCGGTCGCCGGCCATCGGCTGCGGCCGGCCAAGGGCGGCGGCGCGTCGCATCGGGCGCGCGCCGAACTGGTGGCCGAGCTGACCAAGATGGTCGCGGTCCCGTGAACGGACCCGCGCGCCTCGGGATCGCCGCCCGTCCGCGATTCCTGGGGCAGGCGATCGTCGATGCGGTCGATCGCTGGTCGAACCGGCTGTCGGGACAGCGCCAGCACGCAGAACGCGTGCTGACGCAACGATCGATCTACATCGTGCCGTCGCGCCCCGGGCTGTTGTACGCGGTCGTCCTGGCCGCGATGCTGATCGCCTCGATCAACTATCGGCTGTCGCTCGGCTATGCACTGACGTTCCTGCTGGCGGGGATGGCGATCGCCGGCATGCTGCATACGTTCCGCAACCTGACGCGCCTGCGCCTGCGGCCGGGCCGGGCCGAGCCCGTGTTCGCGGGCCAGATCGCCGAATTCTCGCTGCAGGTCGAGAATCCGACGCGCTTCACGCGTTATGCGATCCACGTGCAGACGCCGGGCATGGCCAAGGACGAGGTGTTCGACCTGGCGCCGTTCGCCGAGCGGATCGGGTCGATCGCGCTGCCCACGACGCGGCGCGGCTGGCAGGCCATCCCCCGCCTGACGCTGCGCACGCGATTTCCGCTGGGCATCTGGACCGCTTGGGCGTACTGGCATCCGGCGATGCAGGTGCTGGTCTACCCGACGCCCGAGAATCCGCCGACCCCGCTGCCGGAACACCACGACGCGCGCGGCGACGGCGACAGCCGGGGCCATGGACAGGAGGACGTGGCAGGGATCCGTCCGTACCAGGCCGGCGATCCGCCCCGGCGCATCGCATGGAAAGCCCTTGCACGCACCGGCGGAGAACACCTGCTGAGCAAGCACCTGGAAGGCGGCGCGCGCGGCGACCTGGCGCTGGACTGGTCGACGCTGCCCGCTTCGCTCGACGCGGAGGCGCGGCTGTCGAGGCTGACGCGCTGGGTCATCGACGCCGACGCGCAAGGCGCGCGCTTCAGCCTCCAACTGCCCGGTGTGTCGTTGCCGGCCGCCGGCGGCAGCGAACACCGGCTGGCCTGCCTGCAAGCGTTGGCCGAAGCCGAAATCTGACATGGCGCGCGGCGTCCGCTATTCGATCAAGGCCCTCGGCGGGCGCCTGGGCGAGCAATGGGAACGCGATCGCCGCGACACGCTGTTCCTGATGGGCGCCACGCTGCTGACGGCGCTCGTGCACTTTCCGTTCGTGCCCGCCTGGGTCGCCATCGGCTTCGCGTTGCTGTTCGTCTGGCGACTCGGCCTGGTACTGGCCGGCCGGCCGCTGCCGTCGACGCCGATCCGCTGGCTGGCGGCGATCGCCTGCCTGACCGCGGTCTGGGTCCAGTATGGAACGCTGGTCGGGCGGGACGTCGGCGTCACGATCCTGCTGCTGTTCCTCGGGCTCAAGCTGCTCGAGATGCGCGCGCGGCGCGACCTGTTCGTCGTCCTGTTCCTGTGCTTCTTCCTGCTGCTGACGGCCTTCTTCGAGGACCAGTCGCTGCCGATCGCGGCGGCCGTCGTACTGGCCGTCACCGCGCTGGTGACGACGATGGTCACGATGCAGTTCGGCGTCCAGGAGGCTCCGATCGGCCGGCGATTCAAACTCGCGGGCAGCCTGCTGCTGCAAGCGCTGCCGATCGCGGCGGTGATGTTCGTGCTGTTTCCGCGCCTGCAGCAGCCGCTGTGGTCGATGCCCGAGGACAAGATCCGAGCCCGGATGGGCCTGTCCGAATCGATGCGCCCGGGATCGATCTCCGAACTGACGCTGTCGACCGAGATCGCGTTCCGGGTCGTCTTTCCCGAGGGCGCTCCCCCGGTGTCGCAGATGTACTGGCGCGGTCCCGTGCTCAGTACGTTCGACGGCGGCGCGTGGCGCGCGGCCCCTGCGCGGCCGGCATCGCGGCAACCGGACCTCGAGCATGCGGGCCCCGGCTCGGGCATCCGCTATACGGTGACGCTCGAACCGCAAGAGCAGGACTGGCTGTATGCGCTGGAAGCGCCGGTGCAGGTCCAGGGGCTGCCGGTGGCCGCCCGGCTCGACGCGCAGATGCTGCTGCACGGCCCGCCGTCGAATGGGTCGCGGCTGCGCTACGACGTCGTCTCGCAGCCGCGCTTCACGCTCGGGCGACACGAACCGGCCTCGCGCCTGGCCATGCTGCGCGCGCTGCCGGACGGCTTCAATCCGCGCGCCCGCGCGCTAGCCGAGCGCTGGCGCGACGAACTGCCATCCCCGCGGCAGCGGATCGATCGCATCCTGGCCTGGTTCGGCCAGGCGCCGTTCCGGTACACGCTGTCCCCGCCGGTGTGGGGCACGCACGGCATCGATGAATTCCTGTTCGACACCGGCGCGGGCTTCTGCGAGCACTACGCGAGCGCGATGACGTTCCTGCTGCGCGCGATGGACATCCCCGCGCGGATCGTGACCGGCTACCAGGGCGCCGAGCCGAACCCGGTCAACGGATCCTGGCTGGTGCGCCAGGGCGACGCGCACGCCTGGGTCGAAGCCTGGCTGGATGGCGAAGGCTGGGTGCGCCTCGACCCGGTGACCGCCATCGCGCCCGAGCGGATAGAGCCCGGATCGCGCAACGCCTGGTCCGACGACGCCCGGTCCGCGTTGACCGGCAGCCAGCGCCTGTGGCAACTGGTATCGCTGAACCTGGATGCGTTGACGAACGCATGGAACCAATGGGTGCTGTCGTACGACGGCGCGAACCAGCAACGACTGCTGGCGCGGCTGGGCCTGGATGGCGTGCTCGGCGACTGGCGTGAACTGGCCGGCGTGCTGGCGGCCGCGATGGGTGTGCTGATCGGCGCGGCAGCGCTCGTCACGCTGCATCCGCGCCACCCGCGCGATCCGGTCGAACGATGGTATCGGGAGTTCTGCGAGCGGCTGGCGGTAGTCGGGCTGGACAAGCATCCGCACGAGACGGCGGGCCAGCATCTGGAGCGGATCAGCCCCGGGTTGGGCACCGACACGCTGCTCGATGCGCGCCAGATCGTCGCCAGCTACAACAGCCTGCGGTTCGGCGACCTGGACAACCGGCTGCCCGCCGCGCGCTCGACGGGCCTGCCCGATCGCCGGCGCCACCGGCGCGCCGACCTCAAGCTCGGCATCCGGCGGTTTCGCCAGCGGGTCAGGCAGTTCCGCCCCTGATCGCCGGCTGTGGCCCTCGCCGGTCAGCCGGCCGGCGGTTCCGATTGGCGCCCTCTCACCACCGCCATGACGACGCCGGTCGCGACGATCATCAGCATCCCCGCCAGCGCCCATTCGTCCGGAAAGCTGCCGAAGACGAGGATGCCCATGACCAGCGACGACGCCACCTGGAAGTAGCCGAACGGTGCCAGCGTGCTCGCCGGCGCGTTCTCGAATGCCCGCACGAGCAGCATGTGGCCGCCGGCGCCGACCGCGCCGAGCGACAGCAGCAGCATCCCGTCGATCACGTCGCGCGGCGACTCCCAATGG
This sequence comes from Pseudomonadota bacterium, assembly GCA_029779435.1. Classification (GTDB taxonomy): domain Bacteria; phylum Pseudomonadota; class Gammaproteobacteria; order Burkholderiales; family Burkholderiaceae_E; genus JAKPAM01. The sequence continues at coordinate 12,204 of JAKPAM010000055.1, read as the reverse complement.
AACGGCACGATCAGCGATGCCGTCACCGTCGACACGAGACCGCCCAGAAACAGCGTGGCCACCCCGTTGTCGACGTGGGACAGCTTGCGCGTCAGCAATTGATAGGTCGCCGCCAGCACGGCCGTCGCCAGCGGCAGGAACGCCGCCCATGTGAAGATCTGGCTGCCCGGCCGCGCGATCAGCAGCACGCCGGCGAAGCTCAGGCCCAAGGCCCACCAGGTGCCGGGCGGTGCGGTCTCGCCGAGAAAGCGCACGGCCAGCAGCGTGATCAGCACCGGCGCGATCTGCGCGATCGCCGAGGCCTCGGCCAGCGGCATCGAACTCAGCCCGGCGACGAACGCCACGGACGACAGCCCGAGCGCCAGGCCGCGCACCAGTTGCGTCCCCGGCCGGCGCGTCACGAACAGCGACAGGCCCATCCGCGGCAGCAACAGCACCAGCATGATCGCGACGTGCGCCGCGTAGCGCGCCCACACGACCATCATCAGCGGGTAGCGCTGGACCAGCGTCTTGGACAGCGAGTCCAGCACGCTGAAGCAGAACACCGCGGCGATCAGCAGCGCGATGCCCTTGACGACGTCCGGTCGCCTGCCGCCGGCCGTCGCGGGCGAAGCCGGCTTCACCCGGGAAACACCCCGGTCGACAGGTAGCGGTCGCCGCGGTCGCAGACGACGAAAACGATCGTCGCGTCGCGCACCGCCTCGGCGATCCGCAGCGCGATGACGAAGGCGCCGGCCGCCGAGATGCCGCAGAACAGCCCTTCCTCGGCGGCCAGCCGCCGGGCCATGTCCTCGGCCGCCTGCTGGCTGACCGATTCGGTACGGTCGATGATCGCGTGCTGATAGATCTTCGGCATGTACTCGGCCGGCCACTTGCGAATGCCGGCGATCGACGAACCGTCTTCGGGCTGCGCGCCGATGATCTCGATCGCCGGGTTCTTTTCCTTCAGGTAACGCGACACGCCGGTGATCGTGCCGGTCGTGCCCATCGCCGAGACGAAGTGGGTGATCTGACCGCCGGTCTGCTCCCACAGCTCGGGACCGGTGGTCTCGTAATGGGCGATCCAGTTGTCGTCGTTCGAGAACTGGTCGAGCACGCGCCCCTTGCCCTCGGCCTGCATCCGGTCCGCCAGGTCGCGCGCGCCTTCCATCCCGTCCTGCGCGCTGACCAGCAGCAGCTCGGCGCCGTAGGCCTTCATCGCCTGGCGCCGTTCGAGCGACTGGTTCTCGGGCATGATCAGCAGCATCCGGTAACCCTTGAGCGCCGCCGCCATCGCCAGCCCGATGCCGGTATTGCCCGACGTCGCCTCGATCAGCGTGTCGCCGGGTTTGATCTCGCCGCGCGCCTCGGCACGGGCGATCATCGACAGCGCCGGCCGATCCTTGACCGAGCCTGCCGGGTTGTTGCCCTCGAGCTTGCCGAGCAGCACGTTGCCGCGCGCGTCGTTGCCGGCGCCCGGGATGCGTTGCAGCCGGATCAGCGGCGTGTGGCCGATCGTCTGTTCTAGCGTCGGATAGGAGGGACGGGATGCCATCGAATACTCTCTGAATGCGTCGGCTCGCCGCGGGGATCCGGACGCCGGCGGCCGGCCCGGGTCCCCACGGGCGGCCAGGGTCAATGCGCAGGGGTGGCCGTTTCGTTCGGACGGGTCACGCCGGGCAGATCGATCCGGTCGATCGCCTGTCGCAGCGCCCGGATCGCGGCCGAGCGCGAAAAGCTCTTGCGCCACGCCAGCAGCACCCGCCGGTGCGGCACCGGATCGGCGAAAGGCACGTAGGTCAACAGCGATTCGTCGATGCCATCCTGGCGCGCGAGTTGGGGAACGACGGTGATGCCGATGCCGGACGCGACCATGTGGCGGATCGTCTCTAGCGACGACCCCTCGAACGTCTTCTGGATGCCGACCGTGTTCTGGGAAAAGCGCGACAGCTCCGGACAGACCTCGAGCACGTTGTCGCGAAAGCAGTGGCCCGAGCCGAGCAGCAGCATCGTCTCGTCCTTGAGTTCGTCGGAGCCGATCGCCGTCCGGTCGGCCCAAGGATGATGGCGCGGCACGGCGACCAGGAACGGCTCGTCGTACAGCGCCTGCGTCATCAACCCGCCGGTCGGAAACGGATCGGCCAGGATCGCGACGTCGATATCGCCATGACGCAGTTCCTCGAGCAGCTTGGCCGTGTAGTTCTCCTGTAGCAGCAGCGGCATCTGCGGCGTCGTGGCGATCATCTCGGGCACCAGCTTGGGCAGCAGGTACGGCCCGATCGTATAGATGACGCCCAGGCGAAGCGGACCGGACAGCGGATCCTTGCCCTGCTTGGCGATCGTGCGGATCTCGTTGCTCTGTTCGAGCACGCGCTGCGCCTGCTCGACGATCTGCGCGCCGACCGGCGTGACCGATACCTCGGCCGGGCCGCGCTCGAACAACTGCACGCCCAGCTCGTCCTCGAGCTTGCGGATCGCCACCGACAGCGTGGGCTGGCTGACGAAACAGGCCTCGGCGGCGCGCCCGAAATGGCGTTCGCGCGCGACGGCTACGATGTACTTGAGTTCGGTCAGCGTCATGAAGCGGAAATGATAGCAAGCGGTCGACGATCCTGCCGGGGCCGCCTCCACGCCGCGCGCGGCGCTGGCGCGGCGACCGGCTCCGCGGGCATACTGACTCGATGGACAACGATCAGTTGATCGGCCTGGACTGGGGGACCAGTTCGCTGCGGGCCTACCTGCTGGACGCGAACGGGACGATCGTCGAACAGCTCGACGCGCGCGCCGGTGTCCAGCGGATCGAGCGGGGGCAATTCCTCGGTGCCTTCGAAACCCTGTGCGCCCCCTGGCTGCGCGCGCGCGGCGACCTGCCCGCGGTCGCCTGCGGCATGATCGGCAGCCGCCATGGCTGGCGCGAGACGAGCTTCCTGCCGGTGCCTGCCGGCCTGGACGACCTGTGCGGCGCGCTGACCTGGCTCGACGATCTGGCCGGACGGCGCTTCGCGATCATCCCCGGCGTGTGCACCGATCCCGACGCGGCGTTCTCGGACGTGATGCGCGGCGAGGAGACCCAGGTCTTCGGCGCGCTCGAGGCCGAAGGGCTTCGCGAGGCCCACCTGCTGCTGCCCGGCACCTACAGCAAATGGGTCCGCGCCGAACGGTCGCGAATCCGGAGCTTCCGGACGTTCATGACCGGCGAACTGTTCGACGTGCTGTCCTCGCATTCGATCCTCGGCCGCCTGTTCCGCCGCCCGGAACCCGAGTTCGACCTGCCCGCGTTCAAGCTGGGGCTGGATCGCATCGGCGAGGATCCGCAAGCGCTGACCTCGCTGCTGTTCACGACCCGCGCCGAAGCCCTGCTCGACCGGATGCAACCCCCGGCGCTGCCGTCGTACCTGTCGGCGCTGCTGATCGGCGCCGAGCTGTCGGCGATCAGCGATGAGCTGCGGGACGGCCTGCCGCTGCTGGTCGTCGCCAACCCGGATCTGACTTGGCGCTACGGACTGGCGCTCGACCACTACGGCTGGCGCTGGCAGGCCGCGCGCGGCCTGCCGGCCGCCCGGGGCATGGCGGCGATCGCGCATCGCACCGGTTTGCTGCGCGTCTGAACAGGCCCTCCGTCGTCATCGGCACGTCGCCCCTCATGGCACCGCAGCTTGAGGGACGTTTCACAGGGTGGTATAACCCTCCACCGTATCGAATCTTTCGCGCTATCCGCTGTCATGCGCCGCTCGTCCGCCGCTTCACCCGCTCCCTCCGCGGCCGCCCTCTCTTCTTCGGGCCCGCTCGGGCAGCCGTCGCCGCCCTCTGCCGGAGCGGAACAAAAAACCGCGATCCAGGTGATCGAACGCCTCGTCTCGCTGCTCGACGCGCTGGCCGCTCAGGACGATCCGGTCAGCCTCAAGGATCTGTCGGCGCGGACCGGACTGCATCCGTCGACCGCGCACCGGATCCTGAACGACCTGGTCATCGCCCGCTTCGTCGATCGCGGCGAACCCGGCAGCTATCAGCTCGGCATGCGGCTGCTCGAACTGGGCAACCTGGTCAAGTCGCGCCTGAGCGTGCGCGATGCCGCGCTCGGTCCGATGCGGGAACTGCATCGGGCCACGTCGCAGCCGGTCAACCTGTCGATCCGCCAGGGCGACGAGATCGTCTACATCGAGCGCGCATTGTCCGAGCGCTCGGGCATGCAGGTGGTACGCGCCGTCGGTGGCCGCGCGCCGTTGCACCTGACGTCGGTGGGCAAGCTGTTCCTGGCGGCCGACGAGCCCAAGAACATCCGTAGCTACGTCAACCGGACCGGCCTGGCCGGCCACACGCACAACAGCATCACCGACCCGGTACGGCTCGATCGCGAACTGGCGATGGTCCGCTCGCGCGGCTATGCGCGGGACAACGAGGAACTCGAACTCGGGGTGCGATGCATCGCCGCGGGCATCCGCGACGACGTCGGCAAGCTGGTGGCGGGATTGTCGATCTCGGCCCCGGCGGATTTCGTCCAGGACGACTGGATCGAATTGCTCTGTCGCACGGCGAGCGAGATCTCGCAGGCGCTCGGCTACGAGGTCGGCGACACGTAAGGCCGGGCCGGACGCGACAGAGACCCGGGACCGGGACTCGACAAGGGGCCCGTCCCGTCCAGGGCGCGTCGCGCGCCCGTCTCCGTTCAGGATCCGAGCGACGCCTGGTGCTGGGTCATCTTGCCCGGCTGGGTGGCGGTGCGCCCCGGCCCGTCTTCGATCCATCGACGGATCCGCTGCGCATCGGCGAAGCGCGATCCGCGGCCAGCCGAGTCGAGCAGCACGATGATCACCGGCCGGCCTTCGATCCGCGATTCCATGACCAGGCAGTTGCCGGCTTCGGAGATGTAACCGGTCTTCTGCAGGCCGATGTCCCAGTTGGGCGTATCGACCAGCCGATTCGTGTTGTGGAAGCTGACCGTGCGGAAGCCGTTGTCGATCGCCAGTTCGGTCGCGGTCGAATACTGCCGGATCAACGGATAGTCGGAGGCGGCCCTGACCATCCGCACTAGATCGACAGCGTTGGATACGTTACGGCTCGACAGACCCGTCGGCTCTTCGAAATTGGAGTCGACCATGCCGAGGCTGGCCGCCTTGCGGTTCATCGCCCGCACGAACGCCGGCATGCCGCCCGGATAGTAGCGGCCCAACGCATTGGCCGCGCGATTCTCGGACGCCATCAACGCGGCCTGCAGCGCTTCGGCGCGGGTCAGGCGGCTGCCGACCCGCAGGCGCGAGCTGCTGAACCGCTCGGTGTCGACATCGGCCTGCGAGATTTCCAGCACATCGTTCGACGGTTGATTGGCGTCGAGCACGACCATCGCCGTCATCACCTTGGAGATCGACGCGATCGGCAGCACGGCGCCGACGTTCTTCTCGAGCAGCGGCTCGCCGGAACGCGAATCGACGACCAGCGCGACGGCCGAATGCAGATCCAGCGGATCCTCGACCGCGTGCAAGCCGATCGCCTGGCCGATCGACGGGCGACCGATCATCGTCGACGCGGCCGATACCGGCACCACGCGCGCTGCCCGGCGAGCGCCGGACACCACTGCGGCCTTGCGATCCAGCATCGGCCGGACCGCGGTCTTGGCCGCGGGGCGAGCGGCAGCCCGCGCCGATACCTTGGCAACGCCCGCCGTCTCGCCTTTCGTGGGCCGAGGAGAGACCGCCTTGGCCGTCGCCTTCGGAGCCGCCGCCTGTGCCGCCGACCTTCCCGCCTTCGCCTTGCCCGCCCCTGTCGCCCCGACACCCGGAGCGTGTAAACAAATAATAGAAATTACGGACAGAAGGGTGATTTTGAACGATCGATGGCGGAATTTGGGGGGATTTGTCACGAGATACGCTCCGGCAGGCCGAGATCTCGCGCAAAACGCGTGCCGCGCAGATCCGGGACACAGATAGTATCCCAAATCCCTAGTGTTTTTAAAGATTTACCGTTATCTCCTCACCGGCACATGAGGAGTTGCCCGATTGTCCGAACTGCGTCACTTCTGGCCGTAGACGGTCAGAAAATCAGCCCAAAAAAGCCATTCCCGCGACTGACCGCGTCACATTCGACGCGAAAAAAGCCGACTTCGACGCGCTCCGACCGTTGGGCAGCCGACGAACGGCGGTAGCGCCGCCCCCCTGTCGTGGCGACCCTGCAACGAGCCGATCGCCGGGCCCCTTCGACCCGCCGATCGGGGCTGCGCGCCGGCGCTCCGAGCCCATTGCCCATCCTCCGCGATGTCACATTGATGCACTGCAACAGAAATAGGTTGACACCCGGAAGCGAAGGCCTAAAATGCGTTTTGTTGCAACGCACAAAAGGCAGCGCCGCAACGCTCCGGCACCGACCGGCACGTTGGCCGACCGCTGCCCCACCCCGCGAATCCGCCCTCATTCAGCACAGCGAGATACCCATCATGACCCCCGAAAAATTCACCCAGATGCAAAAAGCCGCGCTCGAGACGTTCCAGACCATCGCGATGAAGTCTGTCGAGAGCTTCGAGAAGCTGGCCGAACTGCACATCCAGGCGACCAAAGCGACGCTGACCGAATCGGCCGAGCACTTCAAGGCGCTGCTGTCGGCCAAGGATCCGAAGGCGCTGGCCGAGATCGCGATGAGCGCCGCGCAGCCCGCCGCCGACAAGGCCGCCTCGTATGCCAAGCATGTCTACGAAATCGCGAACGAAGCTGGCACGGAGATTGCTAAATTGTTCGAGAAGCAAGTCGCGGAAAGCAACAAGCAGTTCACCTCGGCGTTCGACGTGCTGGCAAAAAATGCCCCCGCCGGTTCCGAGAGCATGGTGTCCTTCGTGAAGTCGACGCTGTCGGCCGCCAACACGGCGTTCGAGCAAGTCAACAAAGCCACGAAGCAAGCCGTTGAACTGGCTGAGGCGAACATCGCGGCTGCGTCGAAGATCGCGCCCCGTGCGGCGCGCAAATCGGCGGCGGTTTGAGCGGTAGAAGCGGTTTGATTGTCTCCTCCAGCACCACCTGAAGCCTCCTCCTCCAGGGGTGCTTTGAGCCCGGTCGGTCTACCGGGCTTTTTCTTTTCCAGGCCCCGATCGCGGATGCCGCCATGGCGACGGCAGGCGTGCGCCACACTGCGTCACGCCGGGCTGACGCGTTACGACACCTTCTGGCGCGACGTGTCAGCCGGCGCCCCGGCCTGGGCCTCCGGCCCGCGGTCCGGTTCGCCGTCCGATCCGTGGCGTGTTTCACTTTCTGATCCATCGGCAGCGTCGTCGCCTGCTCCGCCAGCCGCTCCGCAGCTCACCGGCGCATGGCCCGGTTCGCCGCACGCCGCCGGCTCGCCGTCCAGCTCACCGCCCAGCGCCAGCACGCCCTCGCGCAGTCGTGCGAACGCGGCCTCCAGCGATACCAGATCACCCTTGACGCCCAGCTCGATGTGGCGGCGGCCGCCGTCCCATCCCACGGACGGCAGGCTGTAGGCCCGGATCAACGGAAAATCGCGCTCGACATCCTCCATCAGCGGCGAGATCGTCGACTCGGCCAGCCCGCGGACGATCATCGATCGGTCCCCGGCGGATTCGCGATGGAACAGATGCCGGTAGTGGGTATCGAGCACGGCCTCGAGCATCGGCCAGGCCATGACCGGGAAGCCCGGCACGAACCAGTGGTGACGGATCCGGAACCCGGGAATCCGATTGAACGGATTCGGGATGATGTCGGCGCCGGCCGGAAACTCACCCATCTTCAGGCGGCGCTGGTTGTCCGGCAGCGTCATGTCGGCGCTGCCCTGCCCTTGCGCGGCCGTCTCGGCGACGCGCGCGGTGATCAGCGCGGCCGCCTCCGGATGCAGCACCAACGGCAGGCCGAGCGCGGCCGCCGCCGCCTGCCGCGTGTGATCGTCGGGCGTCGCGCCGATGCCGCCGCACGAGAAGACGACGTCGCCGCTGGCGAACGTGCGGCGCAATAGCTCGACGAGGGCGGCCCGATCGTCGCCGACGTAGTGCGCCCATCCGAGCGACAGCCCGCGCTGGCGCAACAACTCGACGATACGGGGGAAGTGCTTGTCCTGCCGCTTGCCGGACAGGATCTCGTCACCGATGATGATCAGGCCGAATGCCATGTTCGATCCGTTCGGGCATGGCCCGTCGCTCGCGCAGCCGGGCCAGCGAATAGTGGGTGAAGACCAGCGCCGACAGCACCGGCGTGATCAGGAACAGCGGCGGCACGTAGTTCAGCGCCGACACCAGCATCCCGAGCACCCCGTACTCGCGCCGGTTGGCCGCGATGAGCGCGCGGCGTTCCACCGGATCGGCATGCTCGATCAGGCTGTCCAACCGCATCAGCCGCGCGGTCAGCCAGCTCCACCACAGCCATGGCACGACGAAAGCCAACGGCGGAATCAGCCACAGCGGCATCGTCACCAGATAGCCGATCACGAACACCGCGAACGCCTTCAGCGCGTTCCACAGGCTCGGCAGCACGTCCCACGTACTGCCCCGCCGCGCGACGTCGGCATAGTCCTGCTGGCCCAGGTACCGGGTCACCAGCGGCATCGCCAGCACGGCGATGACCACGGTCGCCGACATGAACACCAGCGGCACCCACAGCAACATCGCGATCACCGACGAAGCGGCGCGGCCGAAATCGGCGATGCCGATCCGTGTCATCTGCTCCTGCACCCAGCGCATGACCCCGGTCGAATCGAACAGCGTCTGGTCGAGCCAGGCGACCAGCGGCGTCCAGGCGAACCAGACCGCGACGCCCCACAGCAGCAGGGCGACGACGAACGGCACCAGCAGCAGCTTGAGCATCGGCGACTTGAACTGGCTGCGCACACCCTGCGTGAACGCCTGCGCCACCCGGTTCAGCATCCGCCCACTCCTTCGTCCGGCGGCCGCGCATCGATGCCGAACAGCCGACGCAGCCCCAACCAGTTCTGCCGCCAGAAGCCCCGGCCATAGTCGCGTCCGCTCAGTTGATCGCGGATCCCGGTCGGCACGAAGCCCGGACGAAAATCGGCGGTGCCGAACAACACGTCCCAGATCGGAAACAACACGGCGAAGTTGCATCCCTGGTGCCGCCCCTCGTGCCCGGCGCCGATCGCGTGGTGGCGGCGGTGGAAGCTCGGGCTGACCAGCAGGCGCTCGCCGACCGCGCCGAACCGCCAGCGCAGGTTCGCGTGCTGCAGGCTTTCGATGATGCGCACGGCGATGATCAACGACATGAACTGGCCCGCCCCGACGCCGATGAACACGGCCAGCACCGCGAACAGGCCATCATGCAGCAGGTCGTCGAGTACGTGATTGCGATCATCGGTCCAGAACGTCATCTGCCGCTGGCTGTGATGGACGGCATGCAATTGCCACCACCAATCGAGCTGGTGCTGCCCGCGATGCACCCAGTAGTCGACGAAGTCGAAGATCACCAGGTAGATCGCGAAGCTTACCAGCGGCTGGTCGGTGACCCCCGGCCAGATCTGGTCGACGTTGAGCCGGGACAGGCCCAGCATGCGCAGATGTCCTTCGATGCCATCCATCAGCGGCGTCACCAGCGCGAACACCAGCAGCGAGAAGGCCCCGAGCCGATGCAGCAGCGTATAGAGGATGTCGGTCCTGATCGACGCGCGATCGACGATCGGCTCGGCCGGCATCCAACGCTGCAGCAGTCCGAGCACGACGGCCAGCAGCACGACTTCGACGATACCGGCCAACAGCCATTCGGTCGCATCGAACGCCTCTTCCTGCCAGCGCATCCAACCCAGGTTGAACACCAGCGGCTGGATCAGCCCCTCGAACAGCCACATCTGCACGCGGGCAAAGCCCTCGGCCAGCGCGTCCATCAGGATCCCTTCCCGATCGCGGCCCGCGCCGGCGCCGGCGATTCATTCAATGTCGCGAAACAGAAACCCCGTTCGCGCAGCCCGGCGATCAGCGGCTCGAGCATCGGCGCGAACGGATCCTTGCGCGACCAGATGCCCAGGTGCGCCATCAGGATGTCACCGTCGCGGATCGTCCGCAGCGCGCGCTCGAGCAGCACCGCGTTCGTATGGACCGGCTCGGACGGCAGTTCGTCGCCCAGGAAGCCCGCGGGTGCCCAGAACACGTGGCGATAGCCGCACGCCTGCGCGGCCCGCATGACGGCCGGCGGCGCCTTGCCGCCCGGCGCCCGCCAGAACGGATCGAGCCGCCGCCCGGTCATCGCCGCGAAACGCTCGTCGACCCGCCGGATCTCGTCGCAGACCTGCGCGGCGTTCCAGCGGACGGTCTTGCCGGCCGCGTCGCCGAACTGCGGACGAGCGATCACCCGCGACGGATCGCCGGCATCCATCGCGCGGAAGTACACGTGATCGAACGTGTGGCTGCCGAACGCGTGGCCTTCGGCGACACGCGCACGCCAGTACGGCTGCCACGACGGATCCAGCGCATGGTCGTCGCGCGGCGTCCTCTCGTTGGCCAGGAAGAACGTCGCGCGCACGCCCTGTTCTCGCAGGATCCGCGCGATCCGTTCGGCCTGGCTCATGTTGCCGGTGTCCAGCGTCAGGTAGACGGTGCCGCGGCAGGCCGTTGGCGGTGCCACGGCCGTGGCGACCCCGTTGGCGGTGCCGGCCGCCGCCGTCGCGGCCGCACCGGCCGACTGGACGGGGGCGCTCGCCAGCGCCGCGGCGGAGCCGATCGCCGCGGCGGCGATCCTGAGGATTCGCACGATGGTCGCCTCGGAACCCGGGAATGCATCGGGCGCGGCTGATTCGATCACGGGTTCAGAGCAGCGGCGCGCGCTGCTGGAAGAAGATGCCGTGCGGTGAGCGGCCGACGTTGACGACCCGCACGACCTTGCGCTGGTCCAGGTCGACGATCGAAATCCGCTTGGCCCAGCGCGACGTCACCCACAACTGCTTGCCGTCGGCCGTCACCTCGATGCAATCGGGGCCGCCCGGCACGGCGATCGTATCGACGACCTTCAGCGTCGTCATGTCGACCTTCGAGATCGTGTTGTCGACGCGGTTGGACACGAACACGTGGCGCTTGTCGCCCAGGCCGCGGAAGTTGTGCGCCCCCTTGCCGGTGACGATGCGCGCGACCTCGGCCTGCCTGGCCGGATCGATGACGAGCACGTAGTCCTCGCCCATCACGCCGACCATCAGGTACTTGTCATCGGGCGTCACGATGATCCCGGCCGGCTGCCTGCCGACCGGCATCCGCCATGCGACCTCCTGGCGCTCGACGTCGATCGCCGCGACCTCGTCGCTCTCCTGCAGCGTCACGTACAGCCACCGGCTGTCCGACGAGAACCACAGGTGGCTGGGCGCCTTGGCGAGCGGCACGCGCTTGGCCAGCTTCATCTCGGCCCCGTCATAGTGGTACAGGTCGACACGGTCCAGCCGCAGCGCGTTGACGCCGAACCACTTGCGGTCCGGCGAGAAGCTGATCTGATAAGGATCGTCGATGTTGCGCACGCGGCCGGTCGGCTTGCCGGTCGCCGGATCGAGCAGATCCAGGTCGTTCGAGATCGCGTTGGCGACGATCAACTGGCGCCCGTCCGGTGTCGGATACAGATGGTGCGGCTCCTTGCCGACGTTGACGCGGCCGACCTCGGTGAACGTCGCCATGTCGATCAGCGACACCGTGGCGTCGCGCGAGTTGAGCACGACGGCGACACCGCCCGCACCCATGGCCGGCGCCGCTTCGATCGGCGCGGTGGCCGGCGACGGTATCGCGGGCACGGCCATCGTCGGCGCCGTCGTGGCGGTCACGGCGGCCGGCTTGATCGCCGTCCCTCCGGAGGCCCGGATCGCCGGAGCCGGCGCAGGACGGGTCGGATCGGCAAGCGCCGGCACGCACCATGCGGCGGCAAGGGCCGCGACGATCGATCGGCGCTTCGTCGACAACGAAGACCGCGCACCACGAGCAACGAGATTCATATCCACCCTGCGCGGGCAGTCCGCCCTTCCGGCGAGAGGGGAAGCGGGCGTGCTGCGATGAGAAACGGCCGAAGCCGCAGAAAAGACCCGCGGATAGCGATCCGCCTACCGATCAACGCGCGACCGCGCCGCCGGTGGACAGGATTCTGACGCAAAATACCCGGCGATCCGGTCCTCGAAGAGGGAGTGGATCCTTGGAACAACACCGTTCTTCCCGCGCTCATTTCCCGTTGACGCTCACCACGTCCCGAGCCGGCCAACGATCACGGCTCACGCCCCTCCGATGTCCGCCGTCCTTACCTTGACCCTGCCGGTATTCGGCCTCGT
>JAKPAM010000023.1 GCA_029779435.1 Pseudomonadota bacterium | reverse complement strand
CGCGACGGCATCGCCATGATGAACGGCGACTACCGCAAACTGCTCCGCATCCGTTGATCCGATTCCCCCAGCGACACCTTCTAGGGGGTGGTCGCATCCGTGCAGCCGCACATCTTCATACCCCACCCGGCCGCCTCGGTTCTGACAATTACGCCTCCTGCCGCCACCGCCCGCAGGAGCCGTCACTTGTCCGATACGCCCACCAATCTGCCACCCCGCTTCCTGCGCACGCCGGAAGCCGCACGCTTCCTCGGCCTCTCGGGGCGCACCCTGGAGAAGCACCGTTATTTCGGGACCGGTCCGGCCTACCGCCGGATCGGCGGCCGGGTGGTCTATTCGGTTGATGACCTGCGCGCCTGGGCCGACATCGGCATCAAGCATTCGACCTCCGATCCGGGGCAAGACGACCTCATGCCGCGCGCGGATTCCGCTATCGCCCGGAGCCGGCGATGACCGTCCCGCCGTCACCCATGCGGCACCGCCAGCCGTCCGAAGACGGCATGACCCGCGTCGAGCTGACCTGGATCGAGAAGCGGATCGAGCACTGGATCAGGTTCGGCCGCGTCGCCGTGGACGAGATCGTTGATCGCCGCCGCCGCATCGTCCGCTTCCGGCTAGGCGCGATCTTCGCGTTCGTCCGCTGGGCGGCGAACGACTACGGCACGGTCAGTTCGCGCATCGACATCGTGCGCGCGGTCGGTGCAGGCGAGCCGTTCACGACGCTCCCGTTCGTGCGGCCAGGCGGCGAGATCCTGCTCAAGATCGAAGGCTGGCCCAAGGTCAGCCAAGTGCTCGCCGCGATCGACGCGACCGAGGCGGCTGGCGTCGATCCGTGCGACGCCGCGCCGGATCATTGGCGGCACGTCCACAACCGCATCGCAGCCGGACAACCGCCGCGCCCCTATACGATGGAGCGACATCGCGCCTGGCTCAAACGCCAGGAGATCGAGCGATGACCCGCCGCAGATGGGCCATTGCGACGGCCTCCGCCGCCTCGCTGTTCGGCGCGTCGTTCCTCGCCGTGGCGGTGTTCGATCCGCTCCCGCGCGTCGTCTGGAACGCCAGCGCGAGCGCGCCGATCGGGCTCTACCGGATCGAGCCGCTTCCCGATCCGCCGAACGGTGCATTGGTCGCCGTGACGCCGCCACCGGTGCTGGCGCGCTGGCTGGCGGAGCGCGGCTATCTCGGCGAGCGCGTGCCGCTGTTGAAGCATGTCGCGGCCCGGCCGGGGCAGATCGTTTGCCGCATCAACGCAGTCGTGAGCGTCGATGGGCGGCCCGTCGTCGTCGCCCGGCAGCGCGACGGCCGCGGCCGCCCGCTGCCGGTCTGGCAAGGCTGCCGCACGCTGCGCACCGGCGAGCTGCTGATGCTCAACCCCGACCACGCCGACAGCATGGACGGCCGTTATTTCGGGCCGCTGCCGGCCTCCACCGTGCTCGGCCGCGCCATCCCGATCCTCACCCGCGACACACCCGAGGCGCCGCTCATTTGGCGCTGATCCGATTCACCGCCTGCCAACTCAAAGGAGATCATCATGCAGATCGGCAGCTTCTTCCGCACCGCCAAAGGCTACGAAGGCATCATCGAGACGGCGACCCTCGACATCCGTATCTCGATCGTTCCGGCTGAGCAGAGCGACGCCGACAAGGCGCCGGACTGGCGCGTTCACCGCGGCGACGGCGGCGAAGGCCCGGAGATCGGCGC
>JAKPAM010000021.1 GCA_029779435.1 Pseudomonadota bacterium | reverse complement strand
CGCGACGGCATCGCCATGATGAACGGCGACTACCGCAAACTGCTCCGCATCCGTTGATCCGATTCCCCCAGCGACACCTTCTAGGGGGTGGTCGCATCCGTGCAGCCGCACATCTTCATACCCCACCCGGCCGCCTCGGTTCTGACAATTACGCCTCCTGCCGCCACCGCCCGCAGGAGCCGTCACTTGTCCGATACGCCCTCCAATCTGCCGCCCCGCTTCCTGCGCACGCCGGAAGCCGCGCGCTTTCTCGGCCTCTCGGGGCGCACCCTGGAGAAGCACCGCTATTTCGGCACCGGCCCGGCCTACCGCCGGATTGGCGGCCGCGTCGTCTATTCGGTCGATGACCTGCGTGCCTGGGCCGACATCGGCATCAAGCATTCGACCTCCGATCCGGGGCAGGACGACCTCATGCCGCGCGCGGATTCGGCCATCGCCCGGAGCCGGCGATGACCGTCCCGCCTTCGCCCATGCGCCACCGCCAGCCGTCCGAAGACGGCATGACCCGCGTCGAGCTGACCTGGATCGAGAAGCGGATCGAGCACTGGATCAGGTTCGGCCGGGTCGCCGTGGACGAGATCGTGGACCGCCGTCGCCGCATCGTCCGCTTCCGGCCCGACGCGATCTTCGCGTTCGTCCGCTGGGCGGCGAACGATTACGGTACTGTCAGCTCACGCATCGACATTGTGCGCGCGGTCCGCGCCGGTGAGCCGTTCACGACGCTGCCGTTCGTGCGGCGGGGCGGCGACATCCTGCTGACGATCGAGGGCTGGCCTAAGGTCAGTCAGGTTCTCGCAGCGATCGACGCTACGGAAGCCGCTGGCGTCGATTCGTGCGACGCCGCGCCCGACCATTGGCGCCACGTCGCCAACCGCATCTCCGCCGGTCAGTCGCCGCGCCCCTACACGCTGGAGCGTCATCGCGCCTGGCTCAAGCGCCGGGAGATCGAAGGATGACCCGCCGGAGCTGGACCATCGCCACGGCTGCCTCCGCGTCGCTGTTCGGCGCATCTTTCGCCGCCATCGCGGTCTTCGATCCTCTGCCGCGTCTCGTCTGGAACGCCAGCGCCAGCGCACCGCTCGGTCTCTACCGGATCGAGCCCGAGCGCGACCCTGCCGTTGGTCCGCTGGTCGCCGTGACGCCGCCCGCGCCGCTGGCGCGCTGGCTGGCGGAGCGCGGCTATCTCGGCGAGCGCGTGCCGCTGTTGAAGCATGTCGCCGCGCGGTCGGGGCAGCGCGTTTGCCGCGTCGGCGCCGTCGTGAGCGTCGATGCGCGGCCGGTCGCCGTCGCCCTTGAGCATGACGGCCGAGGCCGTCCGCTGCCGGTCTGGCAGGGTTGCCGCACGCTGCGCGCCGGCGAGCTGCTGATGCTCAACCCCGATCACGCCGACAGCATGGACGGCCGATATTTCGGCCCGCTGTCGGCCGCCACGGTGCTCGGCCGCGCCGTCCCGATCCTCACCCGCGACTCCCCGACCGCGCCGCTCGTCTGGCGCTGATCCGCTTCACCGCCTGCCAACTCAAAGGAGATCATCATGCAGATCGGCAGCTTCTTCCGCACCGCCAAAGGCTACGAAGGCATCATCGAGACGGCGACCCTCGACATCCGTATCTCGATCGTTCCGGCTGAGCAGAGCGACGCCGACAAGGCGCCGGACTGGCGCGTTCACCGCGGCGACGGCGGCGAAGGCCCGGAGATCGGCGC
>JAKPAM010000279.1 GCA_029779435.1 Pseudomonadota bacterium | reverse complement strand
ATGGGACGAGCGCCCGCTGCTGATCGTGTCGCTCAAGCCCGGCGCGCAGGTCACGCGCGAAGAGCTGATCCAGTTCTACGACGGCAAGATCGCCAAATGGTGGACGCCCGACGACGTGCAGTTCGTCGAGGCGATTCCGCTGGGCGCGACCGGCAAGATCCTGAAGACGCGGCTGCGCGAGGTCTTCAAGGATTACGTATTACCCACGGCCTGATCCGGGAAAGCCCGGGCTCGCGCGGAGTGAGTCCGGGAGGCGGCGGCGCGGTAACATGAAATGCATTTTCCGGAACGCGCGTGTCCGCTTCGGCGGCCAGGCAACATCGGCGTCGAAGCGCCGCGCGGACTCTCATCGACACGCGTCAAGGAGACATCCATGCGCCCGCCCCGCCATGCATCCCGTCCGCCTCTCATCGCCGCCGCGCGGCGCCCGACCTCGTGGATCCGGACGGCCTGCGCCGGCGGATTGCTGGCCGCCACGCTGTTCGCGCCCGGCGCCCACGCCCAGTCCGGCACGGTACGGATCGCCTGGATCGATCCGCAGTCCGGCATGATGGCGCCGCTGGGCCAGAACCAGTTGCGCAGTTGGCAGTACGCGGCCGACTACGCCACGCAGAAGAAGCTCGCCGGCGACGTCAAGTTCGAGATCGTGCCGTTCGACAGCAAGCTGAGCCCGCAGGAAAGCCTGACCGCGCTCAAGTCGATCATCGACCAGGGCATCCGCTACGTCGTCCAGGGCAACGGCTCCGGTGTCGCACTGGCGCTGAACGATGCGATCACCAAGCATAACGAGCGCAATCCGGGCAAGGAGATCCTCTACCTCAACTATGCGGCCGTCGATCCGTCGCTGACCAACGAGAAGTGCAGCTTCTGGCACTTCCGCCTGGACATCAATGCCGACATGAAGATGGAGGCGCTGACGACGTTCATGGCGAGCAACCCGAAGATCAAGAAGGTCTACCTGATCAACCAGGACTACGCGTTCGGGCATTCGGTCGAGAAGGCCGCCGAGGAATACCTGAAGAAGAAGCGGCCAGACATCCAGGTCGTCGGCAAGGACCGCCATCCGCTGGCGCAGGTACGGGACTTCTCGCCGTACATCGCCAAGATCAAGGCCGCCGGCGCCGACACGATCATCACCGGCAACTGGGGCGCCGACCTGGCGCTGATGGTCAAGGCCGCCAAGGATGCCGGGCTGACCGCCGACTTCTATACGTACTACGCGGGCACGACCGGCGTGCCGACGGCGATGGGCGCCGCCGGCGCCGACCGCGTGAACATCGTCGCGAACTGGCAGCCGAACGATCCGAAGATGAAGGGCCAGGACATCCTCGAAGGCTTCAAGAAGAAGTACAACGAGGACTTCTACACGATGCAGACCTTCGAGGGCATGGCACTGCTGGCCGACGCGATGAAGCGCACCGGCTCGATCGAACCGCTGAAGGTCGCGTACGCGATGGAAGGCGCCAAGGTGACGGCACCGAACGGCGAGATCGAGATGCGTGCCACCGACCACCAGTTGCAGCAACCGGTCATCATCGCCACCTGGAAGAAAGTCGACGGCAAGACGGTCAAGTACGATCAGGAGAACACCGGCTATGGCTGGGCGACGCAGGCGTATCTCGAGCCTTATGTCGCCGCGCAGCCGACGTCGTGCCAGATGAAGCGTCCGGCCAAGCCCTGAGCGACCGCCGGCCATGTCCGTCGAACTGATCAGTACGTCGCTATTGAACGGCATCAGCTACGGGCTGCTGCTGTTCATGATGTCCTCGGGCCTGACGCTGATCTTCAGCATGATGGGCGTGCTGAACTTCGCGCACGCATCGTTCTACATGCTCGGTGCGTACTTCGCGTACCAGATCAGTTCGTGGCTGGGTTTCTGGCCGGCGCTGTTCCTCGCGCCGCTGCTCGTCGCCGGCTGCGGCGCGCTGGTCGAGCGATACGGCTTGCGGCGCGTCCATAAGTGGGGCCACGTTCCCGAGCTGCTGCTGACCTTCGGCCTGTCGTACATCATCGTCGAACTGGTGCAGCTCGTCTGGGGCAAGGCCGCGGTGCCGTACCCGGTCCCGCCGTCGCTGCAAGGCACGGCCTTCCACATCTTCACGACCAGCTACCCGGTCTATCGCGTGTTCATGATGGTGGTGGCGGTCCTGATGCTGATCGCGATCTACCTGGTGCTGACGCGCACGCGAATCGGGCTGGTGATCCAGGCGGCGCTCACGCATCCGGACGCCGTGCAGGCGCTCGGGCACAACGTGCCGCGCGTGTTCATGCTGGTGTTCGGCGGCGGGGCGGCACTGGCCGGTCTGGCCGGCGTGATCGGCGGCAACGCGTTCATCACCGAACCGTCGATGGCCGCCCTGGTCGGCCCGATCATCTTCGTGGTCATCGTCGTCGGCGGCATGGGGTCGCTGGCGGGCGCGTTCCTGGCGTCACTGCTGATCGGCGTGCTGCAGACGCTGGCGATCGCGATCGACGCGTCGGTCGTCTCGGCGCTGGCCGACGGCGGCATCACGCTGAGCCCCGACTCGCCGTTCTACAACGTGCTGTCGCTGAAGGTGTCGCAGCTGGCGCCGATCCTGCCGTACGTGCTGCTGGTGCTGATGCTGGTGTTCCGGCCCAAGGGCCTGCTGGGCACGCGGGAGAGCTGATCGACATGGCCGCCGATTCGATCGATATCGCCGCCCGGGGCGTGGGCATCGCCGAGCCGCGCAGCCGCATGGGGCTCGTGTGGGTGCTCAGCGCGGTCGTCATGATCGTGCTGCCGCTGCTGTTCACCAGCGGGTTCGCGATCACGCTGATGTCGCAGATGGGCATCATGATCGTGTTCTGCCTGTCGTACAACATGCTGCTGGGGCAGGGCGGCATGCTGTCGTTCGGCCATGCCGTGTATTCGGGGCTGGGGGCCTTCTACGCGATCCACATGATGAACTGGATGGCGCAGGGCGCGCCGTGGCTGCCGCTGTCGCTGATCCCGCTGGTCGGCGGATTGGCCGGTGCGTTCTTCGGCGTGGTGCTCGGTTTCGTCACGACCAAGAAGTCCGGCACGACGTTCGCGATGATCACGCTGGGCATCGGCGAGCTGGTGTTCGCGATGTCGCTGATGTTTCCCGACTTCTTCGGCGGCGAGGGCGGCATCATGACCGACCGCGTGATCGGCGAACCCTTCATGGGCATCACGTTCGGGCCGGGGATCCAGGTCTACTACCTGATCGCCGCGTGGTGCCTGCTGTCGATGATCGGCATGTACGCGTTCACGTGCACGCCGCTGGGCCGCATCTCCAACGCCGTGCGCGACAACCCCGAGCGGGCCGAGTTCATCGGCTACAACACGCAGCGGGTTCGTTACCTGGTGCTGATCGTGTCGGCCTTCTTCGCGGGCATCTCGGGCGGCCTGTCGGCGATCAACTTCGAAATCGTGTCGGCCGAGAACGTCTCGGCGATCCGTTCGGGCGGCGTGCTGCTGGCCACGTTCATCGGCGGCTCGATGTTCTTCGGCGGGCCGATCCTGGGCGCCATCGTCTTCGTGCTGTTCGCGGTCGCGCTGTCGGACTACACGAAGGCGTGGCAGTTCTACCTGGGCGCTTTCTTCGTGCTGATGGTGCTGTTCGCGCCGGGCGGCCTGGCGTCGCTGGTGATGATGAACGTACAAGCGATCCGGCAACGGATGATGGGCCGGCTGGCGCCGCACTACCTGGCGGTACTGGCGAGCGGAGTGATCCTGCTGGCCGCGACGATCCTGGTCGTCGAACTCGGTTATCACCGCCTGCTCGAAGCAGGCGGCAGCACGACGACGACGGTGTTCGGCATCGCGTTCGATACGGCGTCGGGCGTCACGTGGGCGGCGGTGGTCGCGTTGCTCGTCGTGGGCGGCGTCACCTTCCGCTGGGCGCAGCAGCGCTTCGTCCGGGCCTGGGACGCCGCCGAGGCGGCGGCGATGGAGCAACGCGGATGAACGATGGACAAGCAGGCATGACGCCAGCGCTCGCGCTGGACGGCGTTCGCAAACGCTTCGGGCAGACCGAGATCATCCGCGGGGTCGACGTGGCGATCGCACCGGGCGAGCGCCATGCGGTGATCGGCCCGAACGGTGCCGGCAAGTCGACGCTGTTCAACCTGATCTCGGGTCGCTTCCCGGCCAGCGAAGGCAGCATCCGTTTGAACGGCACCGACATCACGCGCGCGCAGCCGTTCGAGATCAACCGCATGGGCCTGTCGCGCAGTTTCCAGGTCACCAACATCTTCTCGCGGCTGAGCGTCTTCGAGAACCTGCGCTGCGCGACGCTGTATGCGCTCGGCTACCGATATTCGTTCTGGCATCGGCTCAGCCGCCTGCGCGACGCGGCCGAGCGCGCCGAGGACATCCTCCAGCGGATCGGCCTGACCGCGCGCCGCAGCGTGCCGGCCAGCCTGCTCACTTATGCCGAGCAACGCGCGCTGGAGATCGGGATCACGATCGCCGGCGGCGCCGACGTGATCCTGCTCGATGAACCGACGGCGGGCATGAGCCGCTCCGAAAGCGACCACGCGGTCGAACTGATCCGCCGCGTGACCGAAGGCAAGACGCTGGTGATGGTCGAACACGACATGAACGTCGTCTTCGGCCTGGCCGACCGGATCTCGGTGCTCGTCTACGGACAGATCATCGCGACCGACGTGCCCGAACGCATCCGGGGCAATGCGGCGGTCCAGGAAGCCTATCTCGGCACGCCGGCCGACGAAGGAGACCGGTGATGCGCGGCGCCTCGCTCCAGGTCAGCGACCTGCACGCTTATTACGGCAAGAGCCACGTGCTGCACGGCGTGACGATGCACGTCGCGCCCGGCGAGATCGTCAGCCTGCTCGGGCGTAACG
>JAKPAM010000210.1 GCA_029779435.1 Pseudomonadota bacterium | reverse complement strand
TACCTCGGGTACGCCGCTTCGCCCGCGCCTAGCCACAGCGCTTGACGCCCCTCGGCGCGGGGGCGATCTTAGCGTTAACAGGCCCTAGCCCCGTCCTTCCTGACCGCCCTCGCCGTCCTCTTCGCCGAACCACATCATCAGGTTGGCCCCGGCCGGTTGCCTGCCGCTTTCGGTCACCAGCAGGTCCAGGCTCAGCGTGGCGAGATCGTCGGCCACCGGTTCGACGGACGGATCGCGTTCCATGTAGACGATCTTCAGGTAATGGCCGCATTCGTCGCAGCACTCGGCCTTGACGGCGGCGGACTTGGCGTTGCGGCTGTTGCCCGGGACGATCTCGGCTTCCGAGAGGCCCGCGCTCGCGGTCGCCCCGCCGACGCCTTCGCTGCCGCCGGTGCCCTCGCCGCGCGACAGCTCCTGGTAATGGATGCCTTTCGTGCTCTCGCAGTGCGCGCATTTGACGCGGACCATGTGCCATTGGGCGGCGCACAGCGAGCAGTGCAGGTAGCGCGTCCCCGACTGCTCGGCGCTGATGCGGGTGATGCTGGCGACCGGCGTGCTGCCGCAGCACGGGCAGCGCGTCGCCGCATGCGTGCGGCCGAAGGCCTGCGCGCCGTGGGCCGCGAGGGTCTGCGCGACCAGCGCGGTCCAGTAGACCTGCAGGGCGGCGGCGATCAACGGTGCGGTGGCCAGGTTCAGCCCCAGCGTCACGCCGTTCAGGATGCGGTCGGCCTGCGATTGCAGGTGCTCGGCGGGTGCATCGCGCAGCGCGGCGATCAGCGATCGCGCCGGGCCGTCAGGCAGCGAGGCCGACAACGTGTCGAGCAGCCGGCGCAGGCCGTCGATCCATAGTGGCGAGCGCGGCCAGCGATCCGCCGGCAGCGGCGGTTCGATGCGATCGGCGGCCAAGGCGATCGCCGCGGCGTCGGGCAGCGGCAGCACCGGATAGTCGGCGGCCAGCCGTTGTTGCGCCTCGGCGACCCGCGCGATGAAGCGAAGGTAGTCGCCGATCGCGTGCCCGTCGGCCAGCGCATCCAGGCGGGCCGCGCGTTCGGCGTACAGCCGTGCGGCATCGGGCAGGCGCAGGAAGGGCACGGTCTGGCCGGCCTTGACGGCGATCTGCTCGGGACTCAGCAGGCGCGCCGTCACGCTCGACGGCGAGGTGGAAGCGCTTGGCGGCGGGACGGAGGAAGAGGAGTCGGCCATTTCAGCGGCGGTCTTTCGGCACGGCTTCCTCGTACCATAGCGGGTGGTTGCGCTTTGCCCAGCTTTCGGTGACGGTGCCGCGCGTCATCGCGCGCATCGTGCCCTTGACCCAGATCGCCGCGTAGACGTGAACGATGATCGACAGGATCAGCACGGTGGCCGACGCGGCGTGCAGCAGCGTCCCCAGGCGCACGGCCCAGATCGGGAAGTCGTAGGCGAAATAAGGCCGCCAGAACAGGATGCCGGTGACCAGCAGCACCAGCAGCGACAGCGCCATCAGCCAGAAGACGGCCTTCTGGCCGGCGTTGTAGCGGCCCACCGGGGGCATGCCGTCCTTGTTGCCGGCCAGCATCTGGTTGGCGTGCCGCACCCACGCGGTGTCCTGGCGGTTCCACACGTTGTAGCGGGCCAGGCGGAAGAACAGGCCGAGGAAGAACACGACCATCGCGACGCCGAAGAACGGGTGCAGGATCCGCGCCCATGGCCCGCCGCCGAACAGGTTGACCAGCGGATAGAAGTACGGATGGAAGAACGCCAGGCCGGTTAGCGCCGCGCAGAAGAACAGGATCGCGACCATCCAGTGGTTAAGCCGCGAGCCGGCCGCATAGCGCAGCAACAGCCGTGGCCGGGATCCGGGCCGGCGGGGAGCGGCGCCGGCCAGGCCGCCCTGGTCATAAGGATTCGCGCTCATCGTTTTCCTCCCGGCGATCCGGTGGCGTCGATGACGTCCACGTCACCGCCGTGGCCGTTTCCATCGCCGCCGTCACCCTCGTTGCCGCGATGGCTCCGTTCGTTCCCATCGTCCCTATCGTCCTTATCGTCCTTGTCCTCGACCGGGCCGACCTTCATGTAGTGCATGAAGCTGCCGACCACGCCGCCGAGCATCGCCAGCATCGCCAACGGCTTCAGCGCGCCCTTCCACAGGCCGACCATCGGATCGATCTTCGGATCCTTCGGCAGGCCGTGGTACAGCTCGGGCCGATCGGCGTGCTGCAGCACGTACATCACGTGCGTGCCGCCCACACCGGGCGGGTCGTACAGGCCGGCGTTCTGGTAGCCGCGCTCCTTCATGTCCTCGATGCGGTCGGCCGCGAAGTCCTTCATCGCTTCCTTGGTGCCGAAGCGGATCGCGCCGGTCGGGCAGGCCTTGACGCAGGCCGGCTCCAGGCCGACGGCGACACGGTCCGAGCACAGCGAGCACTTGTAGGCCTTGTTGTCCTTCTGCGAGATCCGCGGCACGTTGAACGGGCAGCCGGTGATGCACGAGCCGCAGCCGATGCAGTTCTCGGAGATGAAGTCGACGATGCCGTTCGTGTACTTGACGATCGCGCCCGGCGCCGGGCAAGCCTTCAGGCAGCCCGGGTCTTCACAGTGCATGCAGCCGTCCTTGCGGATCAGCCACTCGAGCTTGCCGGCCTCGGGTTCGGGCTCGACCTCGGAGAAGCGCATGACGGTCCATGACTCCGGCGTCAGGTCGGCCGGGTTGTCGTAGACGCCGACGTTGATGCCGACCTCGTCGCGCAGATCGTTCCATTGCATGCATGCGACCTGGCAGGCCTTGCAGCCGATGCAGCTCGTGACGTCGATCAGCTTGGCCAGGTCGGGTTGGTGGCGCGCCTGCGGGGACGGTGTGGTGGTGGCCGACCGCTTGGCGATGTCCAGGGATTGCAGCGATGACATGGCGGCGGCGTCCTTATGCCTTCTCGATGTTGACGGTGAACGACTTGTACTCGGGCGTCTGCGTGTTGGCGTCGCCGACCGACGGCGTCAACGTGTTGACCAGGTACCCGGGCTTGGTCACGCCGACGAAACCCCAGTGGTTCGGCAGCCCGACCGTGTGCACGGTCTTGCCGTCGACGGTCAGCGACGAGATCCGCTTCGACACGACCGCTACCGCCTTGATGAAGCCGCGCTTGGACGAGACCTTGACGCGATCGCCGTGCGCGATGCCCTTCTCCTTGGCGAGCTGCTCGCCGATCTCGACGAACTGCTGCGGCTGGATGACGGCCGACGTGCGCACGTTCTTGGTCCAGTAATGGAAGTGCTCGGTCAGCCGGTAGCTGGTCGCGACATAAGGGAACTCCTTCGCGGTGCCGAAGTTCTTGCGATCGCCGGGGAACACGCGCACCGCCGGGTTATGGAACGCCAGCGGGTTGTCGGGATGCAGCGGGTTCGCGGTCAGCGGCGATTCCATCGGCTCGTAATGCTCGGGCAGCGGCCCCTCGGCCATGCCGGTCGGCGCGAACAGCCGCGCGACGCCCTCGGCGTTCATGATGAATGGTCCGACGTCCTGATCGGGCGCCGCATCGGGCCGCATGTCCGGGATGTCGGAGCCGGCCCAGGCCTTGCCGTTCCAGCGCGTCAGCGTGCGACCCGCGATCCACGGCTTGCCCGACGGATCGGCCGACGCGCGGTTGTACAGCACGCGCCGATTGGCCGGCCAAGCCCAGGCCCAGCCCAGGTGCTGGCCGATGCCATAAGGATCGGCATTGTCGCGCCGCCCCATCTGGTTGCCGGCCTGCGTCCACGAGCCCGTGTAGATCCAGCAGCCGGACGACGTCGTGCCGTCGTCGCGCAACTGGCCGAAGCCGGACAGTTGCTCGCCGGCCTTGACCAGCACCTTGGTCGGATCCTTCGGATCGACGAGATCGACCAGCGCCTTGCCGTTGTATTCCATCGCCAGTTCCTGCGCCGACGGCGAGGCGGGAATCAGGTAAGGCCAGTGCAGGTTGACGATCGGATCCGGGAACGCGCCGCCGTCCTTGCGGTACAGCTCGCGCAGCCGCAGGAACAGCGCCGACATGATCTCGATGTCGCTGATCGCTTCGCCAGGCGGTTCGGCGCCCTTCCAGTGCCACTGCAGCCAGCGGCTGGAGTTGGTCAGCGAGCCGTCTTCCTCGGCGAAGCAGGTGGTCGGCAGCCGGAACACCTCGGTCTGGATCTGCGCGGTGTCGACGTCGTTGAACTCGCCGAAGTTCTCCCAGAACTCGGACGTCTCGGTCTTCAGCGGGTCCATCGTCACCAGCCACTTCAGCTTCGACAGCCCCGCGACGATCTTGTGCTTGTTGGGGAACGAGCCGACCGGGTTGAAGCCCTGGCAGAAGTAGCCGTTGATCTTGCCCTGGTTCATCAGCTCGAACGCGTGGATCACGTCGTACAGCTTGTCCCACTTGGGCAGCCAGTCGTAGCCCCACCGGTTGCTGGCGTCGACGGCGTCGCCGAACGTCGCCTTCTGCAGGCTGACGAAGAACTTCGGATAGTTCTGCCAGAAGCTCATCTGGTTCGGGCGCAACGGCTTGAGCGAACGCGACTTCAGGTAGCCGTCGAGGTCCTGCTCGGTATCGCGCGGCAGCGACAGGTAGCCGGGCAGCGAGTTCGACAGCAGGCCCAGGTCGGTCAGGCCCTGGATGTTGCTGTGGCCGCGCAGCGCGTTCATGCCGCCGCCGGCCACGCCGATGTTGCCCAGCAGCAGTTGCACGATCGCCGCGGTGCGGATCATCTCCGAACCCTGGCTGTGCTGCGTCCACCCGAGCGCGTACATGATCGTCATCGTGCGGTCGGGCGACGACGTCGACGCGATGTACTCGCAGACCTTCAGGAACTTGTCCTTCGGCGTGCCGGTGATCCGCTCGACCATCTCGGGCGTATAGCGCGAGTAGTGGGTCTTCATGATCTGCATCACGCAACGCGGATGCTGCATCGACTCATCGACCTTCGCGTAGCCCTGCTCGTCGAGTTCGTAACCCCAGGTGGCCGTCGAATACGTCCCCTTCTCGGGGTCGTAGCCGGAGAACAGCCCGTCCTCGAACTTGTAGCGGTCGTTGACGATGAAAGGCGCGTTCGTATAGCGCTTGACGTACTCGTGCTGGATCTTGTCGTTCGACAGCAGGTAATGGATGACGCCGCCGAGGAACGCGATGTCGCTGCCCGCGCGCACCGGCGCGTAGTAGTCGGCCATCGCGGCCGAACGCGTGAAGCGCGGGTCGACGACGACCAGCCTCGCCTTGTTGTGATGCTTGGCTTCGATCACCCACTTGAAACCGCAGGGGTGGGCTTCGGCGGCATTGCCGCCCATGATCAACACCAGGTCGGCATTCTTGATGTCGCACCAGTGGTTGGTCATCGCGCCTCGTCCGAACGTCGGGGCCAGACTGGCCACCGTCGGTCCGTGTCAGACGCGCGCCTGGTTGTCGAAGACGAGCATCCCCAACGCACGGTTGATCTTGTGCGTCAGGTAGCCGGTTTCGTTCGATGAGGCCGAGGCCGCCAGGAAGCCGGTGCTGAGCCAGCGGTTGACGGTCTGGCCGTCGGCATTCCGGGCGATGAAGTTCGCGTCGCGGTCGGCCTTCATCAGCCGGGCGATGCGGTCCAGCGCCTCATTCCACGAGATGCGCTTCCAGGTCTTGCCGCCGGGCTCGCGCACCTCGGGGTATTTGAGCCGGTTCGAGCTGTGCACGAAATCGAGCAGGCCGGCCCCCTTCGGACACAGCGTGCCGCGGTTGACCGGATGATCCGGATCGCCCTCGATGTGCATGACGCCCTGGGTGACGTTCTTGGGGTTGTCGCCCAGGCTGTACATCAGGATGCCGCAGCCGACCGAGCAGTAGGGGCAGGTGTTGCGGGTTTCAGTCGTGCGGGCCAGCTTGAACTGGCGCACCTCGGCCAGCGCGGGGGCCGGCGAGAAGCCCAGCATCGCGAGGCTCGATCCGCCCAGTCCCGCGGCCGTGGCCTTGAAGAACTGCCGTCGATTCATGTCCACGAGGGATCTCCAGTAGTCGAGTTCCTGCGCCCTCGTCGACATGCCGGCCTCGGGTGGGCGGGCCACCTGAAGCGCCAGGCGGGCGGGGCGTCTTCGTCTCTGTGCCCATCATAGACCGATCCTGTCATTGCCAGGGAGAGGCCGATGGCGCGCCCGTCGGATCGAGCGAACGGATCGGCGTCTCGGTCGCGGCTTCGTCAGATGCCCCAGGTGACGTCCTTGCCGGCCGCGCCGGCCCGCTCGAGCATCTCGATCAACGGGAATGCGCGCTGCGCCAGGCCGATCGGAGGTTCGTCGTCCCGCTCGTCGTCGTCCTTGGCCGCCTGCGCGCGGGGCGTGCCGACGCTGGCGGGGCCCTCGCGTTTCTCGGTCGCGATCGCCTGCCGGAGCGCATCGATCGCGCCGGGGATCTGCTCGGCAGTGATGATGCCGGTGGGCCCCGGCGACTTGCCGATGATGCCGAGCAGGCGTTCGGCCACGTCCTGGGTCATCACGAGATTGCCGGTGGCGCGGGATTTGAATTCGTAGATCATCAGAGGGGACTCCTTGGCGTTCGACCGATTATGCTCCGATCCTTTGCGGGCATTTGCCGCTCGATGGACGTCATGATGGATCGCTTCAAACATGGGCGGATCGGCCGGGCGCTGGTTTTCGCGCTGGCGCTGTCGGCTTGCTCGCCGGCGTTCAACTGGCGCGAGGTGCAGGCCGGCGACGACGGCTATCGCGTGATGCTGCCGGGCAAGCCGTCGCATCTGCAGCGCCGGATCAACCTGGACGGCCTCGACGTCGAGATGTCGATGCGGGCCGTCGAGGTCGAGGGCATGTCGTTCGCGGTCGGCTCGATCCGGCTGCCGATGGGGGCGCTCGGCGTGCCGGGCTTGCCGGGCGCGGCGGCCGGGGCGCAGGGGGCGCAAACATCGCGCCACACGGACGCATTGGCCGCGAGTCAACGCGAGCGCGCACTGGCGGCGATGCGCGCGCAGATGGTCCGCAACCTGCGTGGTGTCGAGCAAAGCGCCGAGCCCGTGGAGGTGCCGATCGTCGACGGCGCGGGGCAGGTCCGTGGACGGGTCGACGGCTGGCAGGTCGAAGCGCACGGCCCGGGGCCCGCGGCGAAGGCGGCCAGCCCGGGGAGCGGGGCGGCCGGCGAGACACAGCGCGACGCGCGGCGGATCGAGATGCTCGCGCGGTTCGCCGGCCGTGGCGACCGCGTCTGGCAGGCGGTCGTCATCGGGCCGTTGATCGATCGCGAGCAGGCGAAGGTCTTCGTCGAGTCGCTGCGGGTGATCGAATAGGGCTCGACCCGGCGTGCGGGCCTCTCGGCCCGGGTTCGATCCCTGCGTGAACAGAGGCCCTGAACGAGCAGGGCCGCCGGATCAGCGCAGGCCGCGGTCGAACTCCATCAGCTGGTCGACCTGCGGGAACGGCTCGGCCTTGTACAGGCGGTTGTCGATGTTGTGCGGGTGGCGCGTCGCCTCGAGGAAATCGAGCACCGGCGCGACGCAGCAGTCGCAATGCTGCGCCAGCTCGGCCCATTCGTCGCGCGTCTTCGTCAGGAACGCCTTCTGGAACGTGGCCGCGGTCTCGGCCCATGTGCCGCGGTCCATCTGCTTGGCAGGATCGACCTGGCCCTGCGTTCCGGTCAGCTTGATCATCTCGAGGTAGAACTTCGCCTCGATCGGGCCGGCTGATACGAACTTGTCGTCCTTCGTCTTGTAGACGCGATAGAACGGCGGCGCGCCGTCCAGCAGGTTGGCCTCGCGGCCGATCTGCCACGCCCCGCTGGCCAGCATGCCGTAGAACATCGGCGACAGGCCGACGGTGCCGGCCAGGATGCTCGTTTCGACAGTGCCGCCCTTGCCGGAAATCGAACGCTGGACCAGCCGGGCCAGCACGCCGACCAGCAGATGCATCGCGCCGCCGCCGAAATCGGCGACGACGTTCAGCGGCGGAACCGGACGCTCGGCCGTGCCGATCGCGTTGAGCAGGCCGGTCAGCCCCAGATAGTTGATGTCGTGGCCGGCACGGTCGGTGAGCGCGCCTTTCAGGCCCCAGCCCGACAGGCGGCCGATCACCAGCCGGGGATGCTTGCCGAGCAGCGTCTGGGGAGCCAGGCCCAGGCGCTCGAGCACGCCGGGGCGGAACCCTTCGAGCATGACGTCGGCAGTGGCCAGCAGCTTGTCCAGCGCGGCCATGCCCTCGGCCGATTTCAGGTCCAGCGTCTCGACCAGCTTGCCGGCGTTGAGCATGTCGTACTGGCCGCTCTTGCCCACGCCCAGGCCCGGATCCTGCGGCGGCGAGACGCGATGGATCGTCGCGCCCAGCTGGCGCAGCAACTGGCCCGCGAACGGCACGGGGCCGATCGCGTGCAATTCGACGACCCGCAGGCCGCTCAACGGCAGCGTCGCATTGGTATCAGTCATGGTCGGAATGTCTGTGAGGTTGTTGGGGGATCGCCTCCGAAAGATACCTGATCGGACCACCCGGACGCGTGTCACGCTGAATGAAACCGGTCGGGCCGGAGCGGCTCCAGGTCCGGCCATGCGCGGGTTCGAGGCGTATCGCGGCCGGGTTCGTGGCGATGCCATGGTGCTCGGGACGAGGCAGCGCGTGAGCGCGTGTTCATCAATGTAAATAGGACTAAAGGACTAATCCCATTGGCAGATTTCGGCTGTAAGGGCGCGTCCAGAATCTTGCCTTGTAAAGCATACCGACGTCCTGGCTAGCGAATCCTCTCGCATCGACACGTTGTCCACGTGTCGTCCATAGGCCTGCGGCACCGCGTGCCGATGCGGACATCCGATCGATTCCGACGGAATTCGTCTGTTTTCCGCGCTTTTTCGCTTGTGCGGCCGCGTGCTCCGGTGTGTCGCCGTGCTGTACCAAAAACCGCTCCTTTACTTAGTTGCGAGTCTTGAGACCGTGCAATCCCCCGATCAACTCTTTGACATTCGTGCCGTGGAGATAAGGCTACACTGGGGTCCATGCCGGCCATCGATGGCCGGCTCCCTCCGTTCGTCTCCCGCTTCCGCCAACCCGCAAGAACTTAGTTCTCGCCGATGACCTCATCCCGCAAGCAATCGAGCCGCCCCACGATCGCCATTCTCGGCATTCGTGGCATACCGGCGTCGCATGGGGGGTTCGAGACATTCGCCGAGCGATTGGCCCTGCACCTGACGGGTATTGGTTGGCACGTGATCGTCTACTGCCACACGCCTGGCCTGCGCCGTATGAAGGAGGACGAATGGCAGGGCATCACGCGCGTGATGCTGCCGGCCAGCGATACGCCTATCGGTACGATCCGCTTCGACTGGTCCTCGATCACCGACGTGCTCCGGCGCAACGTGCACGTGACGCTGACGCTCGGCTACAACACCGCGATGTTCGGCGCACGGCTTCGCGCGGCAGGCGTGACCAATCTGATCAACATGGATGGCATCGAGTGGGGCCGCGCCAAATGGGGGCCGGGTGCGAAAGCCTGGTTCTGGGTCAACGATTGGCTCGGATGCTGGCTGGGTGACCACCTTATCGCCGATAACCCCGAGATCACCAAGCACCTGCGGACACGCACGAGCGCCGACAAGATCACGATGATCCCTTATGGCGCCGATCGGCTCGAGAGCGCGCCCGTCTCGCCGCTGGCCGAGCTGGGCATCCGGGCCGGACGCTATGTCACGGTGATCGCCCGGCCCGAACCCGAGAACTCGGTGCTCGAGATCGTCAAGGCGTTTTCCGCCGTGCGGCGCGAGGTCAAGCTCGTCGTGCTCGGCCGGTTCGACGTGCGCGGCAATCGCTATCACGCCCAGGTCCAGGATGCCGCGGGACCCGACGTGCTGTTTCCGGGCGCGATCTACGATGCCAAGATCGTGCAGTCGCTGCGCGCGAACGCGCTGTTCCATATCCATGGCCATACGGTCGGCGGCACCAACCCTTCGCTGGTCGAAGCGATGGGCGCGGGCAATGCGATCCTCGCGCACGACAATCCGTTCAATCGCTGGGTCGCGCAGAAGTCGGCCGTCTATTTCCGCGGCGCCGACGATTGCCGAAACCGAATCGACCAGTTGCTCGCCAATCCGGACCTGATCGCGGTGCTTAGCGCCTATGCGATCGACCGGCACGAGCAGGCGTTCGAATGGCGCTCGACGCTGTCGCTGTACGAGGCCCTGCTGCGCGAGCACCTGCCGGTGGCGCGCCGCGTCGAGGAGCGCATGGCGCGCACGCTGGCGTTCGGCCCCGACCTGATCCAGCACACCGAGACGGTCGGGGGCTGAGTGGCGCGCGACACGGTCCGGTCGATGACGCCGGCGCGTGCCGCGGCGCCGGCGCAGCGCGCGCGCTCATGGCCGTGGCGGGGCGGCGTGCTGGTTGCGTTGGCCGCGCTCGCCGCCTGCGCGGGCGCGCCTTCGTCGTCTTCGGTCGATGCCGCGCGGGCGGTGGACGTGCGGCCGGACGGTGACGGCAACGGATCGCCCGATGGGCTCGTGCCGTCCCGTGGGCTCGTGCCGTCCCATGGACTCGTGCATTACGGCGATCATTTTCCCGATGCCCTCGAACGGCAGCCCGAGCCCGCCTATCGCCTGCAGCCCGGCGACGAGATCGACGTGCGTGATCCCGACTGGCCGCGCTTCGACGTGTCGACGCGGGTGCGCGCCGATGGCAGGGTGACGATCCCTTATGCCGGGACGCTGCAGGCGGCGGGGCTGTCCCCCGAAGAACTGCGCGAGGCGATCCGCGCGCGACTGCGGGTGGATGAAGGCGAAGGTGCGGACAAGATCGAAGGCGGGGGCGAGGCCGGTGGCACCGTCGCGCGCCAGTACCTGCTGCAGGCCGGCGACGAGATCGAACTGAAGTTTCCATACGCGCCGGATGTCAACGAGCGCGTGACGATCCGTCCGGACGGCTGGCTGCAACTGCAATTGATCGGTGCGCTGCGCGCCGAGGGCCTGTCGCCCGAGGCGTTGCAGCAGCAGCTTCGGCGGCGCTACGCCGTCTATCTGCGCAAGCCCGACTTGACCGTGCTCGTGCGGTCGACGGTCAACCAGCGCGTGCGCATCGGCGGACGCTGGAGCCAGCCGGGCCTGCCGACGCTCGATCCACAGGTCAGCGTGCGCAACGCACCGCCGAGCCAGGTGTTCATCGGCGGCGAGGTCACGCGTCCCGGCGTGTTCGCATTCCGGCCGGGGCTGACGCTGATGCAGGCCGCGTTCGAGGCCGGCGGCCGGTTGCCGACCGCGGACTTGTCGCGGGTCGTCGTCGTGCGGCGGTACGAAACGGGCGCGGCGGTCATCGAACGTGACCTGCGCTCGATGCTGGCGCGCGATTCCCAGGCCGGCGCCTTCACGACCGCCGTGGCCAGCGACGTGCGGTTGCGCGCGTCCGACGTCGTCGTGTTCCCGCAGAGCCGCGCCGCCACCGTCAGCGAGACGCTGAACGAGTACGTGTTCAAGAACGTGCCGTTCCTGCGCAACGGAGCGCTCAGTTTTTCGTATCTGTTCAACGGCTCGCAGCCGGTGCGCTGAGGGGCCCGATGAGGATGACCACGCCGTCCGAACAGACGTTGTTCGCCATGGAGCCGCCGGTCTCGCGCAGAGACGGATTCGGCGCGGCCGACGCGCTGCGGCTCGTGTTCAAGTACTGGCCGTTGCTCCTCGCCTGCACGCTGCTGGTCGGCGCGCTGGCGATCATGGGCGCGCTGCGCCAGCCGCGCCTGTATACCGCGCAGGCGCAGGTGCTGGTCAAGATGGACCAGGGCAGTCCGTCGCTGCTGTCGGGCGTCGCCGCTTACAGCGAGGCGGTCGGGCAGCAGCCGCCGGCCCGCCGGATCGAGACCGAGATGACGCTGCTGCGCAAGCGTTCGAGCATCGAGCAGGTGATCGGGCGCTGGCACCTGCGGCCCGAGCACTTCAAGCGCTCGGCGGTCGCCGTCGCGTTCGAGCCTCTCGTCGATGCGGTCGGTTCGCTGCTGCCGGCCCGCCAGCACGAGGACGACGGCGACGCGCCGCGGCCCGATCCGTTGGTCGACGCGTGGAAGGCCTTCGATGCCAGTCTCGTGATCGAGCCCGTGCGCTCGAAAGCGGCCGACGTCACGTCCAACGTGATTTCGGTCAGCCTGACGGGCACCGATCCGCTGCTGACGCGCGATGCGCTGGCCGGCCTGCTGCAGGCCTACCACGAGCTCGACGCCGCGCAATCCGACCTGCTGATCCAGCGCGCGACCGAGGTGCTGCGCGCTCAGACCGATGACGCGCTCGCCGAGCTGTATCGCAGCGAGCAGGAATACATCCGGTTCACGACCGGCGCCGCCGCCGCCGCGCTGGCCGGCCAGCAGATCAAGGTCCCCGGCGAGGCCGCGGCGTCATCGATACCGCCGCCGACCGCCAAGCTGCGCAGCGACCTGCAGGACTTGCAGACCCGGCTCGACACGCTGCGCGAGACCTACACGGACCGGCACGAGGCGGTCCGCACGCTGCGCGACGCGATCGACAAGCTGCGCGCCCGCATGCTGCAGGAGACGCGCGACATGGTGCGCGCGAGCGTCAACGTCGATGTCCTGGACCGGCGGCGCAATCAGGCGCAGGCGCGCTACATCGAGTTGCAGCGCAAGCTCGACCAGATCGAGCTGCTGTTCAAGGTCAATCTGTCGTCGATCGAAAGCCAGCTCAATACCGAGGCGCCGCGCGTGCCCGAGCCGGCCAGCCGTCTGGGCGTCTGGATGACGATCCTGTGCGGGCCGCTGGTCGGCCTGATGCTCGGCGCGCTGCTCGCGTGCGTGCTCGAATGGCTGGACCGGCGCCTGCAGTCGGCCGACAGCGTGCGCGATGCGCTGGGGCTGGACGTGCTGGCGATCGTGCCCGAGCGGACACGCTCCCCGGGCCGGCGCGCGCGAGGGCGGCGATGAGCGCCGACGACGATCGGCTCGACGCCAATCCGTTCGATACGCTGGCGCTCGGCGTCGCGCGGCGGCTTGGCGTGCTGCCGGCGGCCGACTCGCCGATCGACCGACTGCCCGGCGTGGGCCGTGGCGCACCTGCGTATTGGGGCAAGGTGCTCGTCATCAGCAGCGCGGAGCCGGGCGAGGGCAAGAGCTTCATCGTCGGCCGGCTGGCCCATCGTCTGGCGGTGGCCGGCGCGGCGCAGGTCGCCGTCGCCGATGCCAACGCCGCGCATCCGTCGCTGCACCGTTGCTTCAAGGTGCCGGTGGCCGGCGCCGGTTTGTTCGACTGCATCGCCGAGGGCCGCGTCATCGATGCGCAATGGGTGCGCTCGACCGTCAATCGCGTCGAGGTGATGCCGACGCGGGTCGGCGCGCGGGCATCGATGCTGATGCGCGTGGCGGCCGTCAATCGCGTGTTCGACGGGTTTCGCGCGCGGTTCGCGATCACGATCGTCGATGCCGGCGTGCTCGCGCGGACCGGCTGCCTGACGCAGTTGGCCGATGCGACGTTGATCGTCGTCGATGCCCGTCGCACGCGGCGCGAGGCCGTCGCGCGCGCGCTGGCCGGCACGCACATCGATCGCGGGCGCGTGATGGGAGTCGTGCTGAACCGCCGGCCCGGCTACGTGCCCCAGTGGTTGTCGCGGAGCGTCGCGTGACGATGCGCGTGCTGCCGTTTCCGCCCGGACCGGCGTCGATGCCTGCGTGGATCGTGCTGGCCTTCGCCCCATTGGCCTGCGTGGGGGCGGCGGCGTTGATGTTCGCGATCGAGTCGCCGGCGATCGGCGCCGCGCTCGCCGTGGCGCTGGCCGTCGCCTGCTGGCCGTTCGCCACGCGTCAGCCGATGCGGGCGCTGCTGTTCGTGCTGTTCGCGGCCGCGCCGGTCGACATCGTCAAGGCCCTGATCTCGCCCGACGACATGCGGTTTCGTTCCGATGCGCCGGGGCTGTCGCTGTCGGCGATGGACCTCGTGCTGCTCACGTGGGGCGTGTCGTGGCTGCTGCGCCGGCGCCTGGTCGAGCGCCGTCCGATCAGGTGGTCGCGCATCGACGTGGCCGCAGGGGCTTTCCTCGCGTGGATGTGGATCGGCGCGCTGCGCTCGCCGGCCGGCGGATTGGCGATGGCCACGGCGTTGGCTTATTCGAAGTACGTGATCGCGTTTTGGTTGATGTCGTGGGCGATGCGCGGTCGCGGCGACTGGCGCGTGATGCTGGCGGCCGGGTCGACGATGCTGATCGCGCAGTCGCTGCACGTGTTCGCGCAGGCGGCCACGCGGTCGCCGCTGGCGCTGCCCGGCATCAAGCTGCCCGACCACGAGACCGTGCTGAGCCTGTCGGGCGGATCGGCGTTCCGGCCCGTCGGATTCTTCAACCATCCGAATGCATTGGCCGATTACCTCGCACTGGTGCTGCCGGTCGCGCTGTGCCTGGTGATGCTGGGGCCGACGCGCTTGCGCGCACGGACGCGGCTGCTGGCCGCGGCCGTGCTCGGCATGGGGGCGCTGGCGCTGGCGCTGACGCTGACCCGGGGCGGCTGGATCTCGTTCGGCATCGGTGGAGTGTTCGGCGTGGCCGCGTTCTGGCGGGCCGGGCTGATCCGGGGCCGGCAGATCGCCCGGGGCCTCGCCGCGCTCGCCGTGATGCTGGCGCTGGTGCCGGTGGCGATGCCGAGCATCGTCGACAGGATCTTCGGGCCCGATTCACGGTCGCTCGAATCGCGGTCGCTGCTGGCGTCGCAGGCGATGGACATGCTGCGCGACCACCCGCTGACCGGCATCGGTTATGGCGGGTACAACCGCGTATCGATGGCCTACACGCCGCCGGGATTCGCGTTCGTGTCGCCCGACTACCAGAAGATGCTGCGCGAACTGGTCGTTCACAACTACTACCTGTTGCTGGCCGTCGAACTGGGCGTGCCCGCGCTGGTGCTGTTCCTGTCGATCTTCGTGTGCCTCATCGCGGCGGCCTGGCGACAGCGCGGCTGGCTCGACCCCGGGCGCTTCGCAGTATGCATCGGGTTGGCCGGCGGCGTGGCCGGCAACCTGTTCTTCCTGGCTTCGGACAACTACTACGCCGACGTGCGGATGGCGATGCTGTGGCTGGTGGCTGGCCTGCTGCAGGCGATGCTGCTGACCGAACGGCACGCGCAGGCGCGCGCGCGCGCCGGTGGCCGCGGAGACGCCCGATGAACGGTTCGTTCGGCATCCGGCGCGTGCTCGCGAACCTGGGCGCTGCGACAGTCGCGCGGATCGGGGCCGCGCTGCTGTCGATGACCTTGTTCTGGGGGTTGTCGCACCTGCTCGGCGCGACTGAACTCGGGGGCTTCGCGCTGCTGATGAGCCTGTTCGCGCTGCTGCAGGGCCTGCCGCTTTTGGGGCTGCACGTCCCGTTGACGCGCGAAGTGGCGACACGGCCCGGCGATCTGGCCGAGCGGCTCGCGCATCATCGGTGGTTCGCGATGCCGGTCGCCCTGGTCCTGGGTCTTTCGCTGGCCGCTTATGGTCGTTGGGCCGTCGAGCCCTCGTTGTATCCGGCGCTGCTGGCCGTCGCGGCGGCGATGCTGCCCACGGGCGCCACGCTGGTGACCGAGACGGCATTGATCGGACAGGAACGCGTGCGCATCGTCGCGGCGGTCAGCGTCGCGGAAGGGGCGTGGCGCCTGGTGGCTTCGCTGAGCGCCGTCGCCTTGGGCGGCGGCCTGACGGGGGTGGCCGTCGCCTTCCTGATCGGGCGGTGCATGGCGTGGGGCCTCTATCGGCTCTGGGCCGGCCTGCCGGCACCCGATGGCCCGGGTCGCTCGCAGGCTCGGCGGCCGACCGCCGCGCAATGGCGTGCGCTGTGGCGCCAGGTGCCGGTGTACCTGGGCATCGTCGCGGTGGCGGCGCTCGGTGCGCGGCTGGACGTGCTCGCGTTGTCGCGGCTGGTCGGCCTGGATGAGGTCGCGCGCTACGCGGTGGCGGCGCGTCTCTACGAGGCGGCGTTGATGCTGCCCACGCTTGCCGCGCTGGTCGTGCTGCCGCCGCTGTCACGGCAGTTCAATGTCGATCGCGCCGCGTTCGTCGCCAACGTGCCGCGCGTCGTCGGCGGGATCCTGTTATGGGGACTGCCGATCGTGATCGTCGGCGCCGGCGCGATGCCATGGCTGATCCGCCTGGTCTTTCCTCCGGCATTGGCCGATGCCGCCCCGATGGCGCGGGTGCTGCTGCCGGCCGCGTTGCTGGCGGCCCTGGACATGATCCTCGCCTCGTGGATGCAGGCCGCGCGCGCGCAGAACGCCGACCTGCGGTCGCTGTCATGGGCGCTGCTCGCGATGGTGGTCACGCTGCTCGTGCTGGTGCCGCGCATCGGCGCGCTGGGCGCGGCCATCGCGATGCTCGTGCAGATGGTCGTGCGCGTCGTTTCGCGCGCGGCATGGGCCCGGCAGACGCTGCGAGTCCAGGGACTCGGCCCGCTGCTGGCCGGAATCGCGCTGGCGGCGTCGATCGCCATGGCCGTGCTGCTCGCCTGCGAACGCTGGCAGCCGATGCTGGCGATACCGGCCGCCCTGATCGCTTATGGCGTCGCCATCGTCTGCCTGGGCCTGTCGCATCCGGCGCAGTGGCGGACCGCGCTGCGCGGCATGCCTTCGCCCTGGACCCGGACGCCATGAAGATCCTGCATCTCGATCCCGATGATCTCGACAATCCGTTGTCCGGTGGCGGACCGGTGCGCACGTTCGAGATCTATCGGCGCCTCGCCCGGCGCCATGACGTCACGGTGCTGACGCCGACGTTCCCGGGCAGCGAACCCGAATGCGTTCGCGACGGCGTGCGCTACGTCCGGTTGGGGCGCCGCATCGGCGATCACGGTTCGTCGCATCACCTGACGTTCCTGGCCGCGCTGCCGGCCGCCGTGCGGCGGTTCGAATACGACCTGCTCGTCGAAGACACGATGCCGCCGTGTTCGACGACATGGACGCCGTTCTTCGCGCGGCGCTCGGCGCCGCTGGTCGCGTCGGTGCAGTGGTGGATGGCCGAGATCTATACCGAGCGGCTCAAGCTGCCTTTCCACTGGGGGCAGAGCGTCGGACTGCGGTTGTACCGGCACTTCATCGCGTTGACCGAGCAGATGCGCGGCACGATCCTGGCGGGCCAGCCGCGCGCGCGGATCGAAGTGATCCCGAATGGCGTCGACGCCGATCTGTTCCACCAGCCGATCGTGCGCGACGACGAGGGCCTGGGACGCGGCATCCTGTACATCGGGCGAATCGATTATCACAACAAGGGGTTGGACCTGCTGCTCGAGGCGCTGGCCCGGCTCCCCGCCGGCCGTCGACCGCATCTGACGATGGCTGGTCATGGCAACGCGACCGAATCGGCGCTGCTGGACGCGCAGATCGAACGGCTCGGGCTGCGCGACGGCATCACGCTGCTGGGCAAGGTCGATGCGGCGACGCGCGCGCGGCTGCTGCGTGAATGCCGGTTCACCGTGATGCCATCACGGCTCGAAACCTTCGGCATGACGATCGCCGAGGCCAACGCGGCCGGGCGCATCGCGCTGGTCTTCGACAAGTGGCCGATGAACGAGGTGTCCGCGCCCCGTGTCGAGCGCGTGCCGGCGTTCGACGTCGCCGCTTATGCCGCCGCGATCGATCGGCTGACGGCGATGCCCGACCTGGTGCTGATCCGGCTCGGCGAGCATTGCCGGAACTGGGCGCGCCGCTACGACTGGGACGTCGTCGCGTCGGCGCAGGAATCCTTCTACCTGGACGCGATGTATTGGCATCGGCGCGGCGAGACGCGCGGGAGGGCGGCGTGAAGCCCGCGTCGCCTTGGTGGCGGCCCTTGGCGCGGCGTGCGGTTCGCCTGCTGGCGCCCGATGCGCGCAACTCGCTGGCGATCGCTCTGCTGCTCGACGGCCCCGATCGGCCGCCGCGGCCCGTCGAGTCGTTCGACGAACGGCGCGTGCTGGTGATGGCGCCCCACGCCGATGACGAGGTGATCGGCTGCGGCGGAGCGATCTGCGTGCACGTGCGCCACGGGGCCGACGTGCGCATCGTCATCGCGACGGATGGCGCGCAGGGAAGCCGGCGCCTGCACGAGCCTGGGCTGTCCGATGGCGAGCGCGCGTCGCTGCGCGACGAGTTGGTGCGCCAACGCCGTCGCGAAGCGGCCCAGGCCGCCGAGACGCTCGGCGCGCGCGAGCCGGTGTTCCTCGACGGGCCCGACGGCAAGCTGGCGCCGACCGCGTCGCTGGTCGGGCGCCTGTGCGAATTGCTCGACGGCTGGCGGCCGGACATGGTCTACCTGCCGTTCGTCATGGACCAGCACCACGATCACTGGCAGACGAATCGCTTGCTGGCGGCGGCGCTGCCGCATTGCGGCGACTGGGCGGCGTCGTTGCAGGTGCGCGGATACGAGGTGTGGGCGCCGCTGGTGGCCAATCGCCTGGTCGACATCTCGGCCGTGGCGGCGCTCAAGCGCGCCGCGCTGCGCGCTTATGGATCGCAACTGGCCGACCGCGACTACGAACGCGCGGTGACCGGCCTCAATCACTACCGTGCGCTGCATCTGCCCGACACGGCCTTGCGCGAGGCGGAGGCGTTCCACCAGACGTCGGCGCGCGGATTCCTGACGTTGATGAAGGCGATCGAAGGGCGTCGCGCATGACGATCGCCCCGTTCGACCTGTTCCGTGACCGGCCGCCTGCCAGGCGGGCCCGTCTTTCACTGTATCCCGCGTCGGCGCACCGGGCGCGCGCCTGAGCGGGATCCGATCGAGGAGATAAGCATGCAGACGCAGGATCAGATCGCCGTATCGATCGTCGTCGTCAACTGGAAGGTGCGCGAGATGCTGCGTTCCTGCCTGTGCTCGTTGTACGAGCTGGGGGGGCTGGCCCCCAGGCAGTTCGAAGTGATCGTCGTCGACAACGATTCGCGCGACGGTTCGGTCGAGATGGTGCGCGAGAAGTTTCCATCGATCACCGTGATCGCGAACGAGCGCAACGTCGGCTTCGGCCGCGCCAACAATCAGGCGCTGCCGCTGTGCCGGGGCCGCTACGTGCTGTTGCTCAATCCCGATACCGTCGTGCTGGACCAGTCGGTGTCGCGGCTGGTCGCGCGCATGGATGCCTGCGCCGACGTCGGCGCGATGGGCTGCCGGCTGATCAATGCCGATGGCTCGCTGCAGCGCTGGACCGGCGGCGCGTTTCCGCGTCTGGCCAACGTGCTGGCGCACTACCTGTTCGTCGATCGTCTGCTGCCGGCGCGCATGCGGCCGCTGCCGCTGTACCTGGATCGCGACGAACGGCAGGAGATCGATGTCGACTGGGTATCGGGCGCGTGCCTGATCGCGCGCGCGTCGGCATTGGACGGCAAGCTGTTCAATCCGGATTTCTTCATGTACGGCGAGGACATGGAACTGTGCCATCGGCTCAAGCTCGCCGGCTGGCGCATCGTCTATACGCCGCGCGCGACGATCGTCCACTACCAGGGCGAGAGCATGCGCCAGCAGAGCGGCGACGTACTGCTGTCGGCGATCAAGGGGCCGCGACAGTTCTACCTGCAGATGCGCGGCGGACGCGCGATCCGTACTTATGACGCGATCACCGTTGCCGGCTTCGGGCTGCGCTGGCTGCTGTATCGAATCGGGGCGGCGCTGTCGAACACGGCCGGCTATCGCGACAAGGCGGAATCCAGCCGCGACCTGATGCGGCGGGCCTGGCGGATCATGCGGGCATGAGGGACGAACGGACCGAACGCCGGGCCGCTCGCGCCGAGGCGGATCCGCGCGGTTCATCGACGCGGCGCGACAAGCGCCGGCATCGGTCGGCGCGGACGTCGCGCGCACCGGTGCGCCGTCCTCGCGTCGGCGTCGATTTCCACACGTTCGACGGCATCTTCCAGGGCAGCCGCAGCCACCTGCTGGGCCTGTATCGCGAAGCGGTCACGCTGGCGCCGGACATCGACTTCGTGATGCTGCTCGACAACCCGCACCGGCTCGTGCGCGAGCATCCGGAGTTCGCGGCGCCCAACGTCTATCCGGTTCGCATGCGCCATCTGCCGGGGGCGTTGCGCCTGGGCGCGCAGTTGAGCTGGCACCAGTGGCGCGACCGGCTCGACCTGCTGCACGTGCAGTACCGGCTGCCGCTGCTGTCGACCGGGCCGTGCGCGTGCACGATCCACGACGTGCTGTTCGAGACGCATCCGCAGTACTTCAGCAGCGCCTTCGTTCGCTGGTCGCGCCTGGCGAGCCGTGCCGCCGCCCGGCGCGCCGACCTGCTGTTCACCGTCAGTCGCTTCTCGCAGCATGCGCTGGCCGACGCTTATGGGGTGCCGCCGTCCCGGATCCGCGTGACTTACAACGCGGTCGACACGGCGCGCTTCCATCCGGGGCGCGAGGGCATCGAGGTGCCGGTGCGCCACGGCCTGGCGCCGGGCGGCTACCTGTGCACGCTGGGCCGCCTGGAGCCGCGCAAGAATCATCTGGCCCTGGTCCGCGCATACGCGAAGCTGCCCAAGCGGGGGCGTCCGCCATTGATCATCATCGGCCAGCCCGATTTCGGCTACCAGCAGGTGTACGAGGAGATCGAGGCACTGAAGCTGCGCCGTCAGGTCCGGATCCTCAGCGACATCGATGATGCCGACCTGCCGTCGCTGCTGCGCCATGCGCGCCTGTTCGTCTATCCGAGTTGGGCCGAAGGTTTCGGCATGCCGGTGCTCGAAGCGATGGCCAGCGGCGTGCCGGTCGTCACGTCGACGACCACGTCGCTGCCCGAGGTGGCTGGCCGCGCCGCGCGGTTGGTCAGCCCCGATGACGACTTCGCGCTCAGCTCGGCGATCCGCCAGGAACTGATGGCCGGCGAATCGTATCGGCGCGAGCGGATCGCCCGGGGTATCCAACAGGCTCGCCGCTTCAACTGGCAGTCCAGCGCCACCGTGCTGATCGAAGGCTTTCGCCGGCTGCTGCGGCGCAGGTGACGGCAGGGGTTCCGATGACAACGAACAGAATGACGAGAGCGATGTGAACGACAACAACGATAAGTACGATACGCGCGACGAAGGACCGGCGACGGAGGGACCGGTCGCCGACTTCGAGCGCGACATGAGCTTGCGCCGCGCGCTCGCGCTGTCCCGATGCGACTTCGAGCGGGCACTGACGCTGATGGCCGATCGCGGCACCCTGGCCAAGCGGATCTTCTGGTGGCTGCTGCCGCAGGTGCAGGCGGTGTTCTGGTACCGGATCTCGCGCTGGCTGTACCTGACGGGCTGGCGTTCCAGCGCGCAGATCGTCCATCTGGCCTGCGTCTACCTGACGTCGGCCGAGCTGCCGCCGGTCGCTTCGATCGGGCCCGGCTGCATCCTTGGGCACGCGGCGGGAACGCGGCTCGTCGGTCGGTTCGGCGAACGGTTGACCGTCTATGCCGATGTCTGCGTCGGCGGCGGGATCGGCGAGGGGGACATCGGCGGCGGTGATGGACTGCCGGTCGTCGGCGATGACGTGACCATCGGCGCCAAGGCGATGGTGCTGGGGGCGGTGCGCGTCGGCAACGGCGCAAGGATCGGTCCGGCCGCGGTCGTCACCCGCGATGTGCCGGCCGGCGCGACGGTGTTCATCGCGCCGCCGCGGATGATGACGGCGGGCGCGCCGGCGGTGCACTCGGCACCGGTCGCTTCGCCGATGCCGGCGTCGGCTCCGCATTCGGCCGAGGTTCCCGCCGAGACGGAGATTGGCCTCGACCGCGTCGCTTGAGCGGCGGAGCGGCGATCGGGACCGGCGATGCTAAGCGGCCACCGCGCCCGCGCGTTCGAGCGTACGCAGGATCGCCGCGATCGACTGGAACGACGCCTTGGTCAGCAGCGCGTTCGGAAACTCGATCGAGAAATCGGCTTCGAGCGCCATCATCAACTGGATGC
This sequence comes from Pseudomonadota bacterium, assembly GCA_029779435.1. GTDB lineage: Bacteria > Pseudomonadota > Gammaproteobacteria > Burkholderiales > Burkholderiaceae_E > JAKPAM01. Next base: position 34,104 of record JAKPAM010000210.1, on the reverse strand, counting down.
TGTCGTGCGAGCTCATGCCGAGCGTGTAGAGATCGTCGTCGGCACCCAACGAGGCGGCGGGACGGTCGATCGATGCATGCGCGTCGATAAGCGGCAGCAGGCGCGCTTGCAAGGCGTCGATGCCGGGGGAGGACGGGGCGGTGGTGGACGCAGAGGTCATGGTCATGAGGCGAGTAGGGAAAAGGAGGGGGGACGCGGACGCCGGCGCGTCGCGTGGACCACCGCGATCGCGTAGTCGTCGTCATGGCTCAGGCTGACGGCGATCGCGCCGACCCGCCGTTCGCGCGCACGGCGGGCGGCCTGCCCGTGCAGCGCGATCGCGCAGGCGCCGCTGTCGTGGCGGATCACCTCGATGTCGCGCCAGCACAGCGCCTGGCCGCCGAAGCCCAGCGCCTTGATGACGGCTTCCTTGGCGGCGAAGCGCGCCGCCAGCCGCTGGGCTCGGCAAGCCGGCGCCGCCATCGCATAGGCGGCCTCGCCAGGTGTGTAAAGCCGATCGACGAACCGGTCGCCGAACCTTTCCAGCGACGAGCGGATCCGCCTGATCGCGACGATGTCGATGCCGACGAGCGGATCGGCCGCCGAGAGGGCGCCGGCGGCATCGGGCATGCGGATGACGGGAACGGGCGGGGTAAGCATCGGAGGGCAAGCAGCGCGCGACGAGGCCGGTATCGCCATCGACTATACCGGCCGATGCGGTGGCGCCACATGCGATGAATGCCGGGTTATCACTATTTCAAACTAAAGCGAGTCCAAATGAGCGGTAATGGTGTATTGCGGCGCACCGGTGTGCCGCACCAGGGGAGAACGGATGATTGATTCGATCAATGAGGATGCGCTGCGGCAGTCGCGCGTCAGCGCGGTAGGAGAAGGCGTCGCGCATCTCGTCTGCGGGATCGCGTCCCGGCACGCGGATGATGTCGACGCCGAAGCACGGTTTCCGGTCGAAGCCGTCGATGCGCTGCGCCGCGTCGGTGCGCTGTCGGCCGGGGTACCGGTCGAGCTGGGCGGCGCCGGCTGCGGCCTGGCCGAGCTGGGCGATTTGTGCGAACGGCTCGCGCGCTGCTGCGGCAGCAGTGCGATGGTGCTGGCGATGCACTATAGCCAACTGGCCTGCCTCGTGCGGCATCGACGGGACAATCCGTGCATCGAGGCGTTCCTGCGCGAGCTGGTGGACGAGCAGCGGCTGCTCGCATCGATGACGTCCGAGGTCGGCACTTATGGCGAGACGCGCGCGAGCTTGTGCGCGCTCGAGGCGCGGGATGACGGCACGGTCCGCCTGCGCAAGGAAGCGACGACCGGCTCGTACAACGCGCAGGCCGACGCGATCCTGGTCACTTGCCGCCATACGCCCGACAGCCCGTCGAACGATCAGCGGTTGGTACTCGTGCGTCGCGACCAGGCGACGCTGACGCAGACCGGGGGTTGGGACACGCTGGGCATGCGCGGGACGTGCAGCCCGCCTTATCGACTGGATGCCGTGATGCCGGCCGAACAGGTGCTGCCCGATCCGTTCGACGAGATCGCGTCCCGCACGATGGTGCCGTACTCGCACGTGCTGTGGTCGGCATTGTGGTCGGGCATCGCGGCCGATGCGGTCGCCCGCGCGTCGCGCCTCGTACGCGAGCAGGCGCGCGCCCAGCCCTCGCGGCTGCCGGCCGGCGCGACGATGCTGGCCGAGGTTTCGGCCCGCTTGCAGGGTGTCCAGCATGCGTGGCGGACCGTCGCGGCCCACTACGATCGCGCCGCTGCCGATCCGTCGGCCGAGTTCGGCATGGATTGGGCGCTGCGCTTCAATCACCTGAAGGTCGACGTCTCGACAGGGGCGCACGAAGTCGTGCATGGCGCGCTGCAGGTGTTGGGCGTCTCCGGCTATCGCAACGATTCGCCATCGAGCGTCGGGCGGCATTACCGCGACATCCTGTCCGCGTCGCTGATGATCTCCAACACACGGATCCTCGCGCAGAGCGCGGCGATCCTGACCGTTCTCAAGGGGTGACGCGATGCACGCAAGGATCGAACAGGCGGCGATGCCGCACGACGAAGCCGGTGAATCGTTCTTTCGCGAACTCGTCGAGCATGGGTTGATCATTCCATCGCAGGTCGACGGGGTCGTCGGCCGTGGCGCGCGGTTCGAAGAGGTGTTGAACCGCTTCGACGCGCTGGTGCTGCGTTCGGACGATGGGCAGCGTGCCGAGGCACCGATGTTTCCGCCGGTCATCGAGCGGCGCATCCTCGAGAAGCTGCACTACCTGGACACGTTCCCGCATCTGTGCGGGTCGGTGCACAGCTTCTTCGGCGATCCGCGCCAGGCGCTGCGGCTGGCCACGCGCGCGCGCCAGGGCGAGCGCTGGGGCGAGGAACTCGAACAGACCGACGTCGTGCTGGCGCCCGCCGCTTGCTATCCGTTGTATCCGACGCTGGCGGGCGTGCTGCCGCCGCAGGGACGGCTGGTGACGCTGATCGGCTGGGCGTACCGGCACGAGCCGTCCCGTGAGCCGACACGCATGCAGTCGTTTCGCGTGCGCGAAATCATCCGCGTAGGCGACCCCGATACCGTTCTGGCCTGGCGTGATGCGTGGCACGTCCGTGCGCGCGACCTGCTCGATGCGCTCGGCCTGCCGATCGTGTCCGAGGTCGCGTCCGATCCGTTCTTCGGCCGCGGAGGCATGATGCTCGCCCAGAGCCAGAAGGCGGCCAAGCTCAAGTTCGAGATCCAGGTGCCGATCTTCGACGCGGCGCAGCCGACGGCGGTCTGCTCGTTCAACCTGCACCAGGATCATTTCGGCAAGGCGTTCGACATCCGCACCGCCGATGGACAGGTGGCCCACAGCGCATGCCTGGGGTTCGGCATGGAGCGCGTCGTGATGGCGCTGTTCCGCCACCATGGGATGCAAACCGACGATTGGCCCGCTGCAGTGCGCGCGCTGTTGTGGCCTTAGTGTTCGACAACCGGGCTGTCGCGCGGATCATGGCCTGAGCATTGCCGGATCCGAGGTGAGGTGTGCGAGGCCATCACGCCGAGGGGGGAGGCGGCGGCTTCATCGGTACGGTCGGACGCTTGCCTGCCGCGGCGATGATCGAGCCGCTGATCACGATCAGCGCCGCACCGGCGAAGAACATCGCATCCGGCTGCTCGTTCCAGTACAGCCAGCCGAGCAACGCGGCCCAGAGCAGGCCGCTATATTCGAGCGGCGCGATCAACGAGGCCGGTGCGGTCCGGAAGGCTTGCGTGATCAGCGTCAGGCCCGCCGTGCTGAAGAACGCGAGCCCGGCGAGTTTGGGCAGGTGATCGGGATCGACGGGTTGCCAGGCCCATGGCTGGAACAGCGCCGAGATCGCGAGCTGCCCGAGCACGATGTAGAGCACCAGCGTGCCCATCGGCTCGGACCCCTTGATCCAGCGTGCGCTGACCATCAGCGTGGCGTAACCCCAGGCAGCCAGCAGCGCGAACACCGCGCCGGCGCCGACGCTGCCGACGGTGGGGCGCAGCGCGAGCAGGACGCCTGCGATACCGAGCGCCAGGCTCAGCCATGCCCCCCGCGCGACCTTCTCCTTGAACAGGAAGACGGAATACACGAAGACGAACAGCGGCGCGCAGAAAGCCACCGCGGTCGCCGTCGCCAGCGGAAGCGCCGTCAGGCTCAGGTAGAAGAAGCAGGCGGATCCGACGTTGAACACCGCCCGCACGCCATGCAGCCGCAGGTGGTCCGTCCGGAAGACGGCAGGGCCCGCCCACGGCAGGATCACCACCAGCAGCACGCAGAACGCGAGCGCCGCGCGCACGAACAGGAGTTGCAGCGGCGAGTAGTGCGCGGTCAGCGACTTGGCCAGTGCATCGCTGACGCACAGGCAGATCACGCCGGACAGGCAGCAGGCAATGGCGGTGAGTCTTCGCGCCGGGATGGGGTGAGCGGCATCATGCATCCCGGCACCATACACGTCGGACCGGGCAGGATCGCGCCGAGGGCGATTCGAGTCGTGACTCATCGTGGCAAGAGGCGCGCGAACCGAAGTGCTTCAACTGCTCGGCATGGCTCTTGCGCGAAGTCGCGAATCGTCGGTCCACTTCCTGTTTTTTCGTGCCGCTACCTGGCCAGCGTCCGGATGAAGTGGATTGATTGGTACGTCGTACTCTTCTTCGACGATGACCGAGGGTACCAAGGCCAGCAGCGATCGACGGCCCAGGATCCCGTTCGTGCCCCAGTCGAGCGACACGACCCCGGTGGGTAAGGCGTCCCAGCCGACCAACGCCTTGTCAAGAATTTCCGCTGCCTGCCATCCAGTGAGCCTGAAAATTAGCTCGATCGAGCCTGGTCGATCAAGCTTCAAAGCTCCGACAGCGCACGACGGAACTGCACGGCCTCGGCGACATGCACGACGTCGATCTGGTCGGCGTCGGCCAGGTCGGCGATCGTGCGGGCGACCTTCTGCACGCGGGTCATCGCGCGGGCGGACAACCCCCATTGCGTGACGGCCTGGTGCAGCAATCGCCGGGCCGGCTCGGTCGCTTGGCAGACTGCTCGCAGCGCAGCGCCTTCGAGCCGGGCGTTGGGAACGTGCTGCCGGAAGACGGCTCGCTGCCGCGCCCGAACGACGCGGGCGCGGACCGTGGCGCTGGATTCGCCCGGCGGAGCGTCCAGCAACGTGGCGGGCGGAACGGCGCCGACTTCGAGCCGCAAGTCGATGCGGTCCAGCAGCGGACCGGACAGCCGTGACCGATAACGCTGCACCTGGTCGGCCTTGCAGTGGCAGCGGCCGTCGGGCGCGCCGAGGTAGCCGCATGGGCATGGGTTCATCGCCGCGACGAACTGGAAGCGGGCCGGAAAGTCGACCTGGTGCGCAGCTCGGGATAACGTGATGCGCCCGGTCTCAAGCGGCTCGCGCAGCGTTTCGAGCACCGCGCGCGGAAACTCCGGCAACTCGTCGAGGAACAGCACGCCCAGATGAGCGAGGCTGATCTCGCCCGGGCGCGGCGGCGATCCGCCGCCAGCCAGTGCCACGGCCGATGCCGTGTGGTGCGGTGCGCGGAATGGGCGGATGCCCCACATGTGCGCCGAGAACCGGCCGCGCAGGCTGGACAGCGCGGCGACCTCGCCGGCGTCATCGTCGTCCAACGGCGGCAGGATCGTCGGCAGCCGCTGCGCGAGCATCGACTTGCCGGTGCCCGGCGGACCGATCATCAGCAGGCTGTGCTCCCCGGCGGCAGCGATCTCCAGCATCCGGCGCGCGACGGGTTGGCCGATGATGTCCGATAGATCGATGCTGTTGTCGAGTGTTGTCGACGGAAGCAATGCCGATAGGGTGTCCGGCACGGCGCCTGCCGATCCTGTCGCCTTTTCCGCCTCCGCTGCTTCTGCGGCGGCCGTTTCCGCTTCTGCCGCTTCTGCCGCGTCCCTCGATGCTCCCGTTTCTCCCATTGCTTCCGTTGCGCCGGATGCCATCGTGCCGCCGGCCGCCGCTTCATCGGCCCTCGACGGATCGGCGAATGACGTGGCCTGGACTTGCTGCGCCAGGTCGCCCAGCACCGCCAGGTCGCGCAGCCCGACGACGCACACGCCGTCTATGAGCCCGGCTTCGGCCGCATTGTCAGTCGGCAACACCAGCGTGCGGGGCATCCCGCTGCAGCGCACGGCCAGTGCCATCGCGATGGCGCCCCGGATCGGGCGCAGGTGACCCGTCAGCGATAGCTCGCCGACCGCCTCGATCTGGTCCGGCGAACCGGCGCCCAGCCTGCGCGGCCAATCCTCTGGCAGTTGGCTGCTGGCTTGCAGGATCCCGAGCGCGATCGGCAGGTCGAAGCGGCCGGATTCCTTCGGCAGGTCGGCCGGTGCGAGGTTGACGGTGATCCGCCGGTTGGGGAAGTCGAAGCCCAGGTGCTGCAGCGCGGCGCGAACGCGCTCACGGCTTTCGCGGACCTCGGCCTGCGGCAGCCCGACGATGTGGAAAGCCGGCAGGCCGTTGGCCAGGTGCACCTCGACGAGGACCTCGGGTGCACTCATTGCGAGCAGTCCCCGACTGCGGATGGTGGCCAGCGCCATGGATCAGGATCGACGGGGCGACGAAAACGGGCGAATCAGCGGCGAACGCCGTGACAGTGGGCGAGGAAGCAGCCAGAAACGATGGGAAATCCGCGACGTGGCATGACGACGGCGGTGAGAGGCCGTGCGTCGTCCGGAAGAGCGTCAGATCGACGGATCGGCCGCCGCGCCGCCGGGCGCGGCCGGGGTATCGGCGGCCGGATTGCCGGCCACCGGATTGCCGGCCACCGGGGCTCCCGTCGCAGTGGTCGATGCGCTCGTGCCGCCGGCTTCGAGCCGCTGCACGATGGCTTCGAGTTCATCGACGCGTTGGCGCAGTTGGTCGAGCAGCTCGCCCTGGATCTGGAATTCCTCTTGCGTGACCAGATCCATCCGCTGGAATGTCTGCGCGACGACGGCCTTGACGTTGCGCTCGATGTCCCCGAGCGGGCTCGAGCGGAAGAAATCGCCGATACGCGATTGCACGTCGTTCAAAAGATTCTGCTTGTCGGTGGCCATGGCGCGAGTCCGTCTGGAGTGCGAATCGAGTCTAGCACGCGGTCTGCGCCGGCCCTCTTTGTCTTGCGGCCTCGGCTGGAACGCTCGGCCGGCCAATGCGCTGGCCTGATCCGCCGGTTGATCCGATACACCGACCACAGCGCGACCACAGCGGCCTGCACCGTGATCGTGCCGGCGGCTATCGATGCACCGCCTTGGTGCCGATGTTGCGCGCTTCCGACACCAGGCGGCCGGGGTACGCGGTCCGAGGAAGCCGGACGGCGGCGCGCGATGCGGGTGGCACGGTTCATGCACAGGTGAAGGCATCGGGGCCTCGCGCCCCCGCAACCCGACGACTCGTCGCATTCAAGAATTGGAGAGGGAATGAAGCATCCATCAATACTGCGCAGCGCATTGCTGCTGTGTTCGGCGTTGGGCGCCGTCGCGCTCGCCGCCCCCGCGGTGGCAGCCGACGCCGAGACGCCATCGGTGGTGGGCAACGTCGGGTTCGCGTCTGAGTACCGGTTTCGCGGGTTGTCGCAATCCGACTTCAAGCCCGCGCTGTCGGCGGGCCTGGATTACTCGCACGCCAGCGGCCTTTATCTGGGCACCTGGGCATCGAGCATCTCGTGGCTGTCCGATGCCGGCGTCGGCGGCAGCAGCATCGAGTGGGACGTGTACGGCGGCTACAAGGGCAGCGCGGGGCCGATCAGCTATGACGTGGGCGGCCTGTACTACTACTACCCGGGACGCTATCCCGACGGATTCACCCGTCCTTATACGTTCGAGCTGTACGCGGCGGGCACATGGGAATTCCTGACGCTGAAGTACTCGCACGCGCTGACGAACGCGTTCGGATTCACCGACAGCAAGAATTCCGGCTACCTCGACCTGTCAGCGACCTACCCGCTCATGGAAGGCATGAACGTCGTCGCGCACGTCGGCCACCAGTTGATCAAGGCATCCAGCGAGATGGGGCGCGCGCGCAGCGACTGCTCGTACACCGACTGGAAGCTGGGGGTTACTTATGACTGGGTGGGCGCCACGTGGGGCCTGGCTTATGTCGACACCAACGCCAAGGACGGCTGCTATGCGAATTACCGCGGCAAGAACATCGGCGACGCGCGTGCCGTCGTTAGCGTGAGCAAGACGTTCTGATTACCCAGGCAATGACTGAAAGATCGAAGGGGCCGGCACGGGCCGGCCATGGAGAACCATCATGAAAATGATTACCGCGATCATCAAACCCTTCAAGCTGGACGAGGTGCGCGAAGCCCTGTCCGCGCTCGGGGTCGCTGGCATCACCGTGACTGAAGTGAAGGGCTTCGGGCGCCAGAAGGGGCATACGGAGTTGTACCGGGGCGCCGAGTACGTGGTCGATTTCCTGCCCAAGGTGAAGATCGAGGCGGCCCTCGACGATGACCTCGTCGATCGCGCGATCGAGTCCATCGTGAACTCGGCGCGCACCGGCAAGATCGGGGACGGGAAGATCTTCGTCTACGACCTCGAACAGGTCGTGCGCATCCGCACCGGCGAGACCGGTTCGGCCGCCATATGACCCCGGCCATGCCTCTTCAGATTCCCGTACGGAGCTTATCGACATGAGACGATTGATGGTCCCGCTGGCGCTCGTGCTGGCCACGATGCTTGCCGGCCTTTCTGGTGCCTGGGCACAGGCCCCCGCGCCGCTACCGACACCCGACAAGGGTGACACCGCCTGGATGGCGGTCTCCACGGTCATCGTCATCCTGATGACGATCCCGGGCCTGGCGTTGTTCTACGGCGGCCTGGTACGCAGCAAGAACATGCTGTCCGTGCTGATGCAGGTGATGGTCGTGTTCGCGCTGATCCTCGTGCTGTGGGTCGTCTACGGCTATACGCTGGCCTTCGGCGGAGGCGGGGCGTTCTACGGCAACTTCAGCAAGCTGTTCCTGATGGGCGTGACGCCGGAATCGCTGGGCGCCACGTTCAGCAAGGGCACGCCGATCTACGAGTTCACGTTCATCGCGTTCCAGGCCACGTTCGCCGCGATCACCTGCGGTCTGGTCGTCGGCTCGTTCGCCGAGCGGATGAAGTTCTCGGCGGTGCTGCTGTTCGCGGTGCTGTGGTTCACGTTCTCGTACCTGCCGATCGCGCACATGGTCTGGTATTGGGACGGGCCCGATGCCTACACGGGAGCCGACGTCGCCGACGCCGTCACCGCCAATGCCGGCCTGATCTGGCAGTGGGGGGCGCTGGACTTCGCCGGGGGCACCGTCGTGCACATCAACGCGGGTGTCGCGGGCCTGGTCGGCTCGTACATGGTCGGCAAGCGGATCGGCCTGGGCCGTGAATCGATGGCGCCGCATTCGCTGACGCTGACGATGGTCGGTGCCGCGCTGCTGTGGGTGGGCTGGTTCGGCTTCAACGCCGGCTCGGCGCTCGAGGCCAATGGCGGCATGACGCTGGCTTTCGCGAACACGCTGTTCGCGCCGGCCGCCGCGACGCTGTCGTGGACGTTCGCCGAGTGGATGATCAAAGGCAAGCCGTCGATGCTGGGCGCCGCGTCCGGCGCCGTGGCCGGCCTGGTCGCGATCACGCCTGCCGCAGGCAACGTCGGCATCATCGGTGGCCTGGTCATCGGGTTGCTGGCGGGCGTCGTGTGCCTGTGGGGCGTCAGCAGCCTCAAGCGTCTGCTTGGTGCCGACGACGCGCTGGACGTGTTCGGCGTGCATGGCGTGGGCGGTATCCTGGGCGCGATCCTGACCGGCGTGTTCAATGCGCCCGCGCTGGGCGGCCCCGGCTACGTGGCGGACTGGGTCACCGGTGCGGTCATCGCGCCCGAGGCGTACTCGATCGCGGCGCAGGTCTGGGTGCAGTGCAAGGGCGTGCTGCTGACGATCGTCTGGTCGGCCGTGGTGTCGCTGATCGCCTACAAGGTGGTCGACCTGGTCATCGGCCTGCGCGTGCCCGAGGACGAGGAACGCGAGGGCCTGGACATCACGTCGCACGGCGAGACCGCTTACCACCATTGATCGTCGATCGGCAGGGAAGTGTCGGCACCGATGGCGGTGCCGACAGCGGCGCGGGTTCGCGGCGGCAAGGCGTGGGCCCGATCTTTGGGTGAACAGGGCCCCAGCGACGTACAATCGGATCACTCGTCAGCCACCTGTCCCCCGCGCTCGAGCGCCGCCCTGCCATGGTTCCGCATTTGCTTACTGCCTTGAAGGGTCCGCTCCAGGATCTCGAACAGCGCATCCTCGATGCCACGCCGCAGATCGAGCGCTGGTTCCGGCTCGAATGGCAGGAACACACGCCTGCCTTCTACTGCTCGGTCGACCTGCGCAACGCCGCGTTCAAGCTGGCTCCGGTCGATACCAGCCTGTTTCCCGTCGGCTTCAACCACCTGTCGGCACCGATGCTGCCGCTGGCCCAGCAGGCGGCGATGGCCGCGATCGAGAAGTATTGTCCGGATGCGCGCAATCTGCTGCTGATCCCGGACCTCAGCCGGATCAACGGCTGCTATGGACAGAACATCCTGCGGCTGGCCGCGCTGCTGCGCCAGACCGGGCTGAACGTGCGGTTCGGCAGCTTCGATCCGACGATCACGGCGCCCACGCCGATCGACGTCGCCGACGGCCAGGCGTTGATGCTCGAACCGTTGGTGCGCAACGGCAGGCGCCTGGGACTGCGCGACTTCGATCCGTGCACGATCGTGCTGAACGACGACTTGTCCGACGGTTTGCCCGACATCCTGCAAGACGTCTACGAACAGACGCTGCTGCCGCCGCTGCATGCGGGCTGGGCCGTGCGCCGCCGCAGCCAGCATCTGGCCGCGTACCTGGACGTCGCCAAGAAGTTCGGCAAGGCGTTCGACATCGATCCGTGGCTGATCAACCCGGTCTTCGCGCGCTGCGGTCCGGTCGACCTGCGCGAATCGGCGGATCGCGCGCGCTTGACGTCGGCGGTCGAGACGGTGCTCAAGCAGATGCGCTCGAAGTACCGCGAGTACGGCGTAGCGGACACCCCTTATGCCGTGATCAAGCCCGAAGCGGGCGCCGACGGCCGCGGCATGGTGATGGTGCGCGATGTGGCGCGGCTGCCGGCGCTGATCGATCAACTGGCTGCCGGAGGCCGGCACCGCGACCTGGTCGTGCAAGAGGGCGTGCCGACGATCGAGACGATGGAGGGCGGCACCGCCGAGCCGATCGTCTACATGATCGATCGCTATGTGATCGGCGGTTACTATCGTGTCAACGCCGAACGCGGCCGCGACGAGAACCTGATCGCGCCCGGGCTGCGATTCGTGCCGCTGCCGTTCGCGACCAGTTGCAACATGCCCGACTGCTCGGCCGGGCCCGAGCACGCGCAGAATCGCTTCTACGCTTATGGCGTGGTGGCCCGGCTGGCGATGCTGGCCAGCGCCATCGAACTCGAACGAACCGACCCGGATCAATCGCTGTACGGTTGAGCCGGTCCTTCTCTTTCTCCTTCTCCCCTTTGCCGTGGAGCAAGTGCCGATGAGCGCCAAGCTGTTGTTCATTCTCGACCCGCTCGACCAGGTCAAGACGTACAAGGATTCGACGTACGCGATGATGCTCGAGGCGAGCCAGCGCGGTCATCGGATCTTCACCTGCGAACAGCATGAGCTGTCGTTCGAGGGCGGTCGGACGCTGGCCGTCACGCGCGAACTGACGATCGAAGAGGGCGCCGATCCGTGGTATCGCGCGACCGAGCCGTCGCAGGGGGCGTTGACGGACTTCGACGCGGTGCTGATGCGCAAGGACCCGCCATTCGACATGGAGTACGTGTATTCGACGTACCTGCTCGAACGCGCGGTGGCGGCCGGCGCGCGGGTATTCAACGATCCGCGCGCGATCCGCGATCACAACGAGAAGATGGCGATCTGCGAGTTTCCGCAGTACACGGCGCCCACGCTGGTCACGCGCAGCGCGGCGGCGCTGCGGCGGTTCGTCGACGAGCACGGCGACGCGGTGTTCAAGCTGCTGGACGGCATGGGCGGCACGTCGATCTTCCGCGCGACCCGGGGCGATCCGAACCTGTCGGTGATCATCGAGACGATGAACCTGTTCGGCGCGCGTTCGGTCATGGCGCAGAAGTTCCTGCCCGAGATCAAGGATGGCGACAAGCGCGTGCTGCTGATCGGCGGCAAGGTGGTGCCTTATTGTCTGGCGCGCGTCCCGCTGGCCGGCGAATCGCGCGGCAACCTGGCCGCCGGCGGGCGCGGTGTCGCGCGGCCCCTCGATGAGCGCGACCGCCAGATCGCCGAAGGCCTGGCGCCGATCGTCTGGTCGCGCGGGCTGCTGCTGGTCGGGCTGGACGTCATCGGCCCGTCGATGACCGAGCTGAACGTCACGAGCCCCACGTGCTTCCAGGAGATCCGCCAGCAGACGGGTTGCAACGTGGCCGGCCTGTTCATCGACGCCGTCGAGGGCGCGATCCGCGGCGGCGCATCGACGCGCGCATGATCGGCATCCTGGTCGTCTCGCACGAGCCTCTGGGGACCGCGCTGATCCGCTGCACGCGGCACGTCTTCGGCCGCATGCCGTTGCAACTGGCCGCGCTCGACGTCGTGCCCGACGAGGATCCGGTGGCGGCCACGTCGGCCGCGCGCGAACTGCTGCTGCGGATCAACGACGGCAGCGGCGCCATCGTGCTGACCGACGTGTTCGGCGCGACACCCTCGCGGATCGCGACCGAACTGGCCGATCCGTATCGCGTCGAGGTGCTGACGGGAGTCAACCTGCCGATGCTGCTCAAGGCGCTGAACAACCGGCGTTATCCGCTCGACGAACTGGTCGATCTGCTCGTCGACAGCGGTCGCCGAGCGGTTTTCCGCATCGACCCGCCGCCGCCCATCGGACCCGATCCGGCGTGAACATGCGTCGATCGCAGGCATACCAACCCCTATTGGACGGCTGATCGGGACGAACCCGCGTCCGCCATGGCAACATTCGGGCAGCGGCAGTTTTCTCGTCGATCGGGCCGCCCGCCTCCCGCGGCGGCCAGCGGAGACCCCAGCGCAAATGCCCAGCATCGAAGTCGAAATCGTCAACAAACTCGGCCTGCACGCCCGCCCGTCCGCCAAGCTGACGCAGGCGGCGTCGCGCTTCAAGTCCGAGATCTGGTTGACCAAGGCCGGTCGCAAGGTCAACGGCAAGAGCATCATGGGGGTGATGATGCTGGCGGCGGCCAAAGGCGCCAAGCTGGAGATCCAGGCCGACGGCCCCGATGCCGACGAGGCGCTGCAGGTGCTGCACGGGCTGATCGCCAGCGGCTTCGGCGAATCCTGAATCGACGTACGTGGAGAACGGCGTGCGGCCTGTGATCGTGACCCCGATGTTCAGCCTGCACGGCACGCCGATCGGCGGCGGGATCGTCATCGGCCGCGCCCGGGTGCTCGAGCCCAACCGTCTCGACGCCGAGCGCATCCGGCTGCACGTCGACCAGGTCGAGCCCGAGGTGCTGCGCCTGATCGCCGCGCAGGCGGCGGTGCGCGAGGAACTGGCCGTCATCAGCGCGCATCTGCCGGCTGATGCGCCGCACGAGGCCGAGGCGCTGCTCGATGCGCACCGGATGATCCTCGACGATCCGCTGCTGGGCGAAGAAGCGATCCGGATGATCCGCGAGCAGACGGTCAACGCCGAATGGGCGCTGGCCAATCGCGCCGGGCTGCTGGCCGAGCAGTTCGAGGAGTTCGAGGACGCGTACCTGCGCGAGCGCGGCCAGGACGTGCGCCAGATCGCGGCGCGCGTGCTCAAGGCGCTGTCCGGCTCGACGACCCATCCGCTGGGCAGCGGCGATCCGGCGATCATCATCGCCAATGACATCGCGCCGGCCGACATGCTGATGCTCAAGCGCGCGCTGGGTTTCGGCATCGACCTGGGCGGCACGACCTCGCATACGGCGATCCTCGCGCGCAGCATGAACGTGCCGGCGGTCGTCGGCCTGCGTTGCGCGGCCGAGCTGATCCAGGACGACGACTGGCTGATCCTGGACGGCGAGGCCGGCGTCCTGTATGTCGCGCCCGACGAGACGCTGCTGGCCGAGTTCCGGCATCGCCAGGCCGCCGATCAACTGGAACGCGAGCGGCTCAAGCGCTTGTTGCACGTACCCGCGCGCACGCTCGACGGCGTGCCGGTCACGCTGCAGGCCAACATCGAGTTGCCCGACGAGTCGCGCCAGGCGTTCGAGGCCGGCGCGGCGGGCATCGGCCTGTTCCGGTCCGAGTTCCTGTTCCTGAACCGCAGCGAGCTGCCGGGCGAGGACGAGCAGTACGAGGCTTACCGGCTGGCCGTCGAGGGCATGCGGGGCCGGCCGGTGACGATCCGCACGCTGGACGTCGGTGCCGACAAGACGCTGCAGACCGACGCCGGCAGTGTCGTGGCGACTAATCCCGCGCTGGGCCTGCGCGCGATCCGCTATTGCCTGGCGCAGCCGCTGATGTTCCTCACGCAGTTGCGGGCGATCCTGCGCGCGGCGGCTCACGGTCCTGTCCGCCTGCTGATTCCGATGCTCGCGCACGGGCATGAGATCGACCACGCCTTGAGGCTGATCGAACTGGCCCGGTCCCAGCTCGATGAGCGCGGCATTCCGCGGGGCGCGCACGTCCCGGTCGGCGGCATGATCGAAGTGCCCGCGGCGGCGTTGACGGCGTCGATGTTCGCGCGCCGGCTGGACTTCCTGTCGGTCGGCACCAACGACCTGATCCAGTACACGCTGGCGATCGATCGCACCGACCATGCGATCTCGTCGCTCTACGACCCGTATCACCCGGCCGTGCTGCAACTGATCGCGATGACGATCCGGGCGGCGCGGCGCGCCGACAAGCCCGTGTCGGTCTGTGGTGAACTGGCCGGCGACTGGAACGCCACGCGACTGTTGCTCGGCATGGGCCTGACGATCTTCTCGATGCATTCGGCCAGCCTGCTGCGCGTCAAGCGCGAGGTGCTGCTGTCCGACATCGGGCAGTTGCAGCCCAAGGTCGCGCGCCTGCTGGGCCAGGACGAGCCGGCCAAGGTGGCCAGCGCGCTGGCCCGGCTGCGGGACGATGGGCGCGGCGAGACGGCTCGCGCCTGATCTCGTCTGCGTCCGTCAGCGTGCGGCCGGCGGCTCGGGCAGCTCGATCTTGACCTCGAGCACGTCGAGGTTGTCCTGCCGTTCGAGATGGACCCGGATGTCGTCGGAATTGATCGACACGTACTTGGAGATCACCGCGATCAGTTCGCGCTGCAGGTCGGGCAGGTAATCGGCGCGCGGACCGCGGCCGGATCGCTCATGGGCCAGGATGATCTGGAGACGTTCCTTGGCGACCTTGGCGGTCTTCTTCTTCTCCCCGAGGAAGAAAGAGAAAAACGACATCGGACTCACCTCCCGCCGAAGAGGCGTTTGAAGAAGCTTTGCTTCTGCGCGGTAATGAAGCGCATCGGCTTGCGTTCGCCAAGGAAGCGGGCCACCACGTCCTTGTAGGCCTCGGACACGTCGGAGCCGTGCGAGTGGACCGCCGGCACGCCCTGGTTGGACGCCTGCAGCACGGCTTCGGATTCGGGGATCACGCCGATGAACGGAATGCGCAGGATGTCCTGGATGTCGGTCAGCGACAGCATCTGCCCGTCTTCGACGCGGTTCGGGTTGTAGCGCGTCACCAGCAGGTATTCCTTGATCGGATCGCCGCCCTCGATCGCGCGCTTGGTCTTGGAGCTGAGCATGCCGAGGATCCGGTCCGAGTCGCGCACCGACGACACTTCCGGATTGGTCACCACCAACGCCTCGTCGGCGAAATGCATCGCCATCAGCGCACCGGACTCGATACCCGCCGGCGAATCGCAGATCACGTAGTCGAAGCCCATCGTCTTGAGTTCTTCGAATATGCGCTCGACGCCGTCCTTGGTCAGCGCATCCTTGTCGCGCGTCTGCGAGGCCGCCAGCACGAACAGGTTCTCGCAGGTCTTGTCCTTGATCAGCGCCTGGCGCAGGTTGGCCTCGCCGTGGATCACGTTGATCAGGTCGTAGACGACACGTCGTTCGCAGCCCATGATCAGGTCCAGGTTGCGCAGTCCGACGTCGAAGTCGATCACCACGGTCTTATGGCCGCGCAGGGCCAGCCCCGACGCGAAACTGGCGCTGGTCGTGGTCTTGCCGACTCCACCCTTGCCGGATGTCACGACGACGATCTTGGTCATGTCTGGTAGATCCTTCCGTTGGCTGTATCTGTCTTTGTTTGGAGGAAAGAAACGGGTCAGAGGCCGGGTGCTCGGTCCCTCAGAGCGGTTCGATGACGATCTTCTCGCCGACGAGCTTGACCTGGGCCGGTTTGCCGGCCACCTCGTCGGCGATCGGTACCTCGGTGGTCCGGTAGATGCCTGCGATGGAGATCAGCTGCGGTTCGAGGCAGGTGGTGAAGATGCGCGCGGTGGTGTCGCCCAGCACGCCCGCCAGCGCGCGCCCGCGCAGCGGCCCGTAGACATGGATGTTGCCGTCGGCCATCACCTCGGCGCCGAAGCTGACCGCCGCGAGCACGATCAGGTCGGCGCCGCGCGCGTAGACCTGCTGGCCCGAGCGCAGCGGCTTGTCGATGACCAGCGTCGGCACGTTGCCAACCGGCACTTCGATCTCGCGCACCACTTCGCGGATGACTTCACGGATCTCGACGGCCGGCTCGACGACGATCGTTCCGACCGTGCCGGCCACCGGATCGACATCGTCGGCCATGGCGGACGTCACGGGGAGCGTGGGGACGGCGAGCGCCTCGACCGATGCGCCGGTCGCCGCGGGATAACCGCCGGCTTCACCGGGACCGGCGTCCGGCTGCGCCCTCGCACCGGAATGTCCCGACACGTCGGGCGCCATGCAAAGTCCGGCAGCCCGGGCCGCCAGCATCTGCTTCGGACCCCCGCCGCGCGCGGCCACCGGTACCATATGGTAATTGCGCAGCACCGCGATCAGCGAATCGAAATTGACGGGTGCGTCGTCGGCCCGCACCGCCGCCAAGTCGATGACCACCGGATCGTGGTCGAAATAGTCGGGCGATTCGGCCATCCGTGATTCGAGATCACTCGCCAACGTGATCAGGTCGGTCGTCTTGAGCACGACCGCCGTCAATGGCAAGGTAGTGCCCTTCAGATCAAAGCTGGCGCGCCCCTGAGCCGGATTCACCACGATGTATGTTGTTGTGAATGTAAAAAGCGGAGTTTACAGCGTGGTTGTCGAACAGTGAAAAAAGCGTCAGTCAAGCCGACAATCATAGTGTTGTTTCGCGTCGCATGATGGAAAGACAAGCCATGAGAACCTCGCGCGCCTGGTGCGTCGAAATGCAGCGCACGGTGTCGATCACCGACGCACAGGCCGCCTATTTCGAACAGCCCGAACCGCGCCGCCGGTTCTCGTTCCTATGCGCGGATCCGGCGTGCCGCGAGCGCGCGGGCGCGCGGATGGCGGCCGTCCACGACGACCGCCTGTTCTTCGATGACGCGTATCCGGTCTCCGCGCACTTTGCTTCCGTTCCCCAGTCGTCGCACGACCCGCTGTGCGAGTACGTGCTGCGTGAACAGGCTTCGACCCTCATCCGCAACGAAACCCGCCTCGGAGGGGAACTGAACGCGTCGCGGCGCTTCTCGACCAAGCAGGCGTTCGAGGTATTCGACATCTACCATCCGGCCGTGGGCGGCGTGCTGCCGCTGTCCGCGCTGCTGGCCGACGACCGCCCGATCGCTCCGGGTGCCAGTGCCCGTGCCGTCATGCCCGCGCATCTGCTCGGGCCCGGCAGGGTGTCCGGGGCGAACGCCGGCATTCAGCCGCCGATGGCGGGGCCCTTCAAGGACGACGACGAAGCGATTCGCGCGCTCGAGCAGGCGATCGAGGCGATGATGTCGCCCGGCTCAGGGGCGCCCGGCGGAGGGGTGCCCGGCTCGACCGCCTCCGGCAATGGGGCATCCCAGTCCGACTTCGCGTCGCCGCAGGAGTCCGGCGAGCGCGAAGCGCGCGTCGCGGCGTTGGTCGAGGACATGCTGACGCGGTCGCTGCCGACCCGGCGGCTCACCGACATCGTCGCCTGCTATTCGGAGCTGGGCGCTGTCGACCGGCAAAAGGCCCTGATCCGGCTGCCCGGCGGGCGCGCGATGTCGTATGCCGGCTTCATCCAGCCGCTGGCCCGGTACCAGGATAGCGACGAGCCGCTGGTGCGCGTCGGCGGGGCGCGCGTGATGCGCGAGGAACGCGGCTACGTGCTCCGATTCTTCGACCGCATCGTGCTCGACGGCGAGCGCTATGAGGTCGTCATGCGGATCAGCGATGCGCGCATCGCCGCATCGCCGCTAAGCGGACTGGTGCGCGCGCAGTTGTTCGGTTCGCTGGGCGACGGGCATCACGTCCGCGCGTTCTTCTTCGGCGGCATCGCGCCCGATTCCCGGCAGCACAACCTGACGCAGGTACGGCTCAGCGACCTGGAGAACCTGGTGTTGCAGCCGATGCGGGTCGCGGGCGCCGGGACGGGCGCGAATGCGCTGGGACGGAACCCCTGGCCGGGGATGGGGGCGTCGCGGACTTGAAGCGAGCTGCTACGCCAGCCGCAACACGTCTTCCAGCGCCGGTATCAGTTTCTCGCGCGCAGCGGCACTCGCGGGCACGATCGGCAGGCGTACCTCGTCGGTGGTGATCAGCCCTTGATGCGCGAGCGCCGCCTTGATGAGAGACGGATTGGGCTCGGCATACAGCAGACGGATCAGCGGCATCAGCCGCGCGAACAGCACTCGCGCGTCCGCGATGCGGCCCTCGCTCACCTGGGTGAAGAGACGCACGTACAGGTCCGGCCGGATGTTGGCCGCGGCCAGGATCCCGCCTTGCGCGCCGAGGCTGGCCGCGGTCAGACACTGCTTGTCCTCGCCGCACAGCACGGCGATATCGGTATCGTGGATCAGGTCGAACAGCCGATCGATCTGTTCGCCGGCGGACTCCTTGATCGCGACGATGCGGGGATGCCCGGCCAACGCGCGAACCGTCGCGACGTCGATGTCGACGCCCGTCCGATAAGGGACGTTGTAGACGATGATCGGGCGGTCGCAGGCCGCGAGGATCGCCTCGAAATGCCGTTGGATGCCGGCCTGAGACGGGCGCGTATAAGCCGGGGCGCTGATCAGCAGCGCGTCGACGCCGGTGCCGCTCCAATCGGCCGCCTCGGCCGCGACCGCGCGCGTATCGTTGCCGCCGACGCCGATCGCCACGCGCAGGCGGCCGCGCGCCGTGCTCATCACCGCGTCGAGCAGCGCGCGCCGCTCGGCCGGCGACATCGTCGCGGCCTCGCCGGTGGTGCCGCACACGACGACCCCTTGGCACTTCGATTGCACGAGGCCTTCGATGAGCCGTTGCGCGGCCGCCAGATCGAGGCGGCCGTCGCGAAACGGTGAAACGATCGGCACCCACAGGCCGGAGAAGGCCTGGCGGCGTGGAAAGGGCTGGGGTTGGGACTGGGACATCGAACACACTCCTCGAGGGCTGGCGCTGACGCCGCGCGGGCGCCGTCGATGCGACGACGGCAAGACCGCGCACGGCGAACGGTGGCTGACGACGTTCGCGTTCCGTGGCCGGGCGTCAGCGGGAGTGTGTGGGGCGGGACGCTGCAGGATGCGGCCCGCCCGAGTCGATCGCGGATCGACCTCGTCCCGTTGGCGCTCACCCAACGGGACGACCTGCCCGTCAGATGAGCAGTCGTTTCTTTTTCGAGCCGGCCTGTGCCGCGGCTTGCATTTGCATGCCATACGCCTGGGCGACGCCGCGCGCGCCGACGCCTTGGCGGGCGGGCGAGAGGGCGGTGCGGGGTTGGGCGTGCATCGGAGCGCGGTGGGGCGGTAGGAAACGGGAAACGAGGGGGAGTGTAGCGCGGAACCGCGTCGAAGACGCGGGATTCGCCGTCGCTCAGCCCTTGCGGCCGACCAGCACGAACTGGAAGGCCAGCGCATCGCGCTCGGCCTGGTCCGGATCGGCGCCGCTGGCCTGCGCCAACGCACGGATATGCGGCAGGTACTTCTCCTGCCCCGGGAACGCGAGATTGCGGGCGATGACGGCCTGCAGCGCGTAACCGGTCGACTGGAACATCTCGATCATCGTCATCCGCGAGAAGAAGCGCAGATGCGTGCGATCGAACAGCCCGTCGTCCTGGTACTGCATCAGGCCGGCGTTGACGCGGACCTGGAAGCTCCAGTGCTGCGAGTTCGGGATGCACGCGATGACGACGCCCTGGTCCGAAAGCTGGTTCCTTACCCGGCGCAGCACCGACCACGGGTCGCGCAGGTGCTCGAGCACATCGCCGAAGACCCAGGCGTCGGCCGCGCCGAACGCCTGGAAGCGCGCGTCGTCGAGCTTCTCGATGTCGGCCAGGATGGCCGTGCCGCAGACGTCCCTGGCGATCGCGACGTTGTCCTCGTCGATGTCGACGCCGGTCCAGTCGACATCGGGGTGCGTCTCGAAGTACTTGGCCGCCAGCGTGCCGCGCATGCAGCCGACTTCGACGACCTTGCGAGGCCGATGCTGCAGCAGCAGTTGCAGGATCGTGTCGTTGAACTTGTCGTGGGCGGGCGTTTGCTTGATTTCCATGGCGGGGTGCGGCTCGATGGGAGCGGTTTGCGGGGTGGTGCGGCGTTTGAACGTCTCGATCGTTCGGCTGGCGCGTTCGTTGAACCGTTGCAGGTAGCGATCGTCGCCGGCATCCTTGTACGCGCCCTTCAGCACATTGCAGGCCGCGGCATCTTCGCGAAACGCGGAAAAGATGTTCAGGTTGCCCGCGTATCGGCGGATCGGAATCGACACCGCACGGAAACCGCGGCGCGCGACCAGCGCCGATGCCAGTCCCTCGATCAGGAAAACCTTGCGCATCACGCCGCCGCCATAACCGGTGCGGGCGTTCAATGCAGCGCTAAGCGGATGCGCGGGATCCTCGGCGATCGCGAAGATCGCCTCGGTGATCTCGAACCAGGCGCGCCAGAAAGCCGGCCTGGCGACGAAGTAGTTGCTGTAGATCGTGTCGCGCTCGTCGTTGACCAGCGAGCGGATGTCGAGCCGCCACGGCGGCGCATCGAGGATCGCCGCATACAGGTCGAGGCTGCCGGGGTTCGTGGCCTCGGAGCCGTAGTAGACGTTCTGGAACAGCGCGCCGACCTCGGGCTGCGGCGAACAGAAGATCACGTCCGAGCGCGGCGATTGCCGCGTCACCGCGTCGATGAACCGGTCCGCCGAATGCCCGGTCTTCGCCTCGAACTTCGGCGACAGGAAGCCGTAGTAATGATCGCCGATCAGCGGACGGGCCAGCAGATGGCGCCTGATCGGCCAGTACTCGTACCAATCGGGCCGGCTGTTGTCGGTGTTGTCGAGCACCGTGAACGCGGCGGGCGCCGATGCCAGCGTTTGCGGCGAATAGGCGATGTGATGGATGTGCACGCGCGCCGCGTCGATGCGATCGGCGTCGGCCGGCACGCCCGATGTGCCGGGCGTGCCCGGGGTGCCTGCCGTGCCCGCCTTGCTCGATGCGTCCGATGCGGTGGACGCGCCGAAGGTCTCGGCCGCCGTCGTCGGGTACTCAATCACCCCATTTCCCCAGATAGGTTTGCCAGCCCTCGCGCCACGACAGCGTGCCGAACGCGCCGCCGCTCTGGTGCGTGATGCTGATCGGCCAACTGCCGACCCGAAGGTCTCGCTGGCGGGCGGTCCGGCAGAAATCCAGATCGTAGAAATGGAAACGGAAGCGCGGATCGAACAGCACGCCGCGCTGGCGCAGCGTGCTGGTCCGGGCGGCCAGCAGCACGCCGTCCAGCAGTTCGCAGTCGGCCGGTGACGGGCCATAGCGGCTGACCTTGCCGAACGGCGCCTGGCCATGCCCGACCGATCCGCTCAGATGCTCGCGATCGTCCCACTGGAACTGCCCGTTGACGAAGGCCCACGCGGGTTGGCCGGCCACGCGTCGCCGGTTGCCGGCGACGCCGATGACGTCGTAGCGCGACAGGCCGTCGATCAGGCGATCGGCCAGGTGGTAATCGTCGAGCCAGACGTCATCGTGGACGAACAGGCAGATCTCGGCGCAGTCGTCGGCCTGCAGGCCGCGGTTGTAGACGACGGGTAACCCGTCCTGGTTCTCGAACGCGACACGGGCGCGAAAACGGCCGTCCTGATGCAGGCGCAGCAACGACAGGCCCAGCGCCGAACCGGCCCAGAACGCCTGCTCGGTCTGCCGGGTGGCGCTGATGACGTCGATCATCTCGGGTTGGCTTCGGACAGGCGCGCGAAGCGCGCTTCGAGATCACGCACGAAGCGGTTCATGTCGAAGACCGGCGACGCATCGCGGGCGCGGGCGAGCTGGTCCTTCAGTTCGCGCTGGCGCGCCGAGGACAGCCCGATCTCGACGGCGCGCCGCTCGTAGTCGGCGAGGTCGTCGGCGATCAGCTCGGGCAGGCCGAGGTGATGCAGCAGGCTGCCGGCCATTCGCGACGCGAACGTGCGGCCGGGGCAGGTCAGCAGCGGCAGGCCCATGTACAGCGCGTCGTTCGCGGTGGTGCCGCCGTTGAACGGCATCGTATCGAGGAACAGGTCGGCGACCTTGTAGCGCGCGAAGTACATCGCCAGATGGGTGCGCGGCGCGAAGACCAGCCGCGCTTCGTCGATGCCGTGCGCGCGGGCGGCGGCCAGCATGCTGGCGCGCGCCCATTCGTTGTCGGCCAGCAGCCACAGCACGCTGTCGGGCACCTGGCCGAGGATGCGCATCCAGCATGCGAACAGCGAGTCGCTGAACTTGTAGTTGTTGTTGAAGCAGCAGAACACCGTTCCCCGCGCCGGCAAGCCGGCTTCTTCGCGGGTCGGCGGTTCGCACGCCACGCGCCGCCGGTCGCTCGACTGGAAGCAGTTCGGCATGTACAGCGGCTTCTCGGTGAAGAACGGCGTCATCCACTCGGGCAGCACGAACGGATCGGCGATCACGTAGTCGACGAACGGCATGCCGGTGGTGCCGGGCAGCCCGAGGTAAGTGATCTGCACCGGTGCCGGCCGGCAAGCCAGGATCGCCGGGCGCGCGCCCGACGTCAGGCCTTGCAGGTCGACCAGCACGTCGATGCCGCGCGCGCGGATCTGCTCGGCGGCCTGCTCGTCGCTCAGCGCGTGGATCGGCACGTATTCGGTGAACGCCGCCAGCAGCCGCTGGCGCATCGGACTGGCGTCGTCGCGCGACCAACTGAACGCGAAGATCTCGAAGCGTTCGCGGTCGTGCAGCTCGAACAGCTCGATCGTCAGCATCGACACCGCGTGCTGGCAGAAATCCGATGACAGGTAACCGATGCGGAGCTTGCGCGGCGCGGCCGGGGCCGCGCCGGCGGACGGTGCCGGCGCTGGCGTGGATGCGGCGGCGGCGCGCCCGACGACACCGGCACGGTGGTCGGGCGCATCGGCCGGCGCGATCACCGACGGTGTCCTGGCGGCGGGGTAACCGATGCGGCCAGCAGGCAGGTCGACCTTGTCGCGCAGGAACGTCGCCGCGCGATGGAGCTGGAACGCCGGATCGTCGAACGCGGCGAGCATCGCCAGCATCGACGTGGCACGTGCCATGCTGCCATAAGCGACGCCGGGCGGCGGCTGGTACCACGGCCACTCGCATTGCTTCTGCCGCAGATGCACGTAGTGCTGCAGCACGTCGGGCTGCTCGGGGTCGATCGCGAGGCTCAGCGCCAGCATGCGCTCGGCCCGCGCGAAGGCCTTGTCGATTTCGAGCGCGCGGCCCAGGTTGTTCAGCAGGTGCAGCCGCAGCGCGCGCCGCGACGGGTCTTCGGTCAGGCCTCGGTCGAACACCTGTTGCCAGACCGCGATCGCCTCGGGGCGTCGACCCTGCGCTTCGATCTGTGTGCCCAGGTTGATGTGCGCTTCGACGAAATCGTCCCGCAACGCGAGCGCGCGCCGATAAGCGGCTTCCGCGCCCGCGTGGTCGTTCAGCGCGCCGAGCGACACACCCAGGTTGAACAGCGCGACATGGGCCAGCGCCAGATGCGGCGAACCGGCCGGCAGCGCCTGCAGCCAGGTCTGGTACAGCAGCGCGCTGGCCTTCGGCGAGCCGGCGACGCGGGCGGCCTCGGCGGCGGTCATCAGGCCGACCAGGTCGAGCCGATGCGCGCGCGCGGCGGAGATCGCCTGCACGAACGCCGCGGCGGCCGGCGGCGCCATCGTGCTCGCCAGCGCGACGGCGGCATCGGGTGAAGGCGACGCGGCCGGCGGCAACGCGGGCGCGGTGTCAACGGCGGTTTGCATCATCGGGTCCGGTGTCGCGCAGTCCGAGCCACGCGGCCAGCGCGCCGGCTTCGCCGCGCAGCCGAGCATTGCTTTGCAAGCCATCGAACAGCGTGCTCAAGTGAGCGGATTGCAGCGAGTAATGCTCGCTCTCGGCCGACAGCAGCTCGAACAGCGAACGGCGGCCCATCTGGTACCACTGCTCGAAGAAGCCGCGTCGCACCTGGTCGGATTCGCGCAGCAGGCCGTAGTACTCTGGCACGCGGCCGAGTTGCGCGGTGGCCGATTCGTGCAGCACGCGCAAGCGCGTGCGCAGGTCGACCGTGCCCTGCTCGTGTTTCTCGGCGGCGCTGGCGGCGCGCTCTTCGGCCGCGCGCTGCGCGGCGATGTCCGAACCGCCGCGGAACAAAGGGATGTTGACGTTCAGGCCCGCGTACGAGCCATAACCGTTGACGACGCCGGGCGCCACCGGCGCGCGCGATACGACGGCGCTGACCTGCGGTAGCCGCGCGCTGGCCAGCGACTGCGCCAGGCTGACCTGCGATTGCCGGTCGGCTTCGAGCGCGCGCAGGCCCGGCTGCTCGGGAATCGCTTCGAGCAGCGTCTGTAACGGCGGGACGGTGTCGAGCGCGGCGACGATGGCGTCGATCGGCATGTCGGACCGACCGATCAGGCGCTCGAGCGCGATCTCGGCCTCGCGCAGCTTGCCGGCGAGCGAGTCGCGATTGACTTGTGCCTGCAGCACGCGCGATCGCGCCTGCGTCAGCTCGCCGATGCGGCCCGGATCCTCGCGCGTGATCTCGGTCAGCATCGACACCAGGCGCTGGACGTTGCGAAGGTAAGTGTCGGCGGTGACGACGGCGGCGCGCTGGCGGCCGACTTCGAGCGCGGCGACCGTCGTATCGGCGGCCAGCGTGTCGAGGGCCGCATCGAGCCGCGCCTCGGCGGCGCGCTGCCCGGCCGAACGGCTGTCGACGGTCTGCGAGATCCGTCCCCAGTCGTAGACCGGCATCGAGCCGCTGACCGAGTAGAACGGCGAACCGCGCGCGGCCGAGGTCTGGTTGTCGCCGGCGCCCTGCGTATAGCGCGAATTGACGTCGACCGAGACCTGCGGCCAGCGCGCGCCGGCGGCCTGCTTGACGTCTTGCGCGTTGGCGCGCACCTGGGCCTGCGCATCGCGAACGGCGGCGCTGCGTTCGGTTGCCACGCGAACCATCGACTGCAACTGCTGGTAACCCTGCAGCGCGGAGCTGCCCGGCGCGCTGCCGGACGCGCGGTAAGTGCCGTCGGCGGAGCCGGAGCGTTCGTTGGCGGCCAGCGACATCGATGCACGACCGCGCGGCGCGGCATCGTTCAGTGATCGGCCGAGGCCGGGGACGGCGGTCAGCGACGTATCGGGAATCCAGCGCGAGGCCAGCGTATCGCGGTCGTTGCCGCGAGCAGGCTGGCGAGGCATGCTTCGAGACGCCTGCCTCGCGGTGGCCACAGGCGGCTTGGTCGCCGGGTCGGACGGCACGGCGACCAGCGCGGCCACTGGCGGCGTGGCGGCGGCGAGCTTCGGGACAGCGCGGTTCGCCGGCGCTGGCGTGACCGCGGCATGCTTGCCGTTCACGCCATTCTTGCCGTTCTTTCCGCTAAGTGACGAGGCACCGGCGCGTTCCGCGCCGCGTGTGGAGATCTTCGCCTGCGGCCTGGCGATCGTGGACGACTTGGCGCGCGCCGGGTCGGCGTGCGAGGTCGAGCGGGCGGCGGCAGATAAGGACCTGCCAGCCGACGAACGGTCGATCGAAGGGGGATGAGCGGCGGCTCGAGCCGGCGAGTTCGCCACGACGGTGGCGGCGCCGACGATCAGGCCCAGCATGAACGTCGTGACGGCGTCGGTCAACGCGTTGCGGGTATTGCGATCGGGACCTGGCTGGTCCGGCCTTGCTTCAGCGCTCACGCAGCGCTTCCTTGGCCTTGAACATGGGTTTCAACAGGTAATCCAGGACGGTTTTTTCGCCGGTGCGCACTTCGACGCTGCCGGTCATGCCCGGAATGATCGGCATTTCCTTGCTGCCGGCCTTGACGCTGGGCCGCTCGGTAATGACGATCATGCGGTAATAAGCATTATCACCTTGTTGTGCCGCTCGTGGATCATCTCGCACGGTGTCCGGGCCGATTAGTTGTACTTGTCCCTTCAAATCACCGAATATCGACGAATCGAACGCAGTGATCTTGATCGTAGCGGTCTGGCCGGGTCGCACGAATGCAACATCGGCGGGCTTCAGGCGCGCCTCCAGCAGCAACCGGCCTTCGAGCGGGATGATCTCCATGATCGGCGAGTTACCGGGCACGCTGCTGCCCAGCGTCGTCGTGCGGATGTTCTTGACCACGCCGCGAATCGGCGACTTGATCGTCGTTCGCTGGAACACGTCGAGCCGGGATTCGAGGTTGGCGCTCAATTGGTCGAGCTCGGCCTCCAGCTTCGACAGTTCCGCCGTCGCGTCGGCGCGGAAGCGGTTGCGCTTCTCGTCGATCTGCATCTGGATCTCGTTGGCCTGGCGTTGCAGCCGGCCGAGTTCGACCTTCGAATACAAGCCCTTGGCGAGCAGGCGTTGCGCCGATCCGATCTCGTCCGACAGCAGGTCCTGGCTGCGCTGCAGCGCAGTCTGGCTTTCGCTCAGCGTGCGGCGGCGCGACTCGAACGTGGCATTCTCGTCACGCACGAGTTTCGGCACGGCCACGACGTCGGGCGGGTAAGCGGGCGATCCGCCATGGGCTTCGGCACGCAACCGGGCGATCTGCGCCTTCAGTGCAAGCGACCGGGACAGGCCCTCGCGGTATTGCGATCGCGTCCGGGTAGGGTCGAGCTGCAGCAGCGGTTCGTCGGCCTCGACGGTCTGGCCCTCGGCGACGAACAGCCTGCCCACTATTCCGCCTTCCAGGCTCGTGATGACCTGCTCCCGTTCGGCTGGGATCACGCGCGCTTCGGCCCGCGTCACTTCCTCGACCTTGGCGAAGGCCGACCAACCGAGGGCGATGACCAGTAGCAGGGCCATCAGGTACAACGCCCCCGAAGACGCGGGCGTGGCCTGCGCGAGCATCGCTTCGTTCAGGTCGCGAAGATACGGCAGGTCGTCCTTGCCCAGCCTCGGCGGGCTGCCGCGCTGCGCGCTGCGATCGGAAGCCGGCCGCGGTCTGCCGGCCGGCGCGGGCCGCACGGGAGGAGCGGTCGTGCCGTCGTCGGCGTCCGCGTCGCCGGTCGCGACATCGAAATCGGCATCGCCCAGCGGTTGCAGATTCTTCAGATGCGGTTCGTTCGGATGGCTCATCGCGCGTTCCCCTGGCGAGGCGACGGGGCTCCCGCCCCCGCTCCGCCCGCCATCGCGCTCGCCTGCAAATCGGCGACCGGCTGCGAGGCGGCCACGCCGGCGCCCGGCGTGCCGGCCAGCAATGCCAGCACCTTGTCCTTCGGGCCGTCGGCGACGATACGTCCGTCGTCGACGACGAGGATGCGATCGACCAGCGGCAGCAGCGATGGCCGGTGCGTGACGATGATGACGGTGCGCTGCTGGACGATGCCCTGCAGCCGCAGGATGAACTGGTTCTCGGTCTGCAGGTCCATCGCGCTGGTGGGTTCGTCGAGCAGCAGCACCCGAGGGCGCGTGACCAGCGCGCGCGCCAGCGCGACCAGTTGCCGCTGGCCGCCGGACAGGCCCGCCCCCTGTTCGCTGATCGGCAGGTCGTGCCCGAGCGGATGCCCGGCAGCGATGCTGTCGAGGCCGGTCAGCCGGGCGGCCGACAGGTAAGCGTCCCAGCTCGCGTTCGGGCGGCCCAGCATCACGTTTTCGCGCAGCGTGCCGTGGAACAGCCGCGTGTCCTGGCTGACCAGGCCGATGTGCGAGCGCAGGTCGCCCGGGTCGATCTGCCGCTGATCGATGCCGTCCAGATGGATCTGGCCTTCCGTGGGCTGGTAGAGCCCCGAGATCAGCTTCAGCAACGTGGACTTGCCGCTGCCGATCTTGCCGACGATCGCGATCCGCTCGCCGGGCCGGATGCCGAGGTTGACCGGCCGCAACGCGGCTCGGGCGCCGTGCTGCTGCTGGCTGGGGTAAGCGAAGCCGGCGCCGTGCAGCGTGATCGCGCCCGCGAGCCGCGGGCGGCTCACGTACTCGCGGTCGGCTTCGCGTTCGGTCGGCAACCGCATCAACTTGTTCAGCGCCGCCAGCGCGGCGCGCGCGCCCTGGTAGCGGGCCGCCAGCGACGTGAACTGCGACAGCGGCGCGATCGCACGGTTGCTGAACATCACGGCACCGACCAGCGCGCCGGTCGACAGCCGGTTGTCGTGGATCAGGTAAGTGCCCCAGATCAGCATGACGACCATCTGCGCCTGCTGCGAGAACTGCACGAGATTGGTGACCCAGTTCGACAGCGCGCGCGAGCGTACCGCCGACATCGCCGCGGCCGTCATCGTCTCCTCGTAGCGCTTCTGCATGAAGCCGCTGGCGCCGCTGCCGCGCAGCGTTTCCATACCTTCGAGCGATTCGATCATGATGCCGTGCAACTGCGACGAATCGCGCAGGTTCGCCCGCATCAGCCGGCGCTGCGGCCATTGCATGCCGAACGCGGCGATCATCAGCAGCGGAATCGTCAGCGCCAGCACCCAGCCGAGCTCGCCGCCGATGACGAAGACCATGCCGACGAACAGCAGCACGAACGGCAGGTCGGTCAGCACGGCCAGGCTGGCCGAGGCGCCGAAGTCGCGGATCGTCTCGAACTCGCGCAACTGGTGCGCCAGCGTGCCGGCCGAGTCCGGCATGTGCTCGAGCCGGATGCCCAGCGTGTGGCGGAACAGCGCCGACGCCAGCACGACGTCGGCCTTCTTGCCGGCAAGGTCCAGCAGATAAGTCCGGAGCTGGCGTGCCGTGGCCTCGAACACCATCGCGACCATCGCGCCGATCGCCAGCGACCACAGCGTCGCATAGGCTTTGTGCGGGATCACGCGATCGTAGACGTGCATCGCGAACAGGCCGGAGACGATCGTCAGCACGTTGACGAGCACCGACGCGACCGCTGCGTCGCGATAGTAGCGGCGGTAGTTCCACAGCGTCCGCCACAGCCAGCCGCCGGCCGACCGGCCGGTGCCGTCGAGCAGCGCTTCGCCGCGCGTGTCGCCGCGCGGCTGGTGCTTGAGCAGCAGTACGTGGCCGGTCGACATCTCGTCGAGCCATTCGGTCGTGACGGTTCGCGTCGCATCGCCGTCGGGCCCGGCGATCTGATAGTCGGGCAGCGCGTCGCCGACGCGTTCGTTCCGGCGTACCAGCACGCATGCCTGCCCGTCATGGAGCATCAGCACCGCCGGCAGCAGTGCCTCATGCAGCTCGTCGAACGGGCGCTCGTCGAGGCGCGCCTGGAAACCGGCCGCCTGCATCGCGCGTTGCGCCAGCAGCGGCGTCACCCATCCGTCGAACGGCAGGCCGTCGTACAGCGACAGCGCGGTCCGCTCGATGCCGTAGTGCCTGAGCACCCATTGCAGCGAGCGCGTCAGCGAGTCGTCTCCGGCCGTTGCGCCGTCATCCGCTTGCGGGCCGTCCGGCTTCGTGGCCGGAATCCGAGGCTCGACGCCGAGATCCCTGGGGTTCATCGAATCATTCGTTCCGTCAAAAACGCCGTTGGCCGGCGCCGTGTCCGAAGACACGACGCCGGCCGCCGGCCACCACCGTCGAGGACGGCGGTACTTACCGTGTTACATCAGCACATTGACCTTCTCGTCGACCAGCAACTGCGCATGGCCGTGGTTGTAGACCGCGAACGTCGTGCCGTCGATCGTCGTCGTGCCGGCGCGTGCCCAGCCGCCATCACTGTTGTCGACGACGACGGTGTCGTTCTGGTCACCGCGGACCATCATCTGCGTCGGGTCGGCGCCGGCGGCCGCGTCGCTGGCGATGTGCGTCGAGCCGAACGCCATCACATCGGTGGCGTTGACCTTCAGCGTGTCGCCCGCGCCGCCGTTGCCGGACAGATCGATGTTGCCGAGCGAACCGGCTGCCGCACCGTCGTGTCGCAGCGTCGACAGATCGAACACGCGGTTCTGCGCATCGCCGGTCTTGAACCACACGTCGGCAAGTTGGTGCGTGACGCCGTCGCTGGTCGTGTAGCTGCCCATCAGGCCCACCAGGTTGCCGTGGTCGATGATGGTCGTCGGCGTCGCGTTGACCTGCAGCGACACGATGCCCATCTCGCTGAGCGAGTGCAGTTCGCCGGCGTCGGTCTTGCCGTTCGAATCCGCGTCGACCCACACCTTCAACTGGTTGTAGTGCACGTCGTGCGCATCGATCCGGCCATCGTGGTTGCTGTCTTCCATCCGCAGCGCCTCGAAGCCGTCCTTCGCCGTCGTGCCGTCGGCCAGCCGTGTGCCGCTGCCGAACAGCTCGCGACCATCGTTGATGATGCCGTCGCCGTTGCGATCCATCACCAGCAGACCATCGTGCGGCGAGACCCAGCCGGTGCTGGCGGCCGTGCCGGTCGCGTTGACGTCGAAGACCACGCCTGCCGCCTGCGCCAGCGTGTGCACGCCGTCGCCGTTCAGGTCGAGGATCAGCGGCGTCGCGGCGAACAGCGCGGCCTGCTTGCCGGCATCGGCCAACGCTTGCAACTGGTCGGCGGACAGCACCGACACCTGGTCGTTGGTCAGCGCGCACAGATCGGCCGTTTCCATCGCGGTGATCTGATCGGTCGTCAGCGCCGCGATCTGGGCGGTGGTCAGCGCGGCCGCCTGCGCGGTGGTCAGCGCCACCATGTCGGCCGTGTCGAACGCACCGATCTGCGCGACGCTCATCGCGCGGATCTGCAGCGTCGTCAGCGCGGCTACCTGGCCGGTGTGCAGCGCGGCCACGTCGTCGGTGCCGAGCGCGAAGATCTGCGCCGTGCTCATCGCTCGCAAGTCCACCGTCTCGAGCGCCGCCACCTGGTCGGTGGTCAGCGCATCGACCTGCACCGTCGTCAGCGCGGCCACCTGCGCCGTGCTGAGCGCCGCGACCTGGTCAGTGGTCAGGGCGGCGATCTGGTCGGTGTGCATCGCCTTCAGATCGTTGATCTCGATCGCACGGATCTGCGCCGTCGACAACGTCGCGAGATCGGCGGTCTCGATCGCGGCGATCTGCGCGCTGGACAGCCCGACGATCTGCGCCGTCGTCAACGCGCCCAGTTGTGCGCTGTCCATCGCCACGATGTCGTTGGTGCCGAGTCCGGCGAGCTGGGCCGTCGTCAGCGCACGCACGTCGATCGTCTCGAAGGCCGCCACCTGCGCGGTCGACAACGCGGCGATCTGGACGCTGGTCAGCGACGACACCTGGGCCGTGCCGAGCGCGGCGATGCCATCGGTCGACAGCGCGCCGATCTGCGCGGTGCCCAGCAGCCGCAGATCGGCCACCGGAATCGCCGCTACCTGCGCGGTCGTCAGCGCGGCCACCTCGGCGGTGGTCATCGCGTTCATCTGCGGCACCGTCAGCGCGACGATCTGGGCGGTGGTCAACGCGGCAACCTGATCGGTCGTCAGCGCGGCGACCGTCGCCGTGCCGAGCGCGCCGATCGTGGCCGTGTTCAGCGCCCGCAGGTCGTCGGTCTCCATCGCGACGATCTGCGTGGTCGTCATCGCGGCGACCTGCGCGCTGGTCAGCATCGTCGCCTGCGTGGTCGTCAGGGCCGCGATGTTGTCGGTGCTCAGCGCACGGATCTGCGCCGACGACAGGGCCCGCAGGTCGGCCGATTCGAGCGCTTCGAACTGGCTGCTGGTCAGCGCCGCGATCTGATCGGTGCGCAGCGAGGCCACCTGGCCGGTGGTCAGCGCGACGATGTCGGCCGAGTCGAACGCCGCCAGTTGCGCGGTGGTCATCGCACGCAGGTCGGCCGTCTGGATCGCCGCGATCTGGGCACTGCCCAGCGCGCCGATCTGGTCGGTCGTCAGCGATGCGATCTGCTGCGTCGTCAACGCGACGATCTGCGCCGTCGTCAGCGCCGACACATGGTCGGTGCCGAGCGCGACGATGTCGTCGGTGCCGAGGACCGCGATCTGCGCGGTGCCGAGCGCCTTCAGGTCGGCCGATTCGATGGCGGCGATCTGCGCGGTGCTCAGGGCATGGACCTGCGCGGTCGTCAACTGCGCGACCTGCGCCGAACCGAGCGCGGCGATCGCGTCGGTCGTCAGCCCGCCGATCTGCGCGGTGCCGATCGCCCGGATGCCGGCCGTGCTGATCGCGCCGACCTGGTCGGTGCTCAGCGCGCCGAGCTGCTCGGACCCGAGCGCCGCGACCTGGCCGGTCGTCAGCGCGCGGATGTCGGCGGTCTCGAACGCGGCGATCTGCGCGGTCGTCATCGCACGCAGGTCACGGCTCTCGATCGCCGCCACCTGGGCCGTACTGAGCGCCACGATCTGATCGCTGCCCAGGCTGGCCACCTGGGCGCTGGTCAGCGCAACGATCTGCGCGTTCGACAGCGCGGCGACCTGGGCGGTGCTCAGCGCGGCCACGTCCTCGGTGTGCAGCGCGGCGATCTGCGACGAGTTCATCGCCCGCAGGTCGGCGGTCTCGATGGCGGCGACCTGATCCGACGTCAGCGCGGCGACCTGCGCGGTCGTCAGCGACGCGACCTGCGCCGAGCTCAGCGCGGCGATCGTCGCGGTGCCCAGCGAGGCCAGTTGCGCGGTGCCCATCGCCCGCAGGTCGACCGTTTCGATGGCCATCACTTGCGTCGACGTCATCGCCCCGACCTGGTCCGAGGTCAGCGCGCTGACCTGCAGCGTCGTCAGGCCGGCGATCTGCGTGGTCGTCAGCGCGGCGATCTGGTCGGAGCTGAACGCGGCGATCGTCGCCGTGCTCAGGCCCGCGATCTGTGCCGTCGTCAGCACTCTCAGATCACCGGTCTCGAGCGCAAGCACCTGGCTGGACGTCAGCGCGTTGACCTGCGCGGTCGTCAGCGCAGTGATCTGCGCCGACGTCAGCGCGACGATGTCGTCGGTGCTCAGCGCCCGGATCTGCGCGGTCGACAGAGCGCGGACGTCGGCCGTCTGCAGTGCGGCGACCTGGTCCGTCGTCAGGGCAGCGACTTGCGCGGTGGTCAGCGCGGCGACCTGCGAGGACGTCAGCGCGACGATGCCGGCGGTGCTCAGCGTGGCGACCTGGTCCGTGCCGAGGGCCGACAGGTCACGCGTCTCGATGGCGGCGACCTGGGCAGTACCCAGCGCGGCCACGTGATCGGTGCTGAGCGCGGCAACCTGCGCGCTGTTCAGCGCGACGATCTGCGCGGTCGTCAAGGCGGCCATCTGTCCGGTGGACAGCGCGCCTACGTCGGCCGAGCTCAATGCGCCGATCTGGGCGGTGTTCATCGCCCGCAGGTCGGCCGTCTCGATGGCCGCGACCTGGTCCGACGTCAGCGCGGCGACCTGAGAGGTCGTCAGCGACGCGACCTGCGCCGAGCTCAGCGCGGCGATCGCATCGCTACCGAGTGCGCCGATCGAAGCGGTGCTCAAGGCCCGGATCGCGTTCGACGTGATGGCGGCGACCTGGGCCGTGCCGAGCGCGCCGACCTGGTCCGACGTCAGTGAACCGATCTGGGCGGTGCTCATCGCACGGATGTCCACCGTCTCGATGGCGGCGATCTGCGCGGTCGACATCGCGCGCAGGTCGGCCGTCTGGATCGCGGTGACCTGGGCGGTGGTCAGCGCGGCGACCTGGTCGGTCGTCAGCGCAGCGGCTTGAGCCGTCGACAGCGCGGCGATGTGCGCGGTGGACAGGGCCGCGGTTTGCGCGGTCGTCATCGCGGCGAGGTCGGCGGTCTCGATCGCGGCGATCTGCGCCGAGTTCAGCGCGCGCAGGTCAGCCGTTTCGATCGCGGCGACCTGGTCCGACGTCAGCGCGGCGATCTGCGCGGTCGTCAGCGACGCGACTTGCGCCGAGCTGAGTGCGGCAATGGTCGCCGTGCCCAGCGAGGCCAGTTGGGCGGTGCCCATCGCTCGCAGATCGACCGTTTCGATGGCCATCACCTGCGACGAGCTCATCGCACCGACCTGATCGGAGGTCAGCGCACCGACTTGCGCCGACGTCAGGCCGGCGACCTGTGCGGTCGTCAGTGCAGCGATATGGTCGGAGCTGAGCGCGGCGACGGTCGCGGTGCCGAAGCCGGCGATCTGCGCGGTGCCGAGCACGCGCAGGTCCGCCGTTTCCAACGCCAGGACCTGGGACGAGCTCAGCGAGGCGACCTGGGCGGTCGACAGCGCAGCGACTTGCGCGGTGGTCAGCGCGACGACGCTGTCAGTGGTCAGCGCCTGGATCTGCGTCGAACTCAGGCCGCGAAGATC
>JAKPAM010000207.1 GCA_029779435.1 Pseudomonadota bacterium | reverse complement strand
CGTCGCTGGCCCTGCCCGCCGGCAAGACCGTCGAACTGAAGCCGGGCGGCTACCACGTGATGCTGATGAACCTCACCCAGCAGGTGAAGGCGGGCGACGTCGTCCCGCTGACGCTGACGTTCCGGAACGCCGCCGGCGAGCGGCAGGACGTGCCGGTGCAGGTCCCGGTGCGCCCGCTGAATACCTCGGGCGCGACGCCACACGACCATGCGGGTGGCCACAAGCACTGAGAAAGGAACGCAATCGGCACGGCGGCCCGGGCGCGGTACCGCTTTTTGGCGGAACACCCGATGGGTCGTCCCATCGGGGTTCCGCAAGCGGTCCGGTCAATCGCCGGTTTTGGCTGAGTGCTTGATTTATTTGGCGCGCCCGGCACGAATCGAACGTGCGACCCCTGGCTTCGGAGGCCAGTACTCTATCCCCTGAGCTACGGGCGCCTTGGCGAGCGCTCCGATATGCGGGCACGCTCGTCGATGGGAGGGCGCAGAATACCGGGTTTTTCGTTCCGAGTCCACGCAGGGGCGCCACGCACCGGTGGCATTTCCCTCTACAATCCAAGGTTTTCATTTCCCCTTCCCCGCGCCAGGGCGACAGGATCAGGCATGAGTGACGAACACGAATCATTTATCAAGACACCCAAGCAACTCATCACGATCGTGATCCTGGCGTTCGTGGTGCCGATCATCATCATCACGCTGCTGATCAACTTCGCCACCTCGACCCCGCGCGATGGCGCCGGCGCCGATTCGATGAGCGAAGAAGCCATCGCGGCGCGGATCAAACCCGTGGCCGTGCTCGAACTGCGCGACGCCAGCGGCCCGCGCACGCTCAAGAGCGGCGAGGACGTCTTCAAACTGCAGTGCGGGACATGCCACTCGGCCGGTCTGGCCGGTGCACCCAAGCTCGGCGACAAGGACGCCTGGGCACCTCGGATCAAGACCGGCTACGACGCGTTGCTGCATTCGGCCCTCAAGGGCAAGGGCGCCATGGCGCCGCAAAGCGGCGGTGACTACGAGGACATCGAAATCGGTCGCGCGGTCGTCTACATGGCCAATCAGGCCGGCGGCAACCTGCCCGAACCCGCAGAGCCCAAGCCGGCGGCGGGTGACAAAGCGGCCGACGGCGCCAAGTAATCGCCCCAGCGCCGGGCGGCGACGCTCGGCGCCCTGGAAGAACCGGCCTCATCCAGCGCCGTCTTCCACACCGCCCTCAATCGCGGCGGATCACCTCGAGCAGCGCATCGCCATAGCGCTGCAACTTGCTGGCCCCGATGCCGGGCACGTCGTGCAACACCTCGATCGACTGCGGCCGCCGCTGCGCCAGCTCAGTCAACGTGCTGTCGTGCAGAATCACGTAAGCGGGCACTGACTGTTCTTTCGCGACGCCCAACCGCCAGGCCTTGAGCCGGGCCAGCAGATCACTGGCCGCGGCCGTCAATGGCGCCGCGGCCTGCGCGGCCGCCCTGCCGGCCCGTGACAGCTTGCCGCGCTTGACGGTACGGCGCATCTGCACTTCCACTTCGCCGCGCAAGACGGGCCGCGCCGACTCGTCGAGCCGCAGGCCGCCGTGGTTCTCGTGGTCGACCCACACGAACCCCAGGGCGACCAATTGGCGAAAGACACCGCGCCACGCGTTGTCGTCCAGATCCGCGCCGACGCCGAACACGCTGAGCTTGTCGTGCTGCCATGCGCGGACGCGGTCCGACTCGCGGCCGCGCAACACATCGATCAGGTAGCCGACGCCGAAACGCTGGCCGGTGCGGTAGATGCACGACAGCGCCTTGCGCGCGGCATCGGTGGCATCCCAGGTCTCCGGCGGCTCCAGGCAGTTGTCGCAGTTGCCGCACGGCTTGCCGGCCTCGCCGAAATAGTCGAGCAGCCGCACCCGGCGGCAGCCGACGGTTTCGCACAGGCCCAGCAACGCGTCGAGCTTGGCCGTCGACAGGCGCTTGTGCGCGTCGTCGGCCTCGGACGTATCGATCAGCCGCCGCTGCTGGACGACATCGGCCAGGCCATACGTCATCCAGGCGCTGGCCGGCTGGCCATCACGGCCGGCACGACCGGTCTCCTGGTAGTAGCCCTCGATGCTGCGCGGCAGGTCCAGGTGCGCGACGAAGCGCACGTCGGGCTTGTCGATACCCATGCCGAACGCGATCGTGGCGACCATGACCAAGGCGTCGTCGCGCTGGAAGCGCGCCTGGTGCTCGGCGCGAACCGACGCGTCCATGCCGGCGTGATACGGCAGGGCATCGATGCCCTGCTCGGCCAGCCATGCGGCGGTTTCCTCGACCTTGCGGCGCGACAGGCAATAGACGATGCCGGCCTGCCCCGGATGCTCGTCGCGGATGAAGCGCAGCAACTGCGCGCGCGGCTCGGCCTTGTCGACGATCGCGTAGCGGATGTTCGGCCGGTCGAAGCTCGACACGAACACGCGCGCCTCGTCCAGCGCCAGCCGCCGGATGATCTCGTCGCGCGTCTGCGGATCGGCGGTGGCCGTCAGCGCGATGCGAGGCACTTGCGGAAAGCGCTCGTGCAACACCGACAACTGCAGGTACTCGGGCCGGAAGTCATGCCCCCACTGCGAGACGCAATGCGCCTCGTCGATCGCGAACAGCGCGATCCGGCCGCGCGACAGCAAATCCAGGCACGCGGGCGTGGTCAGGCGCTCGGGCGCGACGTACAGCAGGTCCAGGTCACCGTCGACGAACGCGCGCTCGACCTCGCGCGCGCTGCGCGCATCGAGCGTGGAGTTCAGGTACGCGGCGTTGAGGCCGAGCTGGCGCAGCGCGGCCACCTGGTCCTGCATCAACGCGATCAGCGGCGAGACGACGACGCCGACGCCCTCGCGCAGAAGCGACGGCACCTGGTAGCACAGCGACTTGCCGCCCCCGGTGGGCATCAGCACCAGCGCATCGCCGCCCGCGGCCACGTGCGTGACGATCTGGACCTGCTCACCGCGAAAACGCGGGTGGCCGAAGACGTCGTGGAGGATTTCCTCGGCCCGCGGCAGCAGATCGTCGGGCGAGGCGGCGCGAGGCACGGATACCATGATCGGGAGTTCGTACGGGCGGGCCCGGCGAGCGATCACCGGACCCGAGAATGGGCGCGAAAGCGGGCGGATTCGCCAGGCACCGGTCGCCTGGCGCGGACGACCGTCATTGTATCGACGGGGCCGTCACTCACCCAACATGTTCTTCGGCTGTACCCATTGATCGAACTGGGCCTCGGTCAGATGCCCTAAGGCCAGCGCGGCTTCCTTCAGCGTCGTGCCTTCCTTGTGCGCCTTCTTGGCGATCTGCGCGGCCTTGTCGTAGCCGATGTGCGGATTGAGCGCGGTCACCAGCATCAACGAGCGCTCGAGCAATTCGGTGATGCGCGCGGCATTCGGCTCGATGCCGGCCACGCAGTGCTCGTCGAAGCTGGCCATGCCGTCGCCCAGCAGCCGGACGCTCTGCAGGAAATTGTGGATCATCACGGGCTTGAACACGTTCAGCTCGAAGTTGCCGCTGGCACCGGCCACCGCGATCGCGGTGTCGTTGCCGATCACCTGCGCGCCGATCATCGTCAGCGCCTCGCACTGCGTCGGGTTGACCTTGCCCGGCATGATCGAACTGCCCGGTTCGTTCTCGGGGATCGCGATCTCGCCCAGGCCCGAGCGCGGCCCGCTGGCCAGCCAGCGCACGTCGTTGGCGATCTTGATCAGCGCGACGGCCAGCGTCTTGAGCGCGCCATGCGCGGCCACGAGCCCATCGTGCGCGGCCAGCGACGCGAACTTGTTGGCGGCCGACACGAACGGCAGGCCGGTGCGGGTCGCCAGTTCGGCCGCGACCTGGTCGCCGAAGCCCTTCGGCGCGTTCAGGCCGGTGCCGACGGCCGTGCCGCCGATCGCCAGCTCGTACAGGCCCGGCAGCGTATGTGCGACCGCCCGGGCCGCGTACGCGAGCTGCGCCGCGTAGCCGGAAAATTCCTGGCCCAGCGTCACCGGCGTCGCGTCCTGCAGGTGCGTGCGGCCGATCTTGATCACGTCCTTGAATGCTTCTGCCTTCGCGGCCAGCGTCGCGCGCAGGTGCTCGAGCGCCGGCAGCAGGTCGCGATGCACGGCCAGCGCCGCGGCCACGTACATGCCGGTCGGAAACACGTCGTTGGATGACTGGCCGCGATTGACGTCATCGTTCGGATGCACGCTGCGATCCTGTCCGCGCGTGCCGCCGAGCAATTCGGATGCGCGGTTCGCCAACACCTCGTTGACGTTCATGTTCGTCTGCGTGCCCGAGCCGGTCTGCCAGATCGCCAGCGGAAACTCGTCGGGCCAGTTGCCCGACAGCACTTCGTCGGCCGCCAGGCTGATCGCCTGCGCCTTGCGCGACTCCAGCCCGCCGATCCGGGCGTTGACGTGCGCCGCTGCGCGCTTGACCTCGGCCAGCGCATGGATCAGCGCCACCGGCATCTTCTCGGTCGAGATGCGGAAGAAGGTCAGCGAGCGCTGGGTCTGCGCCCCCCAGTAGTGGTCGGCAGGCACCTCGATCGGACCGAACGTGTCCTTCTCGATGCGCACTGCGGCGGGCGCGACGGCCTGGGCCGGCGCCGACGCCACGGCCGGCATCGGAGTCACGGGTTGGGAAGGCGAATCGGGCGAAGACATGCGAGGGTTCCTCATGGAAACTGGTGGAAATTCCGGTTCGATCAATCGTTGGCGGTGTCCGTCGGGTCGCTGGCCTGGTCCAGGCGCTGGACGGCGGCGGCGGGCAGCGTCAACCGGACGGCCCCGACGAGGTCGCCCAACTGCGCCAGGCTGGTCGCGCTGGCGATCGGCGCCGATACCGACGGCCGGGTCAGCAGCCACGCGATCGCGACCTGGGCGGGCGTGCTGCCCAGCTCGGCCGACACCGCGTCGAGCGCCGCCAGGATCCGCATGCCGCGCGGGTTCATGTACTGGGGTATCGCGCGCGCACCGCGTGGGCTCTTGCCGTAGTCGGCCTCTGAACGGTACTTGCCGGTCAGGAACCCCGCGGCCAGCGAGAAATACGTGATGACGCCGACGCCGCGCTCGACGCACAGCGCCTGCAGGTCGCTCTCGAACGCCGCTCGGTCGTACAGGTTGTACAGCGGCTGCAGCGTCTGGTAGCGCGGCAGGCCCTGCGCATCGGCCCGATCCAGCGCCTCGCGCAGCCGCGCGCCGCTGAAGTTCGACGCGCCGATCACGCGGACCTTGCCGGCGGCGATCAACCGCTGATAAGCGCTCAGCGTCTCGTCCATCGGCACCGATTCGTCATCGGTATGCGATTGGTACAGGTCGATGTAGTCGGTCTGCAGGCGACGCAGCGAATCCTCGACCGAGCGTTCGATCCAGCGCGCGGACAGCCCCTTGCGATCGCCGCCCATGTCCATCCCGACCTTGGTCGCGAGGAACACCTTGGCGCGCTGCCCGGTCCGCGCGAACCACCTGCCGATCACGGTCTCGGATTCGCCGCCCTGGTGGCCGGGCATCCAGCGCGAGTACACGTCGGCGGTATCGATGAAATCCACGCCCGCGTCGACCAGCGCGTCGAGCAGCGAGAACGACGTCGCTTCATCGACGGTCCACCCGAACACGTTGCCGCCGAAACACAGCCGCGAGACCTCGAGGCCCGAACGGCCGAGTTCACAACGCTTCATCGCCAATCTCTCCTCCTCGTGAGTCACTCCCACCTCGAGGCGGGAGCTTCCTCGCCACGGGCCGGGAGCACCTTCAGTGCCAGAACGGGTTCGGCTCGCTTGACCTCGCCCCAAAAGACGAGGCTCGCGCTTCGGCCCGCAGTCACCGGCATCGCGAACGATGCGCACCGCTCTGCCGACATGGTAGCGCCCGGCCGCCGGCAGGGGCCGCGGGTCGCGTGGAAGCCCTGACGCGAGTGCGGGTTTGGCGGCGAGCGCGCCACTACGGCGGGCCTGCCCGCCGGCCACTCGCGCGCAACCGGCCGACGATGCCGCTTGGAAAGTAATACACCGACAGTACGAACAGGACGCCCAGCCACAGCAGCCAGCGGTCCGGCGACAGCAGCGCACCGAGCACCGGCACCGATTCGAACGCGGCCCCGCCGAGCGCGAGCAGATCCTGCAGGTAGTTCTGCGCGAGCACGAACAGCACGCTGCCGATCACGGCGCCGTACATCGTGCCCATGCCGCCGACCACGACGATCAGCAGGATGTCGAGCATGATCTCGAACGACAGCGAGGTATCCGGGCCGTTGTAGCGCAGCCAGATCGCCAGCAATGCACCCGCGGCGGTGGCGAACAGCGCCGCCAGCACGTTGGACGCCGTGCGGTAATGGATCGTGCGGTAGCCGATCGCCTCGGCGCGGAACGCGTTCTCGCGGATCGCCTGCAGCACGCGCCCGAACGGCGAATTGACGAGCCGCAGCAGCGCCAGGAACAGCACGAGCGCGGCCGCGAACACCAGGTAGTACGTGATGAAGCGGCCGTCGATCGATACGCCCAGCACCGGATCCTCGAACAGCTCGAACGACGGGCGCAGCACCTCGGGCACCTTGAAGTTCAGCCCGTCCTCGCCGCCGGTCAGGTCCGACAACTGCGACGCCAGCGTCTGGAACGCGCTGGCCACGGCCAGCGTGATCATCGCGAAGAAGATCGCGCGCACGCGCAGGCTGAACAGGCCGATCACCAGCGCGAGCATGCCCGACACCGCCAGCGCCCCGGCCAGCCCGATGCCCAGCGCGCCCCACGTCGGACCGATCCGCGTGCACGCGATCGCCACGCCATAAGCGCCGATGCCGAAGAACATCGTGTGCGCGAACGATACGATGCCGGTGTACCCGAGCAGCAGGTCGTAGCTGGCGACGAGCACGATGAAGACCAGGATCTTGGCCGCCACCGACAACGAACGCGCGCCCGGGAACAGGAACGGCGCCAGCGCCAGCCCCACCAGCACGAACAGCAGCAGCACCGCGACGGCCCGGCTGCGCGGACCATCGTCGGACAGGCACGCGCGCAGCGGCCCCCTCATCGGCGCGCCACCGGATACAGGCCCTGCGGGCGCCACAGCAGCACCGCCACCATCAGCAGGATGTTGGAGAACAGCGCGAGCTTAGGCAGCAGGAAGCCCGTGTAGTTCATCATCAACCCGACCAGCAGCGCACCGACGAAGCAGCCGAGCGTCGAGCCGAGCCCGCCGATGATGATGACGATGAACAGCAGCACGTTGACCTGCGCGCCGATCTGCGGCACGACGCCCTGCTGGTACAGCGCCCACATGACGCCGCCCAGGCCCGCCAGCGCCGATCCCGCGACGAACACGCCGACGAACAGGCGCCGGATCCGGTAGCCGAGGCACTCGACCATCTCGCGATCCTGCACGCCGGCGCGGATCAGCAGACCGACCTTGGTGCGCGTCAGCAGCCAGCTCAGCGCACCGAACACGACGAGCCCCAGCACGATCGCGAGCACGCGATAACGCTCGATCGCCGCGTCACCGATGATCCACGCGCCGCGCAACGCCTGCGGCAGCGGCAGCGCCGCGAGCTGCGGCCCCCAGATCGCCTTGATCAATTCCTCGCCGATGATCATGCCGCCCATCGTGATCAGGATCTGCTTCAGGTGCTGGCCATAGACGGGCCGCACGATCACCCGCTCGAACGCCCATCCGATCAGCGCCACCGCGATCATCGCCACGGCCATCGCCAAGCCGATCGCCGCCAGGTTCGGACCGATCGCGTCGGCCTGCGTCCACGCCGCCAGCGGGCCGAACACCGACAACGCCATGTACGCGCCGAACGCGATGAACACGCCGTGCCCGAAATTCAGCACGTCCATCAGCCCGAACACCAGCGTCAAGCCCGACGCGATGACGAAGATCGTCACGCCGATCGCCAGGCCGGCGACCGTCAGCGTGACCCAGGTCGGCACGCTGCCGATCAGCGGTGCGACGACCACGATCAGCGCCGGCACCAGCAGCAGCGGGATGGGATCGAACCGCGCGGCCTTGATCGCGGCGTCGACGCGGCCAGCGGCGGACGCGGGAGCACGCGGCGATGCGGAAGACGGCGATGGCTGTGGCTGTGGCTGTGGCTGTGGCGATGGGAAACTCATTGATGCGCTCCGAGCGACAGGCCGAGCAGCCGCTGCTGCAAGGCCTCGTCGCCGACCAGCTCGGCCACCGTACCGCGATGCACGACGCGCCCGTCGTCCATCACCGCGACGGTGTCGCCGAGTTGCCGGGCGAACTGGAAATTCTGCTCGACCAGCAGGATCGTCGTGCCGTCATCCCGCAGTACACGCAGCGCGTCGATCAGGTTCTGCACGATCGCGGGCGCCAGCCCCTTGCTGGGCTCGTCGATCAGCAACAACCGGCGTGGCTCGATCATCGCGCGCGCCACGGCCAGCATCTGCTTCTGCCCGCCCGACAGCAATCCGGCCGGCTGGTTCCAGAAGGTCTCGAGCGCCGGAAACGCCGTGAACACGCGCTGCAGCCGCGCGGTGTCGAGCTGCGCGGCCTGGCGAGCGCCACGCGCGGCCAGCACGAGGTTGTCGCGCACGCTCAAATCCGCGAACACGCCCATGTTCTCGGGAACGTACGCGATGCCGAGCAGCGCGCGCTCGGGCGTGGGCAGCCGCGTGACGTCGTGGCCGTCGAACCAGATCTGCCCGGGCGCGGCCTGCCACAGGCCCATGATCGTGCGCAGCGTCGTCGTCTTGCCGGCGCCGTTGCGGCCCAGCAGCAGCGTCACGCCGCCGGCCGGCACGTCGAGGTCGACGCCGTGCAGGATGTGGTACGCGCCGATGTGCGTATGCACGCCGCGCAATTGCAGCAGCGGGTCGGCGGCGTTCATGAGGGAACCCTGTCGCGTTCGACGCTCGGGCGACGTTCGAGCTCGATGTTCGGGCGACGTTCGCACTTGGCGCCCGGACCATGTTCATGCGCGGATCTCATGCCGCCGCCTCCGGAGCCAGGCCCAGGTACGCTTGCTGCACGATCGGCGAAGCGATCACCTCGGCCGGCTCGCCGTCGGCGACCAGTTGGCCGTTGTGCAGCACGATGATGCGGTCGGACAGCTCGCGCACGACGTCCATCTTGTGTTCGACCAGCAGCACGGTATTCGCCCGGTCGGCACGAATCTGCCGGATCAGGTCCAGGATCACCGGCACCTCGTCGACGCTCATGCCCGCCGTCGGTTCATCGAACAGGAACACCCGGGGCCGCATCGCCAGCAGCATGCCGACCTCGAGCTTGCGCTGGTCGCCATGCGGCAGGCTGCTGGCCAGCGCGTCGCGTCGATGCGAGAGCGCGATCCGT
Organism: Pseudomonadota bacterium; assembly: GCA_029779435.1. Classification (GTDB taxonomy): domain Bacteria; phylum Pseudomonadota; class Gammaproteobacteria; order Burkholderiales; family Burkholderiaceae_E; genus JAKPAM01. The sequence continues at coordinate 57,480 of JAKPAM010000207.1, read as the reverse complement.
TCGAGGATCTGCCCGGCCTCGTCGATCAGCGCCCGATGCGACGACCAGATCGACCACAGGTTGCCGCCCAGGCCCGCGCGGGCCTGGATCGTCAGCCGCAGGTTCTCGATGACGCTCAATCCGGGGAACAGGTTCGTGAGCTGGAACGCCCGCCCCAGCCCCTTGCGGCTGCGCGCCGGCGCCGGCAGGGCGGTCAGGTCCTCGCCGTCGAGCAGCACGCGCCCGGCGCTCGCCGCCAACTGGCCCGAGATCAGGTTGAAATACGTGGTCTTGCCGGCGCCGTTGGGCCCGACGATCGCCGTCAGCGTACCGCACTCGAAGTCCGCGCTGATCGCGTCGACAGCCACGTGGCCGCCGAAACGGATCGTCAGCTCGCGCGTGCTCAGCGTCGGCATCGTTCCGCGTCGATCGTCCGGACGCGTCCGGTTCTTCAGCGCTTGTTGCGGATCGGCACCTGCATCTCGTCGGGCGTGATCTCGTGCACGAGCTCGGGCACGCCCCAGGCGAATGCAGGATCGGCCTTGATCTTGAAGTGGTACATCGACTGCATCGCCTGGTGATCCTGGGCGCGGAACGTCATCGGTCCCTTCGGCGTGTCGAAGCGCATGCCTTCCATCGCCGGGATCAGCTTCTCCGCCTTGCTGTCGCCACCGGTCTTCTTGATCGCCTCGACGATCGCCATCGCCGCCGCCATGCCGCCCGCGGTGAAGAAATCCGGCGGCTCCTTGTAACGCTTGTAGTGCTCGGATACCAGCCAGTTGTTGGCGGGGTTCTTCGGGATCGCGAAGTAGTAGTACGCGGCCCCTTCCATGCCGGGAAAGGCCTTGTACGCGACCATGGCCGGCAGGATGTTGCCGCCGGTGGCGATCTCGATGCCGTAGCGTTTCGGATCGAGGTCGGCGATCTTGAACGGATTGCCCGCGCCCGCCCAGATGATGAAGATCACCTTGCGGCCCGGCTTGTCCTTCAGCGAGTCGAACAGCCGCTGCGCGCCGGCGGTGAAGTCGGTCGTGGTGGTCGGCAGGTACTCCTCGTGCACGACCTTGGCTTTCTTCAGCGCGTCCTTGAACGCCTTGACGCCGTCCCTGCCGAACGCATAGTCCTGCGCCAGCGTGGCGATCGACACGCCTTCCTTGTCGAGCGCGACCGCGTTGGCGATCGCGTCCTGGGACGAGTTGCGGCCGGTGCGGAAGATGTAGCGGTTCCACTTGTCGCCGGTGATCGAGTCGGCGACGGCCGGCTCGACCAGCAGGATCTTCTTGTATTCCTCGGCCACCGGCAGCAACGCCAGCGCGACGCCCGACGAACTGGGGCCGACCGCCAGATCGGCCTTGTCGTCGCCATAAGCGGCGGCCAGTTGCGCCTTGCCCACGTCGGGCTTGCCCTGGTCGTCCTTCTCCAGCACGACGATCTTGCGGCCGGCGACGGTCATCGTCCCCTGCGTCGCATAGTCGAAGCCCAGCATCAGGCCGGTCTGCGTCTGCTTGCCGTAGGCCTCCAGCGGGCCGGTCTTCGAATAGACGTGGGCGACCACCAGATCCTTGGCATGCGCGAGCGGTGCCGCGCAAACCGCGACAGCCGCGGTGGCTGCCGCCGCCAACGCCAACACCGCGCGGCGCATCGGGCGGCGACGCGCCGGCGGCCGGCCGGCCATCGCGAACGCGCCCGGGGCATCGGGCGCCGGTACGTCACAAGGAGAGGAAGCGGTATCGATCATGGGCATCGTCGAGACTCCGGGATGAGGATGCACCGGCCTCGACGACCGGCTGGCGCCGCCCGCCCATGACCGGGCCGGCACCATGCTAACGCCCGCGATCTTCAATCGGCCCCTGCTGAAAACCCCGATGCAGGCGCCTCGGCCAACGGCAGCCAAACCGACAATCGCGTCCCCTGACCCGGCCGTGAAATGATCGCCATCCGGCCGCCGTCGGCCTGCACGCGCACCCGCATCGCCAGCAGCCCGTAACCGCCGGAGGACGGCCCCTCGGGGTCGAACCCCAGGCCATCGTCGGCGACTTCGAGCACCGCGTGCCCGCCGTCGACGCGCAGGTCGACGTGGACATGGGCGGCACGCGCATGGCGGCGCACGTTGGCCAGCCCTTCTTCGGCCGCGCGATAGGCGGTCAACCGCGCGGCGGGCGCCAGTTCGACGTTCGACAGCGCGTGATCGACTTCCAACGACGGTTCCTCGCGCTGCATCTCGATCAGTCGCTCGAGCGCCGGCACCAGTCCCAGGTGGGTCAAAGACGAAGGCATCAACACCTCGACCAGCCGCCGCTTGAACTGCACGCCCGCGTTCAGCATCTCGATCAGGTGCGACAGGCGGTCGGCCGCGTCGCGATACAGAACGTCGGCATCATCACCAGGCTGTTGCTTTTTCGCCGACGATGGGGCGGGCTGACCGGATTGCAGCCGCATCCGCAAGCGCGTCGCGTCGAGCTTGGCAGCCGTGAACAGGCCACCCAGCTCATCATGGAGCTGGCGGGCAATCGCGGCTCGCTCGGCTTCGCGAGCGCGCTGCAAATGCGCGACCAAGCGCAGCAGTTCGTCATCCCGGCCGGGCGGAGCCGGCTCGCCTCCGAGCGGTGGCGGCGCCATCGAATCGCTCATTGCATCGATCCTTGTCCTCGGGCGAGATCCATTGTGAACGTGGGCATCCACGCTGGCGATGGCCGTCGTCTGACCCATCTGTGGGAGATCATCCCGTTGTCAGTTTCGGCGAAGATGGGCGGTGGCCGCCCGCAGCAACCGCAACATCTGGCTCTTGAGCAGCCGCAAGCTCATCAATTCCTCTCGGCTCGCCCGCTCGGTCGGACGCTCGCTCACGCACATCACCAGCCCCATCACGCTGTCGCGATGGCTGATCGGCAGCAGCAGCATCGAACGCACGTGCGACGTATCCTCGGCCAGCCAGTCGGGCAGGAACTCGTGGGCCTGATCGGCCGACAGGTCGTGCAGCAGCAGATCGACGCGGCGTTGCAGCGTGGCCTGTACCAGGTCCTCCTGGTTGCCACGCACCGCGAACGTCCACGCCTTGAGGCGCGCTGCCGACAAGCCAAACCCCAGCAGCGGCACGCACTGCTGGCGCGAGACGAGGAACAGCGCCGTCTGGTCGGCGTCCATCGCCCGATGCAGCGATTCGAGCAGCATCCGGCACAGTTCGCGCGGCTCCGCGCCTTCGATCTCGCCGGTCTGGATGTCGGTGATCGCGCCGATGAACAGCTCGCTGCGCGTCGGCGCCCGTTCCTCGATCACCTGCTGGTCGAGGAACGCCGACAACTGCGCGTCGAGCGTTTCGGCCAGCGGCTCGGCCATCGGATGGTCATCGGCCGGCGCATCACCGGCCGCCGTCGCCCCACCCGCCTCGGCCGGGCACTGCAACGACCCCGGCCCCCCCAGCGCCGCCTCGAACGCCTCGTCGGCTTCTTCGACGGCCCGCGCCAGCAGATCACGGATCCGCTCCTGCGGCAGACCGGTCAGTTCATGCAGCGCATCGAACCAGCCGGCGGCCGGCGCGTCCAGCGTCGTCATCCCTGCGGTCCACAGCCCCGCCAGTTGATGGCAGTACAGGCTGATCGCACGGAAGTACTCGTCGGACCCCGCCGGGATGCGGGCGCGACGCGTCGGCGCGGTCAAGGTCCGCACCAGCTCCTCGGGCAGTCCCCATTGGCGGCACAGGCGTTCGGCGACGATCTGGTCTTCGCCGCTATCGCGCAGCGCGGACAGTTGATCGGGCGCCACCAGCGCGCAGGCGGCGGTGCCGGTCGCGCGCAGCAAGGTCGGGATCGTCGCGTGTTCGAGCCAGGTCGGATCGACGAGGTATCGCACGAGCCCGACCGCGCGCATGCTTTGCAGGCACACCCGTTCGTAGTGGCGGTTGCGCAGGTCGGCGCGCCGCTGGCGCAGCATTTCCAGGGCGAGCGCCATGTCGCGCACCTGGTCGAAACCCAACAGCAGCAACGCCTTGGAAACGGTCGTCACATTGCCGTCCCAGCCGGGCCGGCGGTACAGCGGCGAGTTGACGGCGCGCAGGATGCGATTGGTCAGCGCGACGTCCGACAGGATCAGGTCGGCCAGCTTCGATACCGATTCGCTGCGCTCCTCGAGCACGAGCGCCAGCTTCAGCGCGACGCTGCTGAGCGGGTAGAACTCGCTGTCGATGGCCAGTTCGACAAGCTGGTCGATCTTCGGTGGCACGCTCATGCTCTATGCCAAATCAGACCAGTGTAGGCAAGGCGACCACCCCGAAACGCGGGAAAACTCGGACAAGATGCGGCTTTTTCACGGCTAAGTGACGACGGTTAACAACGTCGCGGCTTATCAACACCTGATGGGCATCGTATAGTCGGCCCATCGATGTCTACGGGCCCACCGCTGCGAGCCGGCCACGGTTGCGCGGCTCGCGCGGTGTCGCAGCATGAAGTTGTCCAATCTCTTGAGCCCGGCGCCCAAGGCCGCACCGCCCCCACCCGCCCCGACGCCCGAGCAACGCGAGCGCGCCGGAGAGTGGTTGTCGCGTCCGATGGCCGAACTGGTCCGCGCCTGGATCACGGCCATCAACGGCCACCCCGAACGCTGGCAGGGCCGCCTGCGCCTGCGCGCCAGCGCCGACCAGATCGACCTGTTCGCGCGACGCCTCGGCAGCCGCCCACCGCTCGCGCTGCGCGAGTTCTACGAAAGCTGCAACGGCGTCTCGCCGATGTCCGACGAATTCCCGAACGTGCTGCTGCCGATCCAGGCGCTGGTGCGCGGGCATCAGCACCTGCCGCCGCTGTCCGTGCAATGCCAGCGGTGCCTGACGGCATCGGCGAACGACGAGGGCACGCCCACGGCGCTGCGCATCGAACCGGCGCCCCTGCTGCCGACCGCCGCCCTGGCACGCGACGCATTGCCCCCTGAAGAGGCCGACCGGCTTCTGGCGCTCGAAGTGCCCCGGCTCGGCCGCGGCGTGACGATGAACCTCGACACGGACAACGGGTTCGCGCGGGGCGTCGTGCTCGAACTGGACGGTACGCGCGCGATCTGCCACGACAGCCTCGCGCACTGGCTGGCGACGCAGACCGCGCTGTTCGGCCGCGTCCGCGCCTCGGCCTGACGGACAACCCGCGCGGATTCGAATCGGATCCGGCTTCTAGGGCCTGTTAACGCTAAGATCGGAGGCCGTCGGCGGTTGCTCAGCCGCCCGCCGGCCTGACCCCGATCACGTGCCCGACCTGCCACGGCCGCTCGAGCCGCGCATGCGCGGCGGCGATCTCGCGCAGCCGGGCCTGCAGCGGCTCGGGCATCGGCGCCGTGCGGCGCAGGCGCATGTCGACGTGCGCCGAGATCGACTCGTAGGTCGCCGCCAGATACCCCTCGTCGGCGTGGAACATCTCCATGTAGTAATGGATCCGCTTGTGGTCGACGCCGATCACGCGCGACTCGAAGCGCAGCCGGTCGCCTTCCTTGACCTCGCGCATGAAGTGCAGGTGCGATTCGAGCGCGAACGTCGATGCGTGGTTCGCCTTGCGATACTCGTCGGTCAGCCCCAGCCACTGGAAGAATGGCTCGGCGGCGATGTCGAAGACGACATGGTAGTAGCCGACGTTCATGTGCCCGTTATAGTCGATATACGCAGGCAGGACGGTCGCTTCACCGCCCTTGTACGGGGTTTCGATGTTCGATGCGTCGATCGTCATTCGGTCCATTCTCCCCTTTCGACCAGCACGTCGCGCAGGATCTGCAGGCCTTCGACGACGACCGGCATCCCGCCATAAGTGACCTGCTGGAAGATCACCTCGGCAACCGCCTCGCGGGTGGCGCCGACATTCAGCGCGGCATGGATATGGGCGCGCAGTTCGTGGCTGCGATTGAGCACCGTCAGCGAGGCCACCGCGCACAGCTCGCGCTGCGTCTGCGGGATCACGTCGCGCGAGTACAGCACGCCGGTGAAGAACAGCGACAATTCACGCGCCAGGTTCGCGTCGAACTTTCTCCATAGATCGAATCCCACTCCGTTCTTGATCGACGAGAACAGCAGCTTGGCCGTGTCTTTCGTGCGCTGGATCTTCTCGGATTCTTCCATCGGGGTCTCCTTGTTACGTCAGGGCGGCCGAGCCGCATTGGGCCATGCGCCCGTGGCCGCAGTGTAGCGGAGGCATCCTCGCACCGTTGCCCGCTTCAGTGTTTCGAATGGTCGATACAATGGCCGGATGCTCGGATTACCCCCCACTACCCAGACGCTGCTGATCATCAACGTCCTCGCCTACCTGCTGCAGACGCAGATCGGCGATGCGATGGTGTACTGGCTCGCGCTGTGGCCGATCGGCTCCGGCCTGTTCGAGCCCTGGCAGGTGCTGACCTACGGCTTCCTGCATGGCGGCATCGCCCACCTCGCGTTCAACATGTTCGGCCTGATGATGTTCGGCGCCGAGCTCGAACGCGTCTGGGGCCCGCGGCGGTTCCTCGCGTTCTACCTGATCAGCGTGCTGTTCGCCGCGCTCGCGCAACTCGCCGTCACCGTGACGACGGACGGCCTGTATCCGACGGTCGGCGCATCGGGCGGCCTGTTCGGGCTGCTGGTCGGCTTCGCGATGCTGTTCCCCAACCGTCGGATCACGCCGCTGATCCCGCCGATCCCGATGCCCGCCTGGCTGTTCGTGACGCTCTACGGCGTGATCGAGCTGGGGCTGGGCGTGTCGGGCACCGCCAGCGGCATCGCGCATTTCGCGCACCTGGGTGGCCTGGTCGGCGGCTGGCTGACGATCCGCTACTGGCGCGGCCAGATCCCGTTCGGTACACGACGCTGAGGACAATGATTCCGATGACGCCCTCTGCTGCTTCCGCCTCGACGAACCATTCGGCGAGCCCCTCGACAACGAACCCTTCGGCGGATCCTTCGACGCACGCCAGCGTCGAGGGCTTCTTCGATCCGGTCACGTCGACGATCAGCTACGTGCTGTACGAGCACGATGGCGGCCCGTGCGCGGTCATCGATCCGGTGCTCGACTACGATCCGAAGGCCGGCCGCACGTCGACCGAATCGGCGCAGCGGATCGTCGATTTCGTGCGCGCGCGGGGCCTGCGCGTGCAATGGCTGCTCGAGACGCACGCGCATGCCGATCATTTATCGTCGGCGCCGTGGCTGCGCCAGCAGCTTGGCGGACAGATCGTCATCGGCAGGCAGATCACCACCGTGCAGCGCGTGTTCAACGACGTGTTCCACCTCGAACCGGCGTTCCGGCTCGACGGCTCGCAATTCGACCGCTTGCTGGACGCGGACGATACGCTGCCGCTGGGCGCGCTGACGATCCGCGCGATGCATGTGCCGGGCCATACGCCGGCCGACATGGCCTACGTGGTCGAAGCATCGGCGCAAGCGGAAGCTCCCGGCGAACCGATCCTGGCCTTCGTCGGCGACACGCTGTTCATGCCCGACCTGGGCAGCGCGCGCTGCGACTTCCCGGGCGGCGACGCGCGCACGCTGTACCGGTCGGCGCAAAGGCTGCTGAGCCTGCCGCCGCAAACCCGGCTGCTGATGTGCCACGACTATCCGCCGGCCGGACGCGAGGCGCGCTGGGAGACGACGGTCGCCGAGCAGCGCCGCGACAACATCCATCTGCGCGACGGCATCGACGAGGCCAGCTTCGTGCAGATGCGCACGACGCGCGACCGTACGCTGGGCATGCCGACGCTGATGCTGCCGGCGATCCAGGTCAACATCCGCGCCGGCGAGCTGCCGCCGCCTGAGGCCAATGGCGTGCGCTATCTGAAGATCCCCGTCGACCTGCTCTAAGACACTCGAAGCCTGGCAACGCACAGCCCACTAGCGCCTGTTAACGCCAAGATCGACCCCGCGTGAAGCGCTGTTCGAGCCCGCGGGTCACTTTGATTTCCAGCAAATGGCATGCCGCCCGCACGAAGATGTCGGCCGGATATCAGCGATAATGGACGCTGTCCACATAAATGACCGGCGATCCTCGCCCACGCGGCGCTCGCCTCATCGCTCGACCGATTCGCCAGGCTAGCCCGCCCATGGATACTTCGACGAAGGCCGCGCCGCCTCCCCGGCAGGCCCGCACCACCTACCGCCATGGCGACCTGCGCCGCGCGCTGCTGCAGGCCGGCATCGAACTGGCTCGCGCGGGCGGCCCGCAGGCGATCGTTCTGCGCGAGGCGACGCGGCGCGTCGGCGTCGTGCCCAATGCCGCGTACCGGCATTTCGCCAGCCATCTGGAGTTGCTGCAGGCCGTGCGCGCGTACGCGCTGTCGCAGGTGGCGATCTCGATGGAACGGGAGCTGGCCGCGATGAATACCGAGCAGCCGGCGGCCGACTACGCACGCGCCTGCCTGCGCGCCGTGGGGTTGGGCTACCTGCGTTATGCGCAGGCCGAACCGGGCCTGTTCAAGACCGCGTTCACGGTGCCGGACCCGATCGATCCGGATCCGCCGCCCGACCCGGCCAAGGCGGGGCGCAGCGGACGCAACCCGTTCGAACTGCTGGGCGACGCGCTGGACCAGATGGCCCAGGCTGGACTGCTGGCGCCGGACCGGCGCCCCGGCGCCGAATACCTGGCCTGGTCGGCCGTGCATGGCCTGGCCTACCTCGTCCTCGACGGCCCGCTCAGGGCGGCCCCGCCGAAGCTGATCCTCGGTCTGTCGCAGCGCCTGCTCGAGATGGTCGAATGCGGGCTGTCCGCGCCATCGCTGCTGGCGCGGCGCTGAGCGTTCCGGCCCGAGGTCAATGGCGGGCGCTACCTGAAGACCTCCGTCGACCTGCTCTGACGGACCCGCCTCGGCATGGACGGGGAAGGACACCGACGTCATCGTCCCCCACCCTGCCTCCCGTTGCCTCACCAGGTATCGACCCATGGGCGGCGCTTGCCCTCGGGCGCAGGCGCCTTGGGTGGCATCGCCTTCAGGCCCGCGACGATCCACTTGCGCGTCATCGCCGGGTCGATGACGTCGTCGATCTCGAACAGCGACGCGGCGCTCAGCGCCTTGCCCTGCTCGTACATGCCGGCCACACGCTTGTCGAACGCGGCCTTGCGCTCGGCCGGATCCTCGATCGCCGCCAGCTCGTTGCGATAACCGAGCTTGACCGCGCCTTCGAGCCCCATTCCGCCGAACTCGCCGGTCGGCCAGGACACCGCGAAGAACGGCGAATGGAAGCCGCCGCCGGCCATGCCCTGCGCGCCCAGGCCATAGGCCTTGCGCAGCACGACGACGAACAGCGGCACGCGCAGGTTGGCGCCGACGACGAACGGCCGGCAGCAGTGGCGCACCAGCGCGCCTTTCTCGTAATCGGGGCCGACCATGTTCCCGGGGGTGTCGCACAGCGACACGAGCGGGATGTCGAACGCATCGCACAGCTGCATGAAGCGCGCGACCTTGTCGGCCGCGTCGCTGTCGATCGCGCCGCCCAGATGCATCGGGTTGTTGGCGATGACGCCGACCGGCCGGCCCTCGATCCGCATGAACGCGGTAATCATCGCGACGCCGAAATGCCGGCGCAGTTCGAGCAGCGACCCGTCATCGGCCAGCACCTGCAGCACCTTGCGCACGTCGTACACGCGCAGCCGGTTCTCGGGCACGATCCGGCGCAGCAGCCGCTGGTCGGGCGCCGACCATTGATCGACGCGGCCCTGGAAGAACGACAGGTACAGCTTGGCGGCCGCGACGGCCTCGGTCTCGTTCTCGACCGCGATGTCGACGACCCCGCTGCGCGTCTGCACGTCGATCGGGCCGACCTCGTCCGGATGGAAAACGCCCAGGCCGCCGCCTTCGATCATCGCCGGCCCGCCCATGCCGATCGACGAGTTCTTCGTCGCGATGATCACGTCGCAGCAGCCCAGCAGCACCGCGTTGCCGGCGAAACAGCGGCCCGAGGCGATGCCGACCAGCGGCACCGCGCCGCTCAGCTTGGCGAATAGCGAGAACGCCGTCGTATGCAGGTTGGCCGCGAAGATCTGGTCGGTATCGCCGGGCCGGCCGCCGCCGCCTTCGGTGAAGATGACGACCGGCAGTTTCCACTGCGCGGCCAGCTCGAACATCCGGTCCTTCTTCGCATGGTTCTTCTTGCCCTGCGTCCCGGCCAGCACCATGTAGTCGTACGACATCGCAACGACGCGCGACACTTCCTCGCCGAACAAGCTGCCGTTGACGTGGCCGATGCCCATCACGAGCCCGTCGGCCGGCGTGCGCCGGATCAGTTCGTCGACCGTGTTGCGCGCCCGTCGCGCCGCGAACACCAGCGAGCCGTACTCGATGAACGAGCCCTCGTCGCACAGGTCCTCGATGTTCTCTCGCGCCGTGCGCAGCCCCGCCTGGTGCCGCTTGGCCACCGCCTCGGGCCGGGCCGAGTCGTGCGTGAACGCCTGCCGGCGCAGGACGTCGGCCAGGTCCGGACGGATCTCGTCGAGGTCGACGTCCTCCTGCTCGCCGACGTGCTCGCCGACGCTGTCGTCGGTCTCGATCGACAGCAGGCGCTGGCCCTCGAAAACGGTCTCGCCCGGTTGCACGGCCAGCGCGCGAACCTGCCCGGCCGCCGGCGCGGCGATCACGTGCTCCATCTTCATCGATTCGATGATCAGCAGCGGCTGCCCGGCCTTGACCGGCTCGCCGACCGCGACCGACACGCTGACGATCGTGCCCTGCAACGGCGCTTCGACGCCCCGATAGGCATCGCCGTCCTCGCCCGCCTGATCGGGCTGGCCGTTGGCGCCGCGCGCGACGCTGCGCGACTTGCCGTGCACGAGCACCGCCAGCGGATCGTTGCGGTCGACCTGGACGGCGGCGGTCGCCGCCGCCGGCGCGGCGTCGGCCGTTGCCGAGGCCGCCTGGCCCGTCCCCGCGTCGGCCGGGGCGAACAACTGCTGGTGCGTGGCCTGCGCGGCGATCGTCGCCGCATGCCGCTCGACGAAGCGCGTATCGATCCGCCCTTCGGTGAACTCGGCCAGGCGGATCAGGTTCTGCAGCATCGGCAGGTTCGTCGATACGCCGGCGATGCCGAACTCGCACGCCGCGCGATAGGCCTTGGCCGCCGCCGCCGCCAGGCCGCCGTGACGCGAATAGACGATCAGCTTGGCCAGCAGCGAGTCGTAGCGAGGGCTGGTCTTGTAGCCGGCATAGCCGAACGCATCGACGCGGATACCGGGCCCCGACGGCGGATCGAATCGCGTCAGCGTCCCGCCCGCAGGACGCACGCTGCCATCGGGCTTCAACGTTTCCATGTTGACGCGCAACTGGATCGCGCAGCCGACGGGCGCCGGCACGTCGCCCACGGCGAGCCCCACGTCGGCCAGCGATGCGCCCATCGCGATCCGCAACTGCGTCTGCACCAGGTCGACGCCGGTGATCTCCTCGGTGATCGTGTGCTCGACCTGCAGGCGCGGATTGGCTTCGATGAACGCGAACGTCGCGTTCGGATCGGTCGCGGCGCGCGATGCATCGACCAGGAACTCGAACGTGCCCAGGCTGCGATAAGCGACCTTGCCCGCCATCGCCAGCGACGCGGCGATCAGCCGGTCGCGCACGCCCGGATGCAGCGCGGGGGCCGGCGCGATCTCGACGATCTTCTGCCGCTCGCGCTGCAAACTGCATTCGCGTTCCCACAGGTGCGTGACGCCGCCCTGCCCGTCGCCGATCACCTGGATCTCGACGTGGCGCGCCGAGGTCACCAGTTGCTCGACATAGACCGCGTCGTTGCCGAACGACTTCTTCGCCTCGGACTGGCATCGTTCATAAGCGCCGTCGAGCTCCTCGGGCCGCGCCACGATCCGCATGCCGCGCCCGCCGCCGCCGGCGATCGCCTTGATCATCATCGCGCCGCCGTCGCCCAGCGACGCCAGGAAGTCGCGCGCCTGCGCGAGCGTCGTCGGCCCCTGGGTGCCGGGCATCACCGGCACCTGGCAGGCATCGGCCAGCTCGCGCGCGCGCGCCTTGTCGCCGAACAGATCCAGCGCGTCGGGCAGCGGGCCGACGAACACGATGCCCGCGTCGGCACAGCGCCGCGCCAGCTCGCTGTTCTCGCTAAGGAAGCCATAACCCGGGTGGATCGCATCGCAGCCGGTGGCCTGCGCCGCGGCGATGATCTGGCCGATGTCCAGATACGCGAGCGCGCCCACGCCGTCGAGCCGGTGGCTCTCGTCGGTCTTGCGCACGTGCAGCGAGGCCGCGTCGTCGTCCGGGTAGACGGACACCGTGGGCAGGCCGAGTTCGGCCGCGGCCCGCGCGATGCGGATCGCGATCTCGCCGCGATTGGCGATCAGCAGTTTTTTGAAAGAGGACATTGCATTTCCAGAGAGAATCAAGACCAAGGGAAGCGCCGATCGATGCACCCGATTCGATCAGCGCTTCGCTAACGGTGCCGCATCGTCGGGTCCAGCGCCACGCGCAGCGACTCGCCCAGCGCGTTGAACGCCAGCGCGGTCAGCAGGATCGCGATGCCCGGCGCGTACATCTGCTCGGGCGCGATCTCCATGTACTGGTAGGCGCGCGCCAGCATCGCGCCCCAGCTCGGATCGGGCGGCTGCACGCCCAGGCCCAGGAAGCTCAGGCTCGCCTCGGCCAGCAGCGCGATCGCCAGCAGCATCGTCACCTGCACGAGTACCGGCTGCACGGCGTTGGGCAGCACGTGGCGCCAAAGGATCCGCGGCAGGCTGGCGCCGAACACGCGCGCCGCATCGACGTACAGCTCCTGCTTGATGATCAGCGTCTGCGCGCGCACCAGCCGCGCGAGCTGCGGCGAGAACACGATGCCCACCGAAATCATGCTGTTGGTCAGGCCGATGCCCAGCGCGCCGGTCACGGCGATCGCCAGCACGATCGCCGGGAACGACAGCAGCGTGTCGATCAGCCGGCTGATCACGTCGTCGACCCAGCCGCCGACGAAGCCCGCGACCAGGCCTACCGGCACGCCGATCACCAGCGCCACGGCCACCGCCAGGAAGCTCGCGTACAGCGTCGCCGGCGCGCCATGGATCAGCCGGCTGAACACGTCGCGGCCCAGGTCGTCGGTACCCAGCAGATGCTCGGCCGACGGCTCGGCCAGGGTCAGCGACGCATCCTGCGCGGTCGGCGCATACGGCGCGATCACCGGCGCCAGCAGCGCCACGGCCGCCAGCAGCACCAGGAACAGCAGGCTGATCGCGCCGCGCTTGTCGCGCCGCGCCCAGCGCATCAGGGAAGCCATCATCGGTTCACCCTCGGATCGAGCACCGTATACAGCACGTCGACGATCAGGTTGACGACGATCACGATCAGCACCATCGCCAGCACGATGCCCTGGATCACCGGAAAGTCCTTGTTGATCGCCGAATGCACGACCGTGCTGCCCACGCCCGGGATCGCGAACACCGCCTCGATGACGACGGTCGCGCCCAGCAGCCGGTTGAACAGCAGGCCGATGACGGTCAGCAGGTTGACGCTGACGTTCTTGAGCCCGTGCTTCCACAGGATCTGGCCCGACGACAGCCCCTTGGCGCGCAGCGTGCGCACGAACTGCGAACCCAGGATCTCGATCAGCGAGCTGCGCAACTGCCGGGCCACCTCGGCGATGCCGCCCGAGGCCAGCGCGATCGCCGGCAGCGTCGCGAAATGCAGCGCGCGCAGCGGATCCTCGCCGAACGGCGCCGACCCCGTTGCCGGAAACCACGGCCGTTCGAGCGCGAAGCTGGCCACCAGCAGCATCGCCAGCCAGAAGTTCGGCACCGCCACGCCGACCGACGCCGTGCCCGACACGAAGCCATCGAGCCGGCTGCCCGGCCGCGTCGCCGCCAGGATGCCCATCGGAATGCCGATCAGCAGCGACAGCACCAGCGCATAGACGACCATCAGCAGCGTCGCCGGAAAGCGCTCGAGCGCCATCCTCAGCACCGGCTCGCCGGACAGGATCGATCGCGACAGATCGCCGTGCAGCGCATGCCACAGCCACGAGCCGTACTGCATCAGCATCGGCCGATCCAGGCCGTAGAGCTGGCGGATCTCGGCGATCCGCTCGGTCGATGCGCTCTCGCCGGCCAGCGTCACCGCGATGTCGCCCGGCACGAGCTGCATCAGTCCGAACACGATGAACGTGGCCAGCACGATCACTGGTATGAACTGCACCAGGCGCCGGCCGACCAGCCGCAACCGTTTGCGATCCATGCGCGGCGATCTCCGGTCAGGCCGTCAGGCTGATCAGGTCGAACTTCGGCTTGCCGAGCAGGCTCGGCTTGTAGCCGGCCACGTTCGGGCCCATCGCGACCAGTTCGGGCGGGAACGCCAGCGGGATGACCAATGCCAGATCGGTGACGATCTTCTGCACCTTGGCCAGCGCGCGCTTGCGCCCTTCGATGTCGTCGAGCGAACGGCTGGCCAGCAGCGCGGCCGTCAGCTCGGGCGAGGCCTCGGTCTGCGACGCATTGAAGTAAGCGTTCTTCATGTACATCAGCGAATAGCTGAGCGACGGATCGGGCCGGCCGGTCCATGCCGACAGCAGGCCATCGCCCTGCTTCTCGACGAAGTACTGCGCGCTCTTCTCGGCGATCGAGCCGTTGCTGAACCGCGCGCGGACCCCGGCCTTGCGGAACTGCTCGATCAGGATCTCCTGCCGCTGCACCGACGCCTGGTCGGTGTAGCCCAGCAGGTTCAGGTCCAGCCCGTCCTTATGGCCGGCCTCGGCGAGCAGCTTGCGGGCCAGCTCGGGATCGTGCGGCCAGCAGTTGGCCAGCGACTTGTCATAAGCCCAGTGCGTGCTCGGCAGGTTCATCCACGCCGCCTCGCCCAGGCCCGCCATCGTCAGCTTGACGTACGTGGCGCGATCGACCGCGTGGTTCAGCGCGCGGCGCACGCGCACGTCGGCCAACGCACCCTTGCCGAAGTTCAGGTAGATCTGCTGGCAATACAGCGTCGAACCGACGACCGACTTGAGCCCCTTGGCCCGGTCGATCACCTGCTTCTGGTTCGGCTGCAGGCTGTACGCGAAATCGTTCTGCTTGGCGATCAGCGAGCGCAGGCCGGTGTTCAGCTCCGGGATGATCGCGAACTCGATACCGTCCAGGTACGGCAGGCCGGGCTTCCAGTACGCCTCGCTGCGCGTGACGACGATCTTCTGGTTGTCCGACCAGCTCACGAACTTCCACGGCCCGGCGCCCACCGGCTTGCGGTCGTGCTCGTTGCCCAGCGCCTGCGCGGCCTTGGGCGACACCATCATGCCGGCCCGGTCCGACAGGATCAGCGGCAACGCGGAATCGGCCTGCGTCAGCTTGAGCGCGACCTGGTGCGGCCCCAGGATCTCGACCCGCTCGACGGTCGCCAGATCGGCCTTGATGTTCGAGCGCTGCGAGGTCTTGGCGCGCTCGATGTTGAACTTGACCGCCTCGGCGTCGAACGGCGTGCCGTCATGGAACGTCACGCCCTTGCGCAGGTTCAGCAGCAGCGTCTTGTTGTCCGGATAGCTCCACGATTCGGCCAGCCCCGGCTGCGGCTTCAGCGTCGCGTAGTCCCATTCGATCAGCGTGGCGAAGATCGTGAACAGGAACGCATGGTCCGAGCCGGCGCCGCCGGTGGCCGGGTCCAGGCTCGACGGGTTGGCCGGCGCCGACACCTTCAGCACCCCGCCCTTGCGCGGCGCCCCTTGCGCCAGCGCGCTGCCGGACGCCGACAGGCCGGTGCCCGCCACCGCCCCGGTCACGCAGGCGCCGGTCAGCAGCGAGATCAGTTCACGGCGCGACACGTCGACCGGCGCGCCGGACTCGTGTTCGCCGCGCGTCATCGCGCCGCGCCGGGCCGCGTCGGTCATCGGGAATCGGGAAGTGGTCATGCAGGGTCTCCTCAAGGGGGCCGCCCGGACGGCGACGGCGGGATGTTGATCGATGGGGCGCTAGACGTAATGGCAGGCCACCCAGTGCCCGTCGCGCACCTCGCGCCATTCGGGCACCTTCTGCGCGCAGTCGGCCTGCGCGATCGGGCAGCGCGTGCGGAACCGGCAGCCGGACGGCGGCGATACCGGGCTGGGGATCTCGCCGCTCAGGATCACGCGTTCGCGCGTGCGCATCGCCTTGGGCAGTGGCGTCGGCTCGGCCGACATCAATGCCCTCGTATACGGATGGCGCGGGTTGTCCGACAGTTCCTGCGCGTCGCCCAGTTCGACGAAGCGACCCAGGTACATGACCGCGATGCGATCGCTGATGTGCGACACCACGCCCAGGTCGTGGGTGATGAACACGTACGTCAGCCCGAACTCGCGCTGCAGGTCGGCGAACAGGTTCAGGATGTCGGCCTGGATCGATACGTCCAGCGCCGCGACCACTTCGTCGCAGACGATCATCTTCGGGCGCAGCGTCAGCACGCGCGCGATGTTCACGCGCTGCTTCTGGCCGCCGGACAACTCGTGCGGATAGCGCTCGGCGAACTCGGCGCGCAGCCCGACGCGATCGAGCACCTGCATCACGCGCTCGTCGCGCTGCGCGCGCGGCAGATCGCCGAGGATGTCCATCGGTTCGCGGATGCTCGTGCCGATCGACATCCGCGGATTGAGCGATGCGTTCGGGTCCTGGAACACCACCTGGAAGTCGCGCCGCCGCACGCGCAGTTCGCGCATCGACAGGGCCTGCGGATCCATGCCGTCGAGCAGCATCCGTCCACCGGTGGGCTTTTGCAGCAACACCAGCGCGCGGCCCAGCGTCGACTTGCCCGAGCCCGATTCGCCGATGACGCCGAAGGTCTCGCCCGCGTGCACGCCGAAGCTCACGCCGTCGACAGCCTTGACCGTCTCGCCCGCATGCCCGACCGGAAAATGCACGCGCAGGTCGTCGACCGTGATCAGGTCCGCGCCGCTCATGCGAGCGCTCCCGGCAAGTCGAGTTCGGCCTGGCGCACGCAGCGCACGCGGCGATCCGCGCGCGCGGACGATTCCAGCACCTGATGCGCGTCGCACGGCGGCCGCGCATGCGCGCAGCGCGGCGCGAACCGGCAGCCCGCCGGCATCGCGGTCAGCGCGGGCACGCGGCCCGGGATCGACGGCAACGGCGCCTTGCGCGGGCTCAGCCGCGGCACCGAGCGCAGCAGGCCCGACGTGTACGGATGCCCGGGCTTGAGCAGCGCGTCGTCGATCGGCCCGTCCTCGACGATCTCGCCCGCGTACATCGTCAGCAGCCGCGTGCAGCTTTCGGCGACCACGCCCAGGTCGTGCGTGATGAACAGCAGCGCGGTACCCGTGCGCTCGCTGAGGTCCAGCAGCAGGTCGACGATCTGCGCCTGGATCGTCACGTCGAGCGCCGTCGTCGGCTCGTCGGCGATCAGCAGCCGCGGCTGGCACGCCAGCGCGATCGCGATCATCGCGCGCTGGCGCATGCCGCCGGACAACTGATGCGGATATTCGTCGACACGACGCTCGGGCGACGGGATGCCCACGCTGGCCAGCATCTCGACCGCGCGATCGCGCGCCTGCGCCTTGGGCATCTGCTGGTGCGTCCGATACGTCTCGGCGATCTGCTCGCCGATCGTGAACACCGGATCGAGCGCGCTCATCGGCTCCTGGAAGATCATGCCGATCCGCGCGCCGCGCACCTTGCGCATCTCGGCCGCCGACAGGGTCAGCAGGTCGCGCCCTTCGAACACGATGCGGCCCGTCAACCGCGCGCTGTTGGCGGGCAGCAGGCCCAGCAGCGACAGGCCCGTCACCGTCTTGCCGCAGCCGCTCTCGCCGACGATGCCGACGCGCTCGCCCGGCTGCACCGAGAACGACACGTCGCGGGTCGCCTGCACTTCGCCGGCCTGCGTGCGGAAATGGATGCTGAGATTCTCGACCGACAGCAGCGGCGCTTCGCTCATGACTTCGCCCTCGCAGCCTGCTTGCCGAAGTTGCGCGGATTGGCGTTGGCGGGCATCCGCGCCTCGGTACCGATGACCTGCGTATCGCGCAGCACCTGCAGCGCCGCATCGTCCAGGCCCAGGCGTCCGCCGAGGATCTCGGCGTTGTGCTCGCCCAGTGTCGGCGCGGGGCGGCGCACCGGCAGCACCCGGCCGTTCATCCGGAACGGCGGCAGGGGCTGCGGCTGCGTGCCGATGTATGCGCGCTCGACGCGCTGCCAGAACCCGCGCGCGACCAGGTGCGGATCGTCGACGATGCCGATCGGGGGACGCACGACGCCCGCGGGCACGCCGGCCGCCTGCAGCAGCCGCATCGCCTCGTCGGGCGTGTGCCGGGACGTCCAGGCTTCGATCGCCGCATCGATCCGGTCGATCGCCGCGCGCCGCCCGGCCACCGTCGCCAGCGACGCGGCGCCCGCCGGCGCCGCATCCCCGGCCGGATCGATCACGCCGCACAGCGCCTGCCAGCACGCATCGCCGGTCACCGTCACCAGCAGCCAGCAGTCGTCGCCCGCGCAGCGGTAGACGCCTTGCGGCCAGTGATCCGGATGGCGATTGCCGAGCCGCGGCGCCACCGAGCCGTTGGCCGACTGCTCGATGATCCACGGCGCGGCATAAGGCAGCATGCACTCGATCTGCGAGATGTCGATGTGCTGGCCGCGCCCGGTCGAGCGGCGATGCACGAGGCCGACCAGCAACGCGCTCGCGCCGTTCAGGCCGCCGACCGCGTCGCCATAAGCGATGTGGCTCATCATCGGCGGATCGCCGTCGCGCCCGGCCGCCGACGGCAGGCCGCTGCCCTGTTCGAGCGTCGAGCCATAGGCGCGAGCCTCGCTCCATGCGTTGCCGGACCCATAAGCGGCCATCGACACCATGACCAGCGACGGATTGACCTCGCGCAGCACCGCGTAGTCGAGACCGAGCTTCTTGAGCACGCTGCTCGAATAGTTCTCGACGACGGCATCGGCGCCGCGCACCAGTTCCTTGAGCAGGCGCACGCCCTCGGCCGACGTCAGGTCCAGCGTGATCGCCCGCTTGTTGCGGTTCATGATGTTGAAGCGCGGCTGCTTCTCGTAGACGCGCGCCTCGAAATCGGCCGGGTTGTTGCTGACGCCGCGCCACCAGTCCGCGTAGCCGCAGGCTTCGACCTTGATCACGTCGGCGCCCAGGTCGGCCATGTTGCGCGTGCACAGCGGCCCGGCCCAGCCCATCGACAGATCGACGATCGTCACCCCGGCCAGCGGCAGCATCGGATCATAAGCGTCGCTGCCGGAATGACGGGCCGGCCGCGATGCGAAGCGCCGTCCGGCCGCAGGCCCGAACGGCGACGGTTCATGCTCGTCCAGTGCCGGCACCCTGCCGCCGCGCCGCGGCGGCGAATCGCTCAGATGCATCGGCGAACCCGGCCCCTCGATCACGCGGCCGCCGACGTCGATCGGCACGAACATGCCGCGGTCGCGGAACACCCGGGTGCGCAGCACGCCCGCCATGTCGGGCACGATCGCCAGCGGCAGCCTCAGCGCGAGCCCGCGCTCGAACCATTCCGCGGCCGTGCGCGCCAGGAAGCGCTCGCGCAGCATCGGCTCGAGCGTGTCGGCATGCATCAGCCTCAGCGGCCCGCTGGGCAGGTACGCCGGATCGTTGATCATCGACTCGGGCAGCCCCACCAGCTCGCACAGCGACGCCCATTGCGCGGGCGTCACGATCGTCAGGCCCAGCCAGCCCTCCTTGCAGCGGTAGATCGCCATCGGATACGTGGGCGTGAAGCGGTTCAAGCCCCGGCGGCCCTGCGGGATGCCGGTCGCATACCCTTCGGCCGTCTGGAACTCGCACAATGCGATCGACGACTCGAACACGCTCAGTTCCCAGCGCTCGCCACCGGCCGGCGCCAAGTCGCGCGATGCGCGGGCCTCGGCCCGCTGCGCCTCGCCGGCGGTCTGTCCATACGGCGTACGCGCGAGCACCGATGCCATCAGCGGCACGAACGCCGCCACGCCGCCGGTGATCGCCGCCTGGTAATCGGGCAACGTCAGCGGCGGCCCTTCGACCGGACCGATCAGCTCGACCAGCCCGGCCAGCGCGCGGCACACCGCGTCCGACCCGGCATAAGCGGCATAAGGCCCCTCGCGCCCGAACCAGCTCACGTCCGCGACGACCGGCCCGTCCGGCAACGCTGCCAGCCGCGCCGTATCGAGTCCCCATGACGCGCGCACCGCGGCATCGCAGCCGTCGATGACCACGTCCGCCGATGCCAGCAGCGCATCGAGCCGCGCGCGCTGCTCCGGATCGGCCGGATCGACGGACAGACTCTGCTTGCCGACGTTCAGGAACGTGAACCAGCCGCTGGCCGGCTGCCCCGCGCCGTCCCGGATCAGCGGGGCGGCCGTGCGCGCCGGATCACCGCCCGGCGGTTCGACGTGGACGACGGTGGCGCCGAAATCGGCGAACAGGCGCGCGCAGTAGCTGGCGGCGGGCAGCGTGCCGAGCTCGACGACACGCAGCGATCGGAGCGGGGCGTGGGGGGATGCACCGGCAGTAGCGGCGCCGGACGTGGCAATGCCAGTCAAAGTCGTCTCCTGGTCGCGGACCGTCGCCGCGGACTTCGGGCGAGGCTGCGCCATCGCCAAGGAGCCGCCATGCTCACCCGATCACGTTCGATTGTCAACAATCGGACGAACTGGCATGAATCTGCTCGCCGGCTTCGGCGCCCCTCGTTTTGGGAAGGGATGCCGGGCAGCGTAGTTCCCGTACCGGAAGTGGCATGATCGGACCCCATGACGCGCCTTCGCAGCACGACCCGCACCCTGCCCGAACAGATCGCCGACGAACTGGGCGTCGCCCTGGTCGCCGGCCGGATCCCGGCGGGCCAGCGCCTGCTCGAACAGGAACTGGCCGAGCGCTTCGCGGTCAGCCGCGGACCGATCCGCGAGGCGCTGCGGCTGCTCGAACGGCGGGGCATCGTCACGCTGACGCCGCGTCGGGGCGCTTATGCGCGCGAACTGACGATGGACGCGATCGCCGACCTCTTCAACGTGCGCAACGCGATCAGCGCGCTGGCCGCGGGCCAGGCAGCGATCGCGCCGGTGGCGAGCTACGTCGACGCGCTCAAGCGCCGCTGCGCGGAACTGGATGCACTGGCGGCCGATCCCGATGCAGGTGCCGGCGCGTTCGCCGACGTGGCCACCCGCGCGGTACGCGCGATCGTCAAGGCCAGCGGCAACGAGCAGGCGATCGCGCTGATGGCGCAACTGGCCGAGCACACGGTCTGGCGGGTCATCTGGGAGTGGCCGCTCGACTACACGACGGCCGAACGGCGTCGGCATCAGGCACGCGCGCTGCGCGACGTGCTCGATGCGATCGAGGCCGGCGACGCGGCCGAGGCGGACGCGCGGCTCAGGCTGGCGTTGGAAGAATCGCGCGACCACGCGATCCATGCGCTGGTCGCGCTGCGCGGGCAACCGGTCGGCGCGTCGCGGCTGCTGCGCACGGCACCGCCGCCGGACTCGACGAAACGGTCCTGACGCGGGTGATTCAAGTAACGCGGCGCTTCAATCTGAAAACGAAGCCCGCCCAGCGCGCCCGATCGATCAGCCGATCTTCAGCAGCGGCTGCTCTTCGCTGATCGCATCCTGCTCGGCCACCAGCACGGCGATGATCGTGCCGGCCTGCGGCGCATGCACCGGAATCTCCATCTTCATCGATTCCAGGATCATCAGCTCCTGGTCGGCCTCGACCTGCTGACCCACCTGGACGAGGTTCTTCCACACCGTACCGGCCACTTCGGCGGTGACCGTGACTTCTGCCATGTCGTCTGTCTCCTGCGAATTTCGGGGATGCCGGCCCGGCAACGGGCCATGCCGCGCCGCCGGCCATCCGGCGCAGCGATGTTACGGACCCGGCGATCCCAATGTCAACGGTTGACAATCGCCCACCCCGTGCTTATCGTGCCCCGACCACCGCGGTGCATCGCCCGACCTGCGCCACGCGCCCCATCACCGGATACCCTGCTTCCTCTTCGGCCCGATGCGCTCGTCATTCGCCCCGACTTCCCGGCCCAAAGCCGATCCCGACGCGCCGCGGCCGCCCGCCGGCCGGGACCGGGCGGCCGGCGTGAACGCATCGAATGCGTGGGTCGAGATGCCGCCGCCAGCGGATGCCGGCCGCCTGGGCAGCCTGCAGGACCGCAGCGAGTTCCTGCCGCGGACGATTCCCGAACAGATCGCCGACGAGATCAGCATGGCCATCATCGAGGGCCGCTTCGCCGACGGCGAGCGCGTCACCGAGCAGGGCCTCGCGTCGCGCTTCGGCGTCAGCCGCGGCCCGGTACGCGATGCGCTGAGGCTGCTGGCGCGCCGCGGCGTCATCGAGATCGTTCCGCGCCGCGGCAACTACGTGAAAGCGGTATCGATGCAAGGCATCGCCGATCTGTTCAACGTGCGCAACGCGCTGGCCGGCAGCGCCGCGCGCGTGATGGCCCAGCGCCCGGTCGACAGCTACCTGCGCACGCTGGACCGGCGCATCGCCGAGATGGAACACCTGTCCGGCCGGCCGGACAGCGAGGCCGACATCAAGGCCTTCGCCTACGCGTCGACGCGCGCGGTCGCCGCGATCGCCAAGGGCTGCGGCAACGATCTGCTGGCCACGCTGATGGTGGATCTGGCGAACCTGTCGGTCTGGAACGTCATCTGGAAGCAGACGCTCGACTTCACGACCGCCGAGCGGCGCACCACCGTCGGCCGCCAGTTCCGCGAAGTGCAGCACGCGATCGCGCAACGCAAGCCCGACCTGGCCGACACCCGCATGCGCGCGCTGCTCGACGACATTCGCGACCACGCGATCGCGACGCTACGCGCGCTGCGCGCCGAGGACGCGGCCCTCGAGAAGCTCGTGCGCGACGAACGCGCCGGCCCGGCCCGCTGAGCGTCGACGCGCGGCATCCCCACCGATTCGAATCAACGTAGGAGACGACAAAGATGAGTTGGCAACCCGAAGTCGACGATTTGCGCCGCCGGCAGAAGCTGGCGCTGAACCTCGGCGGCCCCGACAAGGTCGCCCGCCATCGCGCCAACGGCAAGATGACCGTGCGCGAACGGCTGGATGCCATCCTCGATCCGGGCAGCTTCCAGGAGATCGGCTCGATCTCGGGCTTTCCCACTTATGACGCCGACGGCAACCTCACCGATTTCACGCCTGCCAACGTCCTGTGCGGCCACGCCCGCATCGATGGCCGCACGGTCTGCGTCACCGGCGACGACTTCACCGTGCGCGGCGGCGCCAACGACGGCGGCCTGCGCGAGAAGTTCGCGATGGCCGAGACGCAGGCGCGCCGCTGGCGCGTGCCGCTGATCCGGCTCGTCGACGGCACCGGCGGCGGCGGCTCGGTCAAGCACCTGGAAACCATCGGCCGCACGTACCTGCCCGACGTTCCGGTGTTCACCGAGGTGATGGACGCGCTGTCCGAGATCCCGGTCGTCGCGCTGGGCCTCGGTTCGGTCGCCGGCATGGGCGCCGCCCGCGTCTGCGCGAGCCACTATTCGATGATGGTGCGCGGTACCTCGCAACTGTTCGCGGCCGGCCCGCCGGTCGTCGCGCGCGCCGGCCAGGAAGTGACCAAGGAGGAACTCGGCGGCAGTTCGATCCACGCCAAGAGCGGCACGATCGACGACGAATGCGCCACCGAGGCCGAAGCCTTCGAGCGCGCGCGCCGCTTCCTGTCGTACCTGCCCTCGTCGTCGTACGAACTGCCGCCGCGCGCCGAGCCCAAGACTCCGTCACAGGCCAAGATCGATGCGCTGATCAACGCGATCCCGCGCGACGCCCGCAAGGTCTATCGGATGCGGCCGATCCTCGAAGCCGTGCTCGACGAGGGCAGCTTCTTCGAGATCGGCAAAGCCTGGGGCAAATCGGTCATCACCGGTCTGGGCCGCCTGGACGGCTGGCCGGTCGCGATCCTGGCCAGCGATCCTTATCACTATGGCGGCGCATGGACCAGCGATAGCTGCCGCAAGGCGATCCGGCTCGTCGACCTCGCGCAGACCTTCCACCTGCCGGTCGTCCATATGGTCGACATCCCTGGTTTCCTGATCGGCAAGGAGGCCGAAGCCGGCGGCATCATGCGCTATGGCACGCAGGCGATCGGTGCGGTGCGCCAGTCGACGGTGCCCTGGTGCGCGATCATCGTGCGCAAGGTGTTCGGCATGGCCGGGCTCACGCAGCGCAATGGTTCGCCGGCTTTCATGCGCTACGCCTGGCCGTCCGCGCAATGGGGATCGCTACCGATCGCCGGCGGCGTGCAGGCCGCTTATCGCGCCGAGATCGAGGCGGCGGCCGACCCCGATGCGCATCGCGCGGCGATCGAAACCCGGCTCGAACGGCTGCAATCGCCGCTGCGCACGGCCGAAGCCTTCGGCGTCGAGGAAGTCATCGACCCGCGCGACACGCGCGACGTGCTGTGCCGCTTCGCCAACATGGCCGCGCCGCTGCGCCAGGCCGGACGGCCCGGGTTCGGCTACCGCCCCTGAGTCACCGAAGTCCGCTCACGGTCCTCAACGCGCACGCCGCCGCCGCGTCTCCCATCCCTTGCGCGCGGCGGCGGACCGCTGCGCGAAGGTCTGGCTGTTGCCGCCGCGTCGTGATGACACGTGCGTATCGGGTTTGCCGCGGCCCGACCCCGACCGGTTGCCTCCCCCCGATTCACGGTTGACGGTCGCCCACGCGCGCCGTTCCGCCTCGCGAGGGGGAACGCCGCGCGCCTCGTATCCGTCTTCGATGTGCTGCGCCTTGCGCTTCTGCTTGTCGGTATAAGCGCTCTTGTCACCACGGGGCATGATCGGCCCTCCTTTGCGTCGGATGCGTCCCTGACGTCCATGCCTCGAGTGTCGAGCGGCGCAGGGGCGGCGGCCATTGCCTGGTCGCCGCCGCGGACTGTAGGAGGCGTCCGGCGGCGCCGTCCCTCACGGGCTTGACGAATCGAGGCCCCAGCCTCATCTGATCGGCAACCCCGACGATGAGGAGCGTTCGATGCAACTGGTCTGCCCCGCCTGCGGCGCGAAGAACCGCGTGCCCGACGAACGCCTGCGCGACGAGCCGGTCTGCGGCCGCTGCCAGGCCGCGCTGATGGATCCCAAGCCCGTCGCGCTGGACGACGCATCGCTGGACCGCTTCCTCGGCGGCACCGACTTGCCGGTCCTGATCGACTTCTGGGCCGAGTGGTGCGGGCCGTGCAAGACGATGGCCCCGCATTTCGCGCAGGCCGCCGCGCAGATGCCCGACGTGCGCTTCGCCAAGGTCGATACCGAAGCCGCGCCGCAGTCGTCCGCGCGATGGCGGATCCGCAGCATTCCGACGCTCGTGCTCACGCGGCAAGGCCGCGAGATCGCCCGCACCAGCGGCGCGATGCCGGCGGCGCAACTCCAGTCCTGGGTCCGGCAGCAGTTGCGCTGAACGGACCTGGGGTCCATCGGGTAAGCTCTTCGGTTGCTCACCCCCGAGGAAGACACCCGATGAGTATCGACACCGCCCCGCTGTTCCAACCGCTGCGCGTCGGCCCGCTGACCCTGTCGCACCGCGTCGTGATGGCCCCGCTGACCCGCATGCGCGCGACAGTCCCCGGCTGCTCGCCCAACGAGATGAACGCCCGCTACTACGGCCAGCGCGCGAGCCAGGGCGGCCTGATCATCGCCGAAGCCTCGCAGGTGATGCCCGGCGGCCGGCCCGCGCCGAGCACGCCCGGTTGCCACAGCGACGAGCAGGTCGCGGGCTGGGCCGGTGTCGTCAAGGCGATCCACGACAAGGGCGGCTACGTCTTCCTGCAGTTGTGGCACGTCGGCCGGCTGTCGCATTCGTCGTTCCAGCCGGACGGCCAACCGCCGTTCGCCCCGTCGCCGATCGCCATCGACGGCAAGACCCGCACCGCCGACGGCCAGCTCGTCCCTTATGAAACCCCGCGCGAGATTCCGGCCGACGCGATGCCCTCGTACGTCGAAGCCTATGCGCAGGCCACACGCAACGCGATGCGCGCCGGCTTCGACGGCGTCGAGATCCACGGCGCCAACGGCTATCTGCTCGAACAGTTCCTGCAGCAGCGTTCGAACCGCCGCACCGACGCATGGGGCGGCGCGGTCGAGAACCGCATGCGGCTGCTGCTGGACGTGACCAAGGCCGCCGCTGCCGTCGCCGGTGCCGATCGCGTCGGCGTGCGCCTGTCGCCGTTCGGCGTCGCCAACGGCAGCGGCGATGACCACCCCGAGCCGCTGTACCGCGACGTCATCCGCGCGCTCGATCCGCTGGGCCTCGCCTACCTGCACCTGATCGAGCCGCGCGCCAGCGGCGCCGGCCAGCGCGAGGTCGATCACCAGGACGTCCCGTCGGCCGCCGTCATGTACCGGCGCGACTGGCGCGGCCCGCTGATCGCCGCCGGCAACTTCAAGCCCGACACGGCGACCCGCATGGTCGCCGAAGGCCACGCCGACGCGATCGCGTTCGGCCGGTACTTCATCTCCAACCCCGACCTGCCGGCGCGCATCCGCCAAGGCAGCGAGTTCACGCCGTACCACCGTCCGACGTTCTACTCGCAGGGCGAAGAAGGGTATACCGACTATCCGCCGATGGCGGCATAAGCGAGCCATCCGACGGCGCGCGAGGCCCGGTGCCCGGGCTTCGCGGCCGCAACGATGCGCTCATTCTCTCTCCATGCCTCGAGTCAGGCCGGATCGATATCACAAGACGAGGAGCAGCCGATGTTGTTCATGGTGCACATGGTCGTCGACATCCCGCCCACCGTTCCGGCCGACGAGGCGGCGCGGATCAAGGCCGCCGAAAAGCAGTATTCGCAAGATTTGCAGCGCGCCGGCAAATGGCCGCACATCTGGCGGGTCGTCGGCGAGTACGCCAACTACAGCGTCTTCGACGTCGAGAGCAATGACGCGCTGCACGACATCCTGAGCGGGCTACCGCTGTTCCCATACATGAAGATCAAGGTCACGCCGCTGGCCACGCATCCATCGGCGATCTGACGATCTGACCGCACGCCGGCGCCGGGTCGGCCCCACCGATCCGCGCCACGCCGGGACATCTCCCTCGTTCCATAATCCGCCGCCCCGAGAACGGCTTATTGGAACCACCGCGCCGGCCGGGTCGAAGAAACCCGGCACAGGCCGGCATCCCGCGCCCTATACTCCATCGCAGCGATTCTGTCCTGCGCGCCGACGAGACCGCTCGTGCGCAGACGATCGTTCAAGACAAAAAATTCGACAGGAGACCCCGTGAGAATCGCCCCCTTCGCCGCCGCGGCGCTCGGCGCGCTATCCGCGCCCGCGTTCGCACTGAACATTCTGATTTCCAACGACGATGGCATGTCCAGCAACGTCAAGGCGCTCTACGAAGCGCTCAAGGCTGCCGGCCATGACGTGATCGTCTCCGTTCCGTGTACGGGCCAGAGCGGCCGCGGAGCCGGCATCATCATGTACAGCACGACGACGATCGTGCCCACCAATGACAGCGACCAGGTCAACGCCGCCGGGGGTTGCCGCAATGGCGCCGCCCCGATCGGCGCACCGGCCGTCGGCCCCTTCACGCGCGCGGGCTTCGACAACGGCGACTACTACTACGTGCATGGCACCCCGGTTTCCGCGACGCTGTACGGCCTGGACGTCGTGGCCGCGGCCCGCTGGGGCAAGGCGCCGGACCTGCTGCTGTCGGGACCGAACGAGGGCGGCAACATCGGCAAGATCGTCGTCAGCTCGGGCACCGTCGGCAACGTCCAGACCGCGGCAGCGCGCGGTGTGCCGTCGATCGCGGTCAGCGCGGGCACCGACACGACCGACAACACCAACCTGGCCAGCCCGTATTCGGCCGTCGTCGCGACGATGACGGTCCGGCTGGTGGATGCGTTGCGGGAAAAGGCCGGCAGCGGCCCGCTGCTGCCGCCCGGGCTGTCGTTGAACGTGAACTTCCCGAACGCGCCGACGACCAGCCTGCCGTTCAAGTTCTCGCGCTTCGGCACTTATGAGGCCTATACGCTGACCTTCCGCAACACGCCGCCTTATGGCGTCGTGCTCGGCCTGAACGCGCAACCGCCCACCGCGGAACAGTCGCAGGACGAGTCGGTGCTCTACAAGACGGCCATCTCGGTCACGGCGATGCAGGTCGGCTTCGAATCGCGCACGACCAGCCAGGAGTGGATGCGCCTGCGGCTGCGCGATCTGCTGACGCAGTGAGGAGAACGCCCATGCGCTCTCATTCATCCCTCATCGTGACGGCAGCGGCGCTGCTGGGGCTGGGGCTGTCCGGCTGCGGAGGTAGCAGTTCGTCGGACGATT
The DNA here is from genome assembly GCA_029779435.1 of Pseudomonadota bacterium. Taxonomy (GTDB): domain Bacteria; phylum Pseudomonadota; class Gammaproteobacteria; order Burkholderiales; family Burkholderiaceae_E; genus JAKPAM01. The sequence continues at coordinate 29,329 of JAKPAM010000207.1, read as the reverse complement.
CCTCTTCGGTCGCAGTCGACGATCTGCCCGCGGGCCGCTATGTCGTCGCGGTCGGCGACGCGTCCGCGCCCACCGCCGGCAAGTACTACGCGGCCGGCGACGGCACGCGGCTGCTGGTGCTTTCCGACGGCGATGATCGTGCGACGCAGACGTATCGCCGAGCCGCCGGCCAATCATGGCAAGCGGTGCCCGCCACCAGTGGAGCCCCGGTCACGCTGCTGTCCCATAGCGTGCTGCCCGGTCCCTCGCCGACGCTGGCGGTCGCGTCGATCGCCGGCAACTACATCGCGCCGGTGGGCAATGGCAAGTTCGCGCGATTCGCTGTCGGCGCCGATGGCCAGATCACGGCCGGCGCAACGGCCTGCAAGCTGTCCGGACGGCTCACACCCAGTGCGCTGCCACAGGCACTGAACGCCAAGCTGACCGCGACCGACTGCGGCGACCTGCCGACCACGACCGAAGGCTCGTTGATCGCCGACGACGACTATGCGCCGGCCCGCTTCCGGCTGGTGTCGGACGACGACCGTCGTACGCTGGAGCTGTGGGCGTACGCCGAGTGAGCGACAGGTAGCGGCCAGGAACCGCGCGGCATGGAGGGGTCGCATGCACCCCTCCGCGCCGCCGCGGCACGCGTGGCGTCCGCCGCGGTGCTACCCGGCGAGAACGATCGTCACCAACGCGGACGAATCCTGAACCGCGACGACCCCATGCATGACGCCGGGCGACAGGAAGAGCATCTGCCCCGCTTCGAGCGGACGGCTCTGACCATCGATGGTGACGTCGATCCGGCCTTCGATGCACTGGACCGTGATCTCGCCGGGTACGCTGTGCGGCGGCAGGGATTTACCCGCCGGCAGCACCAGGCGCATGACTTCGAGCTGCTCGGATTTGAACAGCGCGGTGCTTCGTTCGGTCGGGAGCCGGGAACCAAGCGGCCGGACGTCGATCAGATGACCTGAACTGGCGTGTGGAATAGCCATACTCGAATGTCCGTCTAAGGATTGGATGACGCGATGCGGCGAAGCGCCATCACGCTACCAGAGCAAGAATACGCCCCCACTGTCAAGAACGGATTGCGGCTTCCGCTATGCTCGACATTCGGCAGCGCGACAGGGCGGCTGCGCATCGCAGCCCGATGACTCGCTGGCTCGAACATTCGAATCGACGAAGGGAGACTCCCGCATGCAGTGCGTTTGCGCGTCCTGCGGTTTCACCGACCAACAGTTCAAGGCCCTGCTGACCAGCGTGGAAACCCGCTGCAGGGCCGATGCGGAGCAGGACGAACTGCTGCGCGGCATGCGGGTCTCGGTGACGATCGACGACCTGTTCCTCTGGAAAGGCCTGCCCTGGGCCGACGGCTACACGCCCGCCAGCGTTGCCGCCGAACTGATTCGCGCGTTCGACAGCGCCCGCCTGGACGGCGTCCATGCGTTCTCGGCGACGGCCCCCGCGGTGGAAGACCCGTCTCTCTTCGGCGTTTTCGACGACTGGGTAGCGGCCGGGCATCGCATCGCCAACCACACGCATACGCACGCCAATCTGTACTGGGTCTCGGCCGATACCTACATGCGCGACGTCGAACGGGCCGAGCGCGATATCGCTCGCTGGGTTCGCCCCGACGACGGCCGGTACTTCCGCTACGCGATGGACGGATGGGGAAACACGCCCGACAAGTACGACATCGTGCAGCGTTTCCTGGCCGACAACCAGTATCGGGTAGCTCCGATCAGCGCGTGGTTCTACGACACGGAATTCATCGCGCCGCACCTGCGCTATACCCGCTGCGGTGACGCGGAGGCGCTGCGGATCATCCGCGATGCTTACGTGCAGACCGCGATCACGCAGTTGAGACACCATGCGCGGCTGGCCCGGCAGCACGCCGGCCGGATGCCGCCGCTCATCTTCCTGATGCACGCCACGCCGCTCGCGCAGGATTGCGCGCAACGGCTGTTCGAGCGCCTGCTGGCGCTCGGTGTCGAGTTCATCACGCTCGATGAGGCGATGGCGGATCCGTTCAACTACGACGATCCGCGCGTCGTGACGAACCATTTCTACAACCATGCCCAGAAGTGGGCCGCACAGCGGGGCGAGGTTCTCGAAGACTGCCCGCCGGCGGTGCTCGCGCCGCTCGAACAGCTTCATCCGGCCTCGGGGCCGACCGGATCCGAAATCATGACCGGCGTCTTTCGCGCGATCGCCGAGTCGGCGGGCGGGCACTTCTTTCCGAAGCGGTACTAAGGGACGCCCCGTGGAAAGGGGACGCCCCCCGCGCTAAGACGCGGCCGCGCCCACGCGGCGCAGGTGATAGTCGGTGTTGCCGAACATCGACTCGATCGACAGGATGCGCTTCAGGTAGTGCCCGATCGACAGTTCATCGGTCATCCCGATGCCGCCGTGAACCTGGACGGCGCTTTCTCCGACGATGCGGCCCAGCCTGCTCACTTGCGCCTTGAGAAGCGACACGTCGCGCGCGCCGCCTTCGCCCGCCTCCAGTAGCGCCGTCGTGTAGAGCAGCAACGCCCGAGCCTTCGAGTACGCGATCTTCATGTCCGCAAGCCGATGAGCCACCGCCTGGAAGCTGTTGATCGGCACACCGAACTGCTTGCGCGTCGCCGCATAGCCGGCACTGGCTTCCAGCAGCGCCTGCATGGCGCCGACCGCTTCGGCGGACAGGCACAGCAACGCGCGGCGCAGCACCGCATCGAGCCGGTCTTCGGCATCGTCGAGCAACAGGCCGGCAGCGGAGAGACGTACGCCTTCGAAGCGGACCGTCGCCGCGTGGCGGCCGTCGATCGTGCGGTAGCCGGTGACCGTCACCCCCGGCTGCGCCGGATCCACCCGGACCAGCGCCAGACGATCAGCCTGGCGAGCCGACACGATCAGCGTCCCGGCGTGACCGCCTCCCAGCACGAGCAGCTTCGTCCCGTCCAGCCGCAGACCGTCATCGACGGCCCGCAACGTGCATGTCATCCGCTCCACCGGCCCGATGCCATGCGCTTCCTCATGGGCCAACGCGACTTCGACGTCGCCGGCGACCACGTCGCGCAGCAGCGCCTGATCCGCCGTCGCATCGCTCAGCGACAGGGCGCTGCCGCCCAGCAGGATCGAGGAGACGTAGGGCTCGACCACCAAGTACCGCCCCAGCAGTTCGCCGATCGCAACCAGATCGCTGAACGAACCGCCGATCCCGCCTTGCGATTCCGCGAACGGCAGCGCCAACAGGCCCATCTGGCCGAACTGCCTCCATACCGCCTCGCATCGCGAGTCGGATGATCGGACGAATTTCTGGCGCGCGTCGAAACCGTATGCCTGAGCGAGAAGCTTGCCGAGACTGTCGCGCAGCATCTCTTGCTCGGACGTATAAGTGAAGTCCATTCTCGTCCCCTTCTCAGCGCGTAAACAGCGCACGCGCGATCAGATCGCGCTGTATCTCATTGCTTCCCGCGTAGATCGTCGTCGCGCGCGAGTTCAGGTAGTACGGCATCGCGATCAGCTCGAAGTCGTTACCCAACGGCGCCGTCGCGGAACCCACTTTTCGCGCATCGACTTGCAGCGGCAATGCTTGCAAGCCCGCGACCTTCGTCATCAGCACGGACACGCGCTGGGCCAGCTCCGAACTCGAGATCTTGTTGATCGATGGCGTGGCCGGGTCGTTGGCGACGGACGGATACCGGCTGATGATCAGCTTCTCGAACGCGGCGAACGCCGCGATCTCCGCCTCGAGTTCGCCCAGGTCCCGCTGCATGACCGGATCGTCGGCCAGCGTCCCGCCGTGCGGCGACGGCGTCGCGGCTGCCGCCGCGCGGATCATCGCGAGCTTGGCGTACATCGAAGGACTGCTCGCCGACCCTCCCCGCTCGAACTTCAGCAGCGCTTTCGAGACGTTCCAGCCGTCGTTCTCTTCGCCGACCCTGCCCGACTTCGGCACCCGTACGTTGTCGAAGAAAACCTCGCAGAGTTCCTGCGTGCCATCGAGCCCGGTGATCGGCCGGATGGTCATGCCCGGAAAATCCGTTCTCTCCAACAGCAGGAAAGTGATCCCCTGTTGCTTGCGCCCTTCCTTGCTCGTTCGCACGAGCATGAACATGCGATTGGCCTTGTACGCCAGCGTCGTCCAGATCTTCTGCCCGTTGATCACATAGTCATCGCCGTCGGCCACGGCGGCGCAGCTGAGCGACGCGAGATCGGAACCGGAATTGGGTTCCGAGTAGCCCTGCGTCCAATAGTCGTCTCCGCTCAGGATGCCCGGCAGGTACCTGGCCTTCTGCTCGGGCATGCCGAGTTGCATCAGCAACGGTCCGACCATCTGCAATCCGTTCGGCAGCAAGGGCGGCAAGCGCCGCTTCGAGTATTCCTCGGAGAAGATATAGCGCTGTTCGACGGACCAGCCCGTTCCTCCGTACTCCCTGGGCCATGCTGGTGCCGACCAGCCCCGGGCATGAAGAATCCTGTGCCAGGCCATCGTCGTCTCGAAAGGCGCGAAGACGCTGGTGGTCTTCAGGCCCGCTTCGCGGATCTGAGGTGTCGGCGCGGTGTCCAGGAAGTCCGCCACCTCCTGGCGAAACGCCTCCAACTCGCTCCCGAAATCAATGTTCATGCGCTCTCCCGTCGCTGCTTGATGATGAATGGCGCAACGCGCTCGCGCAGATTCTGGCGGTGGAGAACGCGACGAGCAAGGACATCGTGTCTCAAGGGGCGCCGACAAGGCGGAAGGACGGCCGTCTCAACCCGCTTTGTGCTGCAGGATGTTGACGAGCCTGCCCAGCGGATCCTTGACATAGAAGCGACGAACCCCCCAGGGTTCATCTGCCGGACCATACGCCAATGCGATTCCCGCCTTCTTCACGCGTTGCAGCGCTTCGTCCAGGTCGTCGACTTCGATGGACAGATCGGGAACCGCCGTTCCGGAGCCTCCTTCGACGGCGAAGCTGACCTGGGGTGACGTCTTCGATGCGCTCGCATAGGTACGAATCCAGCCGTGGTCCATGACCAGTTCGAGGCCGAGGACATCTCGATAAAAGCCCTCGGCGATCGACGGGTCGTGGACTGGAATATAGGCGACGATTCGATTGACCTTCATAAGCTTATGCCCTCCCTGAAAACCTGTTGACGCCTGCTCGTGACATACCAGTTCGGGCGTCCTGGCCATAGGGAGCTGACCGATTCAATGCTTGAGAGCAGTGACTTCGATCTCGATCCGCATGCGAGGATCGAGTAGCGCGGCGCAGATCATCATCGCGGCGGGACGCACGTCGCCGAAGTATTTCCGTAGAACGGGCCAGCATTCGGGAAAGTCCTTTCCATCCGGCAGGACGTAGGTGACGCGAACCACGTCCTTCAGGCTGGAACCGGCCTGGAGCAGCGCCGCTTCGATGTTCTTCAAGCACTGTTCCGCCTGCGCCTGAACGTCCTCCGCGATGCTCATCGTCGCGTAGTCGAAACCCGTGGTCCCTGATACGAACACCCAATCGCCTTGCACGACGGCTCGGGAGTAGCCGATCTCCTGCTCGAACGGTGAACCGGAACTGATGAGCGTGCGCTTCATGAAGAGTCCTTGCCAGGAGGCGGTTACATCAATCGTTGCTGTGAAGCGAATCGTTAAGACCGCCCCATCGCTCGGCGCCATTGCGGATGGCTTCCACCGCACCGGTCTGGCTATGCCTACGAAAGAGCCAGCCTGATTGCCCGGAAAGCTCTCGCGCGCGGAGGACCATTCCATCGGGCAGTTTGACCCGCGTTCCCGCGGTCAGGTACAGACCCGCCTCGACGATGCAGTCATCCCCAAGAGAAATTCCCGTTCCCGCATTCGCCCCGAGCAGGCTGCGCTCCCCGATAGAAGTCTTGTGCTTGCCGCCGCCGGACAACGTCCCCATGATCGATGCTCCGGCACCGATATCTGATCTCGACCCGACGACAACGCCCGGCGTGATGCGGCCTTCAACCATCGATTCGCCAAGCGTACCCGCATTGAAGTTCACGAAACCTTCGTGCATGACGGTCGTGCCCTCGGCAAGATGGGCGCCGAGGCGAACCCGATCCGCGTCGGCGATGCGCACTCCGCTCGGGACGACGTAATCCGTCATTCGTGGAAATCGATCGATCGAAGTGACGGTCAGATGATGATGTTCGCCCGCCACGAGGCTTCGCAGCTCAGCCACGCGCGATGGAAAGACCGGACCAGCGGATGTCCAGGCGACGTTCGGCAGCAAGGCGAACAGCCCGTCGAGATTGACGCCATTCGGCTTTACTGCTCGCTCCGAGAGCAGATGAAGGCGCAGGTAGGCATCCTCCGTTGATGAAGGCGGCATGTCGAGGGAGTCGATCCGCACTTCGATGAAGTCGGAAGCGACAAGCCCGACCTTCTCGGCGAGACAACCTCTGTTCATTTTGGTGTTCGAAGGTGGATACCATACATCGATGGTCCTCCCATCCGCCGCGTCACAATAGCGATGACCGATTCGCTGAAACGACATGACGATCTCCTATGGTCTTTGTGTGAAGCGGCTCAGCATTCCCGTCATGCCGAATAGTCAGGAATCACCCGGCCTTGCAGGGCGCACTTCAAGATTGGGCCAGCGAGAACGATAACTGGCCACCTTCGCCGCGAACAGTTCCGGATACGGGACGAGCGGATTCGCCGTCAGTGTACCGGCGTATATCCCGGCGAGGCCGAACGGCGCATGGCATTCTCGCGGCCTGACACCCACACAGGTCTCGGCTACCAGGAACCGTCTGATCCCGTCCTCCGCCGAATCCAGGACGGGATAAGGACGGTGAAAGAAGCTGGGATACCAGAGGTGCACTCTGGCCTGATTCGCGACTTCGATGTCGACGCCGAGATCGCCGAACAAAGCATTGACCGATGCTTGAGACTCTCGCTCCGCCCGCTCGCTCAAGTCCATGGGATCGAAGTAGAAGAGATCGTAGTCCTTGATGCCGGCGTCCGGTACTCGGCCGCTGCGAACATTCCAGACCGTCTGAAACAGACAGCCAGCGACCAGCCAGGCGTTCGGCAAGCCCAGCGCATCCCAACGCGAAAGAATCGACGCGTTGACGGGATTGCGGGAGATGTCCGTCAGGAAAGTCGCCTCATCCACGGCGGGCAACGACCGGCATTAGCGCGAACAGCAATAGAGAAGCAAGATAAGCCGTTCCGGAGATCGGATCACGACCTGCAATATACCCGCTGACACTGCCGCCTGTCGCGACCGTCAGGCCAAGCTCCGCCGAGACGAGGAGGGCAAGCGCAAGCACGCCGATGCCTGCGCACTCACCCATCGAAAATGGCCCCACACGCAGGACGATGATGCGAGCGACCAGATAGCTGGCTACGACCATGAATGGTAGCTCCATCAGCTCCGCGGAGCGCACGCCAAGCCAAGGAACGAGCAAGGTCACCCTGATGATGCCGAGCGCGAAACCTATGGCGAATACCGACACGAAGTACAGGAGGCTTGCCCTGAGTACACGCATGATTCGGCGAGACTCAACCTTTCGCCGCGCTTCTGAAGGCGGCGGACAGCGCGGCGAGCGCTTCGCGTGGCCGGCCGTTCCTGACCCGCGAATGCAGCAAGACCGGCAAGCGCGGCAGTTCGGGAAGACCAAGCTTCGAACCGACATTCATCGCCCCGAACGGCAGCATGCGTGGTGCCAACGCCGCGACACCCAGCCCGGCCATGACAGCCGCAGCGACCGCCGCCACGCCGCCGCCCACGAAAATCTCCTTCCACGGCACACCGGCTGAATCGAGCAGCTTCCCGGCCATCACGCGCACACCACAGGGCTCCGCCAGCGTCGCGAGCGGCAGCGGCTCGTCAGCGCGGTGTTTCCAGCTCGGTGCCGCGAACCATCCGAGGTTCTCTTCGGCAAGCACCTTCCCATCGTTGCGACCGGCATCCAGGCGAACGATCACGGTATCAAGGTCCCGCCGGTCGAATCGCTGAAGCAGTTCGCCCGATGATCCGATATGAATCTCGATCAAGAGTTCCGGGTCCCGAGCGTTCATGCGTGCAATCAGCGTTGGAAGCTCGGGCCCCGCGACATGATCGCTGATACCGATCGTGAGGCGCTGCCTTCCCCCTGCAACGATCGAGAGAGCCCGATCGTGCACCGCCAGGAGTTCGCGAGCGTGTTCGAGGAACGCCACCCCTTGTGCTGAAAGCTGCACGTACCTGGGCGTCCTCTCGACGAGCCGGAAGCCGAGCCTGTCTTCGAGCCGCTTGAGCTTCAGGCTGACCGCTGCTTGCGTCGTCCCCATGGCCGCCGCCGCGAGCGTGAAGCTATCCAGCTCGGCGATGTGAACGAAGGCTCGCACGGCATCCAGATCGAGAGGACGTTTCATCATTTCGATTATTTATTAATGAAATATTCATTAATATTTGATTGAAATATTAGCATAGGGCGACGATCAAACGACAAGGAGCAAACGATGCCACTCGTTCACATCTCATTAAGTGCCGGAAAACCGGAACCCTACCGGCAGGCGATCTTCGACAGCGTGTACCGAGCGCTGCGCGAAACGTTCGATGTGCCGGAAGACGACCAGTTCATGACCATCACGGAGCACGACGCCACGAACTTCCGCTATGGAACCTCTTATCTCGACGTCGCCCGCAGCGACGACGTGGTGTTTATCCAGATCACCGCGAGCCACACACGCACCGTGGAACAGAAGAAGGCGCTTTTCCAACGGGCAGCGCAGCTACTCGGCCAAAACCCCGGCATTCGGTCGGAAGACGTGTTCGTCAACCTCGTCGAGGTCGCCAAGGAGAACTGGTCTCTCGGTCACGGGTTGGCGCAGTACGCCTGAGGTCCTGCTTGGTTGAATGTTCGTTGGAGCGAAAAGCCGAGTGCTACCGGCGCCACCAATCGGGCAGTCCATCGTACCGAGGCAACACGTCGTCCTCGCAAGACCATGATGCACGCGAGCCCCAGAAAATCCGCGCATTCGGGCGAACCGAAGGCTCGCCATCCAAAGACCCGGCAGGAACGACCAGCTCGCTGCCGCTTCGAGTGAGACGCGGAAGAGGGCTGCCGCACATCCGGCAAACGACAGCGGCAAAGCTTCTTGCGACAGGGAGATCGTAGCGCTCGATGAGCTTTTCGCCTTTGATCCATCGAAAGCGATCGGGGGAGCAGTAGAGATTCGTGGCATGCCCGGTGCCCGTAGCTTTGCGGCATCGACTGCAATGGCAGTGCGCGAAGCGCAGGAATGGCGACCAAACCTCGTAGGCGATGTCGCCACACAGGCAGCTACCGCGCAGAATCTCTGTAGGTTCGCTCATGACATCCGGCTCGGAAAGGCACGGGGTTGCCGTAGATGATGATGTTGGAGTCCACCCGCCTGCCCAGGCCAAGCAGTCCATTCGTGCGACGAGTCATTGACCCGCGTCGCGGACGAAGGCGAGCGCAAAGCCATCGTATCCCTTCGCACCGACGGTCTGAATCGCCGTCGCCTCGATTCGAGGATCTTCAGCAAGGAGCCGGATAAACGAACGCACGCCGATCACATTGGGATCTCGACTGCCGGGATCCGCGACGGCCCCTTCCCTGACCACGTTGTCGCCTATGATGAGCGTACCCGGCCGTGACAGACGCAACGCCCATTCCAGATACTCCGGGTTGTTCGGCTTATCCGCATCGATGAAGATGACATCGAATGGGTCGACCTTCTCCTCCGCAAGACGCGCCAGCGATTCGGATGCGCGGCCAACCATGATCTCGATGCGTGCCTCGACGCCGGCCCGCAGGAAGTTGCTTCGCGCGATTTCCGCGCGACCGGTATCGATCTCCAGCGTCACGACCTTGCCATCTGGCGCAATCGACCTGGCGAACCATACCGTGCTGTAGCCCCCAAGCGTGCCGATCTCCAGAACGCGCTTTGCGCCAACTGCTTTGACCAATAGGGAAAGAAACCGTCCTTGCAAGGGCGACACGTCATGCGGCGGCATCCCGGCCTCGGCGTTGGCTGCGAGCACGGCATCGAGCGTCGAGTCGACAGGAATGAGTTCCTGCGAAAAATAAGCATCGACGGAACTCCAACGCGGATCTGCATTCATGGGGAAACCCTTGCTCGACGAGTTGAGTATGGCAACCAGCGATGACCGCCGTGGCTTCGGATTCGGTGAATCAAGACTGCGAATCGAACAGGAAGACGCGCAGCTCCTGTTGGCAACGGCAGGCCTTCGCGATTCGCGCGGCCCAACCGACCGCCTCTGCACGTGAGGACAACTCGAGCACGGTGAAGCCGCCATCGAGCGAAGGCGCCCACGAATAGCCGCCTTCGGTGACCGTCCCATCGGCCGAAACGAGCGCGGGCGGAACATCTTCGTCGATGCCGCCACCGAAGACATAGACGCCGGCGGCCTTTGCCTCATCGATCACGGCGTGCGACTCGCGGACCACCGCCTCCCACTCGTCGTCAGGCACGACCATTGCCGCGCTCGGAAAGGAGATCAAGTACTTGGCCATAACACTCCTTCTTTCAGGTTCGAGATCGGTCGCGCAGCGTGCAGGCGGCCTAACGTTCGAAGGATGGCTACTGCCCGAGACTCCATACGACCGCGTGCGGCTTCACCGACGCGCAAATTGGACCGCCGTCGCCCATGGTGCCAAGAACGCGAGCCTCGATGACTCCATCGCTGGACCGAAGGGCAGCCTCGACGATCTGCCCAGGAATGGAAGCCAGCTTCAACTTTGCACGGCGGGTCCAACAGGAGTCCGCTTGGCCCGCAAGGGTGCCGGAGTTCAGATAAATGAATCGATCCGAAGGTGAGCCTTGTGCGAATTCACCCGTGAAATTGACTGATATCCCTGGAAGGGGTGAACCCCGGCGAAGTGAGAACTCGAACTGAATCGTCCCATCCTGCCCCGCCGACGGTTCGAGCAACTCCGACCTGCCGCGTTGCACGGCGAACCGAACTCCGGGAGGCGGATCGACAACGAAAATTCGCATCCGAACGGATGGTGCTGATTTGTCCAAAGGCAATTTCTCCTCCGCGCTCTAGCCTTAGCGAAGCATTCGGCGCGACCTGCCGATCGACTGATTGGAAGAAGCCCATTCCGCAGGACCCACCAGGCAGTATGTTCCCTCGACAACCACGGGATTCTCCTCCGATTCATTCGGCAGCCACGCCCGCACGTCAACATGCGAACACTTATCCGATACGCGCGTAACGCGTCCATTTACGATGGGAAGGTGGGGATAGATCGTCTGATACGAGATGGGACCATTGGCTGCCTCGAACCCAAGTCCCCCGGATATCGCGATCACCACGCTGTTGTGTGCGATTTCCGCCACCCCCGCCTGGGTCAGACCTCCGAGAAGGTCAACACGAGTGTCCGCCGAGAGTTTCGGCGTGAGCGGAGAAAGAGCCGGTGCGCCGGTTGCGAATGTACTCATCACTATTAGTGCGAGCCGCCTTTTCATCTTGCAAAAGGGAGATATCCAGAACCGGCAGGGACGGCACCAGGATGTCGAAGCAGAGGGATCCGGAAGGTCATGGCTGCGGCGAGGTCCGTTCCTGGAGACTCTCCATGGGATGGCTCGTCGTCCACTCTACACCTTGGCCTCCTGATATCGAGGCAAATGATCTGTTATGTCGTACCACGAGGCTTTGGATCCGACGTATGTGTGATAAGCCTTCTGGCACTGAAACACGGTCTCTACCGTACCCAGGCGGAGTCGCTTGATCTCGGGCAGATCGTCTCTGGCGCTGTACAGGGGGCTGCCGCAATGGGAGCAAAACACTCTCGCCTTATGAGGGACAGCCCGAAACTCCTTGATCAGCTCAGCGCCCGAAATCAGTTTGAACCTGGCGGAATCGATCGGGGAAACAGCCACGAATGCCGAACCCTGGGCCTTGCGGCACTGCGAGCAGTAGCACATGGAAATCTCTTCGATTTCACCATGATATTCATAGCGAACGCCTCCACACAAACAGCTTCCCTTGATCACGGCGACTCCTCGCGGGGTAAGCATTGAATTAAGCGTCGTACATCTTTACCGTCCCCATAGACGCCAATGCCAGGGCAAAGCTGGCAACAACGCCCCGGCCTTATTGCCTGGATTGTGCCAGATCGATCGCGGCCTGAATCGCTGACCTTGCTTGCGGGCTGTTCTTCCAGCAGGTAGAACCGACCAAGCCGGCAGCACTCGTGACGATCTCGAGGGCGTCCGCCCCGGCAAGCTCCTGTAGCGAATTGAATCCGATCTGCTCGAGACGCTGGATGACAGTCGGGCCGACGCCCTTGACGGCTAGCAAGGCTTCGCGGTCTTGTGATGAGAAAGCCATTTTTTTCTGTGAGAATCAAAGCCAATTCCGTTCGTTGACCGGTTTCTCGTCGCGATGGAACCGATGAGCAGATCTCGGTCGAAGAGATTACCGCGACCGCGTGCGGCACGCCCTTGCCGTTCGCTGTCATTAGATAGGCGACGCGGTAGCGCGCCTTCGCGTCCATCAGGCCCGTCAGTTCCACGGGGATGCTCATCGTTCGTTCCGGTTCGTCGTCGCGGTCATCATAAGATGTGCGAACCACGATACGCCACGCAGCGCCCTGATGACAAGCCGATGTCCGACGCCTGGCAAGCCATCGGCTTGAAGACCAGATTCAATTCGACGTCCGCACCCCTGCATCCAGGCTGATCGTCGGTCGGCAACGCCCGCGCAATTGACGACGATGTCGATGCGCCCAAACCAGGCGACCGCCTCCCGCACCGCGGCTTCGACTTGAGTCTCGTCGACGACGTCGGTCGTGCGCGTCAGGACCTGGGCGGCGCGCACCGTCGCGCCGCCATCGGGTTGCGGCCGCGCCGTCACCGGCCCAGGATCGTCACGCAGGCGATCGCTTCCTCGATGCCCTGCAGGCCGCCGCCGTTCTCGGCCAGCGCGATGCGGGCACCTTCGACTTGGCGCGGGCCGTTCTCGTGCCGCAACTGGCCGACCAATTCGTAGATTTGACCGAGCCCCGTGGCGCCGATCGGATGGCCCTTCGATTCGAGCCCGCCCGACAGGTTGGCCACCACCGCCAACTCCAACTCAAGCGCACCGCGCTGATCCGCGAGGCGGGCAAGGCAGCAGCCGGGGCCGAGAACAAGACCGCGACGACGGGCAAGGCCGCCGGCGGATCGGCGAGGAAGGCGACCCGGAACAAGTAGGCTTCTGGCCTTCTCTTCGGCCACGCCGGCGGTTCATGTGCCCGGATACAAAATCATCTGCGTGCACCGAAACAACACCAGCGTCTTCCCCGTTTCGCGATGCGTGACCACTGCATCCCAGACCTGTGTCGTCCTGCCCAGATGCGCGGCCGTTGCCACGCAATCGACCGTGCCGTCGCGCGCCGTGCCCAGATGATTGGACTTGAGCTCGATCGTCGTGAAGCCGGTCGCGCCCTCGGGCAGCGTGGCCAGGCAGCCGCAGCCGGCCGAGGTATCGGCCAGCGTGACGAGGCTGCCCGCGTGCAGGAAACCATTGGGCGCCATCAACGCCGTGCGCACCGGCATCGTCGCGCGCACTTCACCCCGTCCGACGTCCGTGATGACGAGGCCCAGATGACCGGGCAGGTTGGCGGCGGCGCGCGCGTTGAAGTCGTCGGCCAGGCTCATCGGTGCTCTCCGTCGTGGATGAAGCGGGGGTCGGCCGAAGAGACCTCTGCCCCGCCCTCGCTTTGTTCCGCCCTCGCTCAGCGAGTGCCCGCTGTCGAAGCCTTGAGGATCTCGACGCAGTCGGCCCCGCAAGCGCCAGGTGTGTCGGCGGCTGCCGCCATGAGGGCCGGCGCGGGCCGGTGCAGCACCGCGCGCGTCGGCGCGATCCGGACCTGGTCTCCGGCGACGCTGGCCTGTCCATCGACGATCAGCGAATAGTCGGTCGAGGACTCGGGCGGCCAGACCAGGCCGACGATGGGCCGCTCGATAGCGTTCTCGCGCGTACGGCGACCGATGCCGTCGATGACCAGTTGTCCTTGCTGCAACGTCACCGATACCGCGACCGCGTGCGGCGCGCCCTTGCCGTTCGTCGTCATCAGATAGGCGAAGCGGTAGCGCGCCATCGCGTCCGCCAGGCCCGCCAGTTCCACGGGGATGCTTATCGTTCGTTCCGGTTCGTCGTCGCAGCCGTCGCGCCCCGAATCGTCGCCGATCGGGCCACCCTCGGCTTTCCGGCCCACGATACGCCAGTCCGCGCACCGATGACAAGGACGCCGCCAGGCCCGCGCCGATGATCGGCGGCATGTCCGTCCGGATGTCCGATGGCCCCCCCCTGGGGCCAGTGCGCATTGCCAGTCCGGCACGCCGCGCGCGAGAATCCACAGCCCGACGCCACCCGGCGATTCGCCCGGATCGGGTATCGGCGCGAAGCAAGGAGACATCGCATGAACCTGCCCGACATCGCCGCGATCGAACCGTTCGATCACGGCGTCCCGTTCGATATGCTCGCCGAGATGCGGCGCGCATCGCCGGTCTGGATCCCCGAACCCGCTTCCGAGCATTTCGGCGGTGGACCCGGCTACTGGGCCGTGGGCCGGCATGCCGACGTCACTCACGTCGCGCAGAACCCGCAATGGTTCTCGTCGTGGCTGGGGGGCACCACGGTGCGCGAGCAGCGGCCGAAGGACCTGGAGCAGCTTCGGTTGATGATGCAGAACATGGATCCGCCGCGGCACTCGAAGATGCGCAAGATCGTCAATCGCGCGTTCACGCCGCAGGTGATCAATCAGTTGCAGGCATCGATCGAGGCGCACGCGCGCGAGGTCGTCGACGCGATCTGCGAGAAGGGCGAGATCGACTTCCTGACCGAAGCCGCCGCCGAGATGCCGCTGCTCGTGCTGGCCGACATCCTGGGCGTGCCCGCGCAGGATCGGCACAAGCTGTTCGAGTGGACCAATGCGCTGATCGCGTTCGAGGACCCGGATTCGGGCTTCGATCGGAAGACCTTTCGAGAGCTCGTGCTCGAGATGTTCGCCTACGCATCGGCACGCACGCTGGAAAAGCGCGCGCAGCCGACCGGCGACGTGTGGAGCCTGGTCGTCAATGCCGAGTTCGAAGGCGAGCAGTTGAGCAAGGCGCAGCTCGATCGCTTCTTCCAGTTGCTGATGGTCGCCGGCAACGAAACGACGCGCAACCTGATCGCGCATGGTCTGATGTTGCTCAGCACTTACCCCGAGCAGCGCCGCAAGCTGATGGCGGATCTGTCGTTGCTGCCGTCGGCGATCGAGGAGATGCTGCGCTTCGCGCCGCCGGTGATCCAGTTCCGACGCACGGCCTCGGTCGATACGGAGTTGAACGGCCGCCGGATCCGCGCCGGCGACAAGGTCCTGATCTGCTTCGCGGCGGCCAATCGCGACGAGACCGTGTTCGATCGTCCCGACGAATTCGACATCACCCGCCAGCCCAACCCGCACCTGGCGTTCGGCAACGGCACGCACTTCTGCATCGGCGCCAACCTCGCCCGGCTCGAAGCACGCGTGTTCTTCACCGAACTGCTGACCCGCCTGCCGGACATCGAGGTCAGCGGCCCGGCCATCCGCGCGCGTTCGAGCTTCATCAACGGCTTCAAGCACATGCCGGCACGGTTCACGCCCGCGCCGCGCAAGGGGCCGCTGGCCCACGCTCCCTCACCGTCCGCCCCGCTCATGGCCGCCTCCGCGCCCCCGGACGAGCCGCCCCGCGCCGCGCCGACTGACGCCCCCGCTACGGCGCCCAGGCACGGCACGCCGATGCTGGTGCTGTACGGCTCGAACTTCGGGACCGCGGAAGAAGTCGCGCACAAGCTGGCCGTCGACGCGCGCGGCCATGGCTTCGACACCAGCATCGACGAGCTGGACGCGTATTCGGGGCAGCTGCCCACCAGCGGCTACCTGCTGATCGTGTGCGCGACGTACAACGGGACACCGCCGGACAACGCGCGCGCGTTCATCCGATGGCTGGACGGCGCGAGCGGTACGCCGCTGGCGGGCCTGCGCTACAGCGTGTTCGGCTGCGGCAATAGCGATTGGGCGTCCACGTTCCAGGCGATACCGCAACGGATCGATGCCGGCCTGGCACGGCTGGGGGCGCAGCGCGTGCATCCGCGCGGCGAAGGCGATGCCAAGGATGATTTCGACGGCTGCCTCGATGCGTGGGTTCAGCCGACGTGGGGGCGGATCGGCAACGACCTGGGAATCGAGTTCGGCAAGCCGGTGGCCGGTGCGCTGTACGGTATCGAAGTGTTGGAGACCAAACGCGCCCGCGCGTTCACCGGCACGTTCGACGCACGGCCCATGCGCGTCGCCGTCAATCACGAGCTGCGCACCGGCCCGGTCCAGGAGATCGGATCGACGCGGCATATCGAGATCGAGCTGCCGGCGGACGTGAGCTACCGGACCGGCGACCATCTGGGCGTACTGCCGCGCAACGACGAGACGCTCGTGCAACGTGCCGCGGCCCGCTTCGGCCTCGCGCCGGAGACAGTGATCCGCATCACCGCGCGCACCCATCGCGAGACATTCCTGCCGGTCAACGAGCGGATCACGCTGGGCGAACTGCTGGCCGACTATGTCGAGTTGCAGAACGTCGCCACGCGCGCGCAAATCCGCACGCTGGCCGCGTACTGCGAGTGCCCGTTCACCCGGCCACGCCTCGAAGCACTCGCCGCCGACGGACAGACCGGCGAGAACGGCCCTTATCGTGCCGAAGTGCTGTCCAGGCGCCGCAGCGTGCTGGATCTGCTCGACACGTTCGCGGCGATCCAACTGCCGCTGGACGCGTACCTGGAGATGCTGCCGCCGCTGTCGCCGCGCTTCTATTCGATCGCATCGTCGCCGCTGCACGCGCCGCACCGCTGCAGCCTGACCGTCTCCGTCGTCGCCGGCCCCGCCCGCAGCGGACAGGGGCGCTATGAGGGCGTCTGCTCGAACCATCTGGCCCGCCGGAACGATGACGGCGATGTCGTCCACGCATTCGTGCGCGACCCGCAGACGGCGTTCCGGCTGCCGGCCGATCCGCGCACGCCGATCATCATGATCGGCCCGGGGACCGGCCTGGCGCCGTTCCGCGGGTTCCTGCAGGAGCGCGCGGCACAACGCGCGGGAGGCCAGGCGATCGGCGAAGCGATGCTGTTCTTCGGCTGCCGGCATCCCGAGCAGGACTATCTGTACCGCAGCGAACTCCAGGCATTCGCCCGCGACGGCATCACCGAACTGCACGTCGCGTTCTCACGCCTGAAGGCTCGCAAGATCTACGTCCAGGATCTGTTGCGCGAGCAGTGCGAGCGCGTGTGGTCGCTGCTCGCACGAGGGGCCATGGTCTACGTGTGCGGCGACGCCAGCCACATGGAGCCCGATGTGCGGTCCGCTCTCGCCGACGTCACGCGCATGTGCGGCGGCATGAACGACGAAGAGGCTCGCGCGCACGTCGATTCGCTGGTGTCGGGCGGACGCTATCTGGTGGACGTCTGGGCAACGGGGTAAGCCCACGGACGACATCGGGAGTCAGATGCCCGTGAACCGGGGGGCGCGCTTCTGGACGAAATGCGCGCCCCCTTCCTTGAAGTCGTTGCTCTTGAGGCTGACGACCATCCGGCGCTCGGCATCCTGCAAGGACTCGTCGTGGCTCCTTCGGCGCAGAAGCGCAGATCGCAGTACAGCGCCAGGACCAGACCGCAGCGCAAGTTGTCGACGCTCAATGCATTCCACTCCCTGTATTACAGCCAGTCACAGGTCGGGCATAAGGTCGAGCTGGTCTCAATACCGCGGGCGACTCAGACCAGTTGAATTCGTAGCGGCGTCGAGGCCGCGAAAACCGATCTGTTGATCTGCCGCCCGCTCATTCCCCACACTTGCTGAAACAGAGTGGCCAATAGGTCTTGGTAACCGGTCAGCACCGGATAGTCGCGGTTCTGGAACAGCGTGCGCTGCTCCACCACCACCTGCTCGCCCAGTATCCGGCCGCCCCGCACACCGCCGCCCAGTAGCCAGTACACCGTGCCATGTCCATGGTCGGTGCCCTTGTTGCCGTTTTCGCGAAAGGTGCGGCCAAACTCGGACAGCACCACCACCACGGTGTTGCGCCACTCGGCCTTGCCCAGTTCGTCGGCGTAACCGGCCAGGCCCTGGCCCAGGCTGGACAGTTTCCTGGCCAGGGCACCCTCTCCGTCCCCCTGATTGACGTGCGTGTCCCACCCGCCCACGTCGACGAAGCCCAGGCGGTAGTTCTCGCGCATCATGCGGGCCACGCGTCTCGCCTCTTGCTCGAAGGTGCTGGCGCTGGCCGCGCCCCGGCTGGAAGCATCCTCTTCGCCCCGGGTGTCGCGCAGCGCCTGCTCGCGCAGGGCGATGCCTTCTTCCACCGCCGCTTGCTGCGGAGTGCCGACGTACAGCTCGGCCAGCAGAGCCGACTGCCGGGCATCGAAGCCGCTGGCGCGCAGGTCGTTGCCTTTGAGCGAAAGATTGGGCACTTGCGCCCCCCGGTAGATGGCCGGCTGATCGCGTGTGAAGGCGATGGGCTCGACACCGTTGAGCTGAGTGGCCAGCCGTGCCAGGAATCCGCTGTCGTGTCGTCGGGACGCTACGGGCCAGCCGGCCTCGATGTGGTCTTGCGTGGCGAAGTGGCTGCGCGAGAGGTCATCGCTGATGCCGGCAAAAGGCACGAAGGCCAGTTGCTGGCGCTCCCACAAGGGCAGCAGCGACGTGCGCAGCGCCGGAGCCAGCGCCCAGTCGGCATCGAGCCGGATGGCAGCCGATGGGCTGCTGGGGTCGGGGGCAGCGATCGCGATGTTGGGCCGTGCTTCGTAGTAAAACTCGCTGCTGTGGGGTACCAGTACATGGTTGCAGTCATAGGCACCACGTAAGAACACCACCAGCAGGCGGGCAGAGCCGCGGGGCGCGGCATACAGGCGCGGTGCCCTCATGGCGAGCGCGCCGGCACCCAGGGCAGACAGGAAACGGCGGCGGTGCGGCATGGACATGGCGTGATGCCCTCTGTTGGGTTCCGGCGATCGGTTCTAGAAACGGTTGAACTCGGGCGAGGCCAGCGCGAACACGGCCGCTTCGCTCTCGCTGCGGGTTCGGTGCAGCACGACCCGTGTGCGTGCGCTCAGTCGGGGCAGCAAGGTTTGCTCATACAGGGGAGAGGCGGTAAGCACCGGGCTGCCGGTGGCCGTCATGGCTCGGTTCGCCGCCATGGCCAGGCTTCGAGCCGCATCGAAGCGGATACTCAAGGCGCCGGAGCCCACCCAGGCGGCGTCAGCCAACGGATAGCCGTCGGGGGTGATGCGGTCGAATTGGCTATAGCCCATGCGCTGCACCCAAGCCACCAGGCGGGCCGGGTCGGCTACGGGTTGGCCGTCATAGGCCAGCCGTACCGCAGAGACGACGAAGCGGTAAGGATCCTTGAAGCGCCGGCCCGGCTCGGCCACGAAATCGGGCGCATTGAACAAGGTGTCGAGCGCGGCGGCAATATCGCCATGGGTGTCGCGCCAGCGCTTGGCCACGGCATCGACCAACGCTCCCGATGGGTGCTCGCCGGCAAAGTAGTGCACCAACCGGCGCGCGATGAATCCGGCACAAG
This sequence comes from Pseudomonadota bacterium, assembly GCA_029779435.1. GTDB lineage: Bacteria > Pseudomonadota > Gammaproteobacteria > Burkholderiales > Burkholderiaceae_E > JAKPAM01. The sequence goes on along the minus strand of JAKPAM010000207.1, from coordinate 9,789 downwards.
CTGGATGGGCCAGAATGATGTCCACTGCCCGCTCTACCTCGTCGAAACCACCACCGGCAATGGCCTGGCCCAGAAACTCCTTGTCGCCGCCGTCGTGGCGACGGGGGTCGAACAGAAAGCCCTGGTCTTGCACTACCTGGGCGGCCAGTTTGTCCCCCAGCTTCATCGGGCGTCCGGTGTCGATGCCCACGCCGGTAAGGATGCGCGCCAGCGCTTGCACGTCTTGCTGGGTATAGCCGGCATCCACGCCCAGCGTATGCAGTTCCATGAGTTCGCGGGCGTAGTTCTCGTTGATCCGCCCCTTCTGGTTCTGGTTGTTGTTGAGGTAAGCGAGCATGGCGGGGTGCCGAAGGGTCGCCAGAACCAGGTCACGAAAACGCCCGAGCACATGGGGGCGGATGGCGCGCTCGCCATAGTCGGCGACGAACCAACTGTTGTCGCTGTAGACGCTGAAGTGATTCAGCCAGAACCACACCATTTGCTCGCGCAACTGCGCTGGCGAATGGACAGCCCGCAGCAGGTTGCGCTGGCGCGCCTGATTGGTCAGCCGGGCGCCCCGCTGGCGGATTTCCCGCTGCGCCTGGGCTCGCGCCATGTCGTCCGGCAACGCACGGGCTTGTGCCAATGCCTCGTTCCGCTGCTGCTGCAGCGCCGGCAGATCCAGTTGGCTGATGTCCATGGTGCCAATGGCGGTTTGCACGGAGGCTGGTAACCCGCCATCGGCCCCTTGCAACTGCTCGGCCAGAAAGGCTTGGCGCCCCAGTTCCCGATAGCGCGTCAAGGTGGCACCGGTAGGGCCATAGGTGATGCGCTCGAGCCAGACCATGTCCTCCGACGACAAGAAGACGGCACCTTTTGATGAAGGCTCGACGACACCGATATCAGACATACACGTGCGCTGGCTCCGGACGATGCGCCTGCTGACGCGATCGAAGAAAGGCATCTCGGCGATGACACTGATGCGCCACTTGAGCATTTACTACAAAACGTCGTGACCGCTCAAGCACGAACTGATGGAAGCGATGAGTTGCGGATCGTGCGGGTTGACGTTGTCTCGTTCAGGCGCTAAGCGCGGCGCACAGTTTGGTCCACGCCGCCTCGTCCAGCCACGGGCGAGCCTGGGCGAGCATCGGCGCGCGAGCTTCGGGTGGCAGGCCGGCGAACAGTCGCGCACGTTCGGCGGGACTGAAGGCGGGAATCATCCAACGCATCCATAGGCTCATCTCCCCTGGATCTATGCTGGCGTGAATCCGGTCTTCGATCGCCCGCAAATCGGCATCGCCATAAGCCGCCCACAACGCCTGGTTGTGGCGGGTTTCCTCGACGTCCATGTGCTCGAAATTCTCGGCGATGAAAGCAGCCAGTTGACGATACAGCCGATACGCCGCCACGGCGCTCGGCTCGGCCCGCAGCGCGTCGGCCTGCGTGCGCAGCGCGGCGATGGCTTCGAGATGATCACGGTGTTCCGCCTCGATGAGGCGGCTAGCGCCGCGACGACGCAGCTCGATCGCCGGATGAACGAAATCGTTCTCGTGCTTCACGTGACGACTGGCTGCTTCCAGCAGTTCGTCCAGCCGGGCAAGGCCTGCGGCCAGATCCCGCGGATCGTCGACGTCCAATCGACTCAGGATCTGCAGGGTGTCGGTCATGAACAGGCGCAGGGCCTTGTGGATCGGCGCATAGAGGTCATGGCGCGCAGGGGTGGTGATGGTCGTCGTGGCGGTTGCGGGGGCTATGGCGGCTGTCATGGTCATGGTGGCCTCGATGGGTTCCGGGTGTGCGCTTCGGTGTGAGCGATCGGAAGCCAGTATTGCGAACCGTGCGGGCGTCGCCATCGCTCCGATGGGCCATCGCCACCCTGCGTCGGCAATGGCTCTTCGGCGAGCGCGACGGTGGCCCGTACGGCGGATGCCGGCCGCCGCGACGAGCGGCACATTCACTACCCACACCCGATCAACGGAGCTCGCCGTGAAGCCTCTTGCCTATCTGCCCGTGCTGGGCGTCGCCCTGACTGCCCTTGCCGCCATCGCCGCCGACCCACCACCCGGCGATCGGATCGAACGCGGCCGCTATCTGGTCACGACCAGTGGCTGCGCCGACTGCCATACACCTCTGAAGATGGGACCCACCGGTCCCACGCCCGATACCGCGCGAAGCTTCGCCGGACATCCCGAAGGCCTCGTCATGCCGCCGGTACCGGCGCTGCCGACCGGTCCCTGGCAGGTCGTGTCGTCGGCGACGAACACGGCCTGGGCCGGGCCATGGGGCATCAGCTTCACTGCCAATCTGACACCCGACCCGGACACCGGCCTGGGCCGCTGGAACGCGCAAGACTTCGTGCAGACCCTGCGCACCGGTCGCCACATCGGCCGCGGCCGAACGCTGCTGCCGCCAATGCCGACCGCCTACGGCCAGATGAACGATGATGACCTGATCGCGATGTTCACCTATCTGCGCACGCTGGCGCCGGTCCGCAACCGCGTGCCCGCGCCGGTGCCGCCGACCGCGACCGTTCGCTGACCCTCATCCACGCTGCCTCTACGCATGTCGACGCCGTAGGATCGGGGGGACCCACGGCGTGTCGCGGCGTTCTAGAATCATGCTCGCTGTCGCCGACGCGCATGAGAAGCCGCACGTTGTTCCCCCCATCCAGCAAGTTTCGGATCCCGCGCCCGCGGCGCGAAGCGGTGCCACGCCCGCACCTGCTGGCGCGAACGCTGGAACTTGCGATCGATGCCCGGTTGGTGCTGGTGCAGGCGCCCGCCGGTTTCGGCAAGACCACGCTGCTGGTGCAACTGGCCGCCGCGCTCGCCGCCACACCGGGCAGCGAGGTCGTCTGGGTATCGCTCGACGCCGAGGACAATGGCCCCAGCCGCCTGTTCGCGGCCCTGTTCGGCGCCCTCGGCGCACTCGATCTGCCCTGGACGGTGCCGCCGGACACCGTACTCGCGCAACTGCACGACGCCAGTCCCGCCGCGCGCACCGCACTGGGCCTGCTGATCGACGCACTCGGCGGGCGACCCGAAGTGCGCATCGCGCTGATGCTCGACGACCTGCATCACGTCACTGATCCGGCGGCGCTGCAGTTGCTCGACACCCTGATCGCGCGTGCGCCGCCCGAGCTGCGCCTGTTTATCGGCAGTCGGGTCGCGCCATCGCTGTCACTGGCACGCTGGCGTGCCGGCGGTGAATTGGTCGAGCTGAGTCTGGAGGACCTGCGCTTCGACCTCGACGCCGCCCACGAGCTGTGTCGCCTACGCGGGCTGCGGACACCGTCGGACGAAGCGCTGCAAGGCGTTCTGACGCGCACCCACGGCTGGGTCGCCGGCCTGCACCTGATGCTGGGCAGCACCCGCGGCGACGCGAGCCTGCCGATGCTGGCCGAACCGGCGGCCCACCGTCATCTGTTCGATTATTTCGCGCAGGAAGTGCTGGCCGAGCTGCCTGCTCCACTGCAGCAGTTCGTGCTGCATAGCAGCGTGCTCCCCGAGCTCAGCCCGGTGCTGTGCGAAGCCGTCACCGGCCGCGGTGATGCCCTGGCGGTGCTGGACACCCTGTCCGATCGCCAGCTATTCCTGAGCGTGCTGGACGACACGGTGCCGGTGCTGCGCTTCCATGATCTGTTCCGCGATTTCCTGCGCGGTCAACTGGAACGCCGCGAGCCCGGGCTGGCCGCCGAGCTGCACGCTCGCGCCGCTGCGGCCGAAGCGCGCCCCGAACGCGCCGTGCCGCACTGGCTGGCCGCGGAGCGCTGGCCGGAGGCGCTGGTCGCGCTGCGCCGGATGGCCGACGGGCTGCTGGCGGTCGGTGGCACGCTGCGGCTCGAACACTGGCTCGAGCAATTGCCGCCCGCCTGGCGCGAACCGCATGCCGACGCGGCCCTGCTGCGCGGATTGTGCGCATGGTCACGCTGGAACTGGGTGGAGGCCCGGAACGAGTTCCAGCGCAGCCATGACGCCTTTGCGCGCCAGGATCAGCAGCGCGACCGTTACGTCGCGCTGGGCATGCTGGGCGCCTGCCACAACGCGCTCGGCGAGCTGGAGCTGGTTTCACAGGTACTCGCCACCGCGACCGATGCGCGGCTACCCGCCGAGTTGCAGGTGGCGTTCGATTCGCTGACGGCCTGGCATGGCGTTGCACGGGGTGATGGCGCGATGGTGCTGACCGGCCTGACCGCAATGGCGGACAACGTGGCCCGTGCGCCAGTGGCCCGCTACCCGAACATCGTCGACATGAGCTACGGGCATTTCATCGGTCTGCCGGGCACGCGGCCATTGATGGAGCGCCTGAGACGCGCGTGCCTGAGCGGCGGGTCCGGCGAGGTCCAGGTGCCGGCGCTCGATGCGTGGCTGGCGCTCTGGCACGGCTCGCCCGAGACCGCGCGCAACGCTTTGCAGACCCTGTTGCAATGGCAGCGCCATCTGCCCGGCGACGTGATGCTGAGCACCAGCGCGCTGCACCTGCACAGCCTGCATCTGGCGCTGCAGGGCCAGACCAACGAGGCCCTGGCCATCATCGGCCAAGTGCACGGCCTGATGGCCACTGGCTACAGCCAGGGCTGGCGGCGCACCTATATCCATGTCCAGGCGCGCATTCATTGGCGTGACGAGGATGCCGAGAGCCTGGCCATGCTGCTGCCTGACCTGGCCCGGCCGCGCTCGGCGCGTGAATGGCCAGTACTGGATACCGGCGCCGCGTTGGTGCAGGGTCAACACGCACTGCTGCGCGGCGACCTGGCGCTGGCGCGCCAGCAACTGGAACGCGCGGTCGCGCTGCAAGGCGCCGGCTGGCTGCCGGTCTTCATGGGTGACGCCCGTTTCGCGCTAGCGGCCTGCCTCACCGCACAGGGCGATCTGGACGCCGCGGCCAAAGCGCTGGACGACATGCTGTGCGAGGCCGCTCGCGAACACGGCCTGGGCTTGCTGCTGGAGCCGCCAGGACGCCTGCGGACGATGTGGCAGCGCCTGGAGTCGCGACTGAGCTGCCCAGCCGGCGCACAAGCCGCTCTGCGCGATCGGCTGGCGAGCTGGCAAACCGAGGCGGCACCCGCCGATCCGGTATCACCCGACGACCCGCTGTCGACGCGTGAGCGAGAGGTGCTGGCCCTGCTCGCCGAGGGGCGGAGCAACAAGTTGATCGCGCGGGCGCTGGATCTCAGCCTGCATACCGTCAAGCGCCACGTCGCCAACATCCTCACCAAGCTGTCGGTGGACAGCCGGACTCAGGCGGCGGCTTATTGGCATCGGCGGGAGGGCTGATCGCGCCTACGTCGTGTCGGCGCACGAGCGTGGTGACGGGGTTGCGCGCCATATCAACGGCCAATCGAAAGCGTCTCAGGAATCGTGCCGTTTCGAAAATGCCCCGCGATGCGACCAGCCAGGATTGAATACCAATCCGCCTGTAGATCACATCCATCCTGATCGAGATACACCCCTTGGATATTCGATGGGAATTTATCCCTCGACACCTGCGCCGGCAGTAGCGCTGTCCCTTCATCGTACTCGTCAGCCATGGCGCCATAGGCCATCTTCACGCCATATGCTCGCAGCAAGGTAGCTTGGCGCCAGAGGAAGTTGCCACAATCACGGGGAATCTGGTTGACGATCGCTTTATCAGGCTGTCCCCTCACATTCATCATATTGAACCAGGAGAATCCCGGAAATATTACTGGCAGGTACCTGACGCCATGAGCATTGGCGAACACCACGTCCGCTCGTAAGCGCTGCTCGAAGAACAGCGTAGTACTGGCCTCATTGATGTAATGCCCGACCGTCCAGGGGCTGAGGATATCAAAGCTCAAATAGACCTGTGACCAGGCTGGATCCGATTTCGAATCCCCCTCGAGCGTGCGCCATCCCGCGGCAACGCCTCCGATCGTCGTTACCGCAACCAGCCCATCCCGACCGCTTTTGAGGTCAGCAAGCAAGCTTGCGACCTCTGCCGGCTCTCCGGGGTGATTGTCGATGACACCAAAGCCCCATAGTTGCAGGACGGGTTTGCCGCTATCAACGACGTATCGAGCGTGCCTCACGACGTTGAGCTCCCCGGACAAGAATCGCCAATCCTCCCGTATCGTCTTGATGACCGTGTTTGGATTCGCGTTCGTCACGTCATAGGAGATGAAGAACGACACGCCATTTCGCTCAGCCGCTGCCATGACATTCTTCAAGACATTGTCAAGACGGCGCTTGCGCTGCGGATTTTCGATCTCAACAACGAATCGCTGCAGCGCAACCGTCTTCACGCCATTTCTTGCGAGCACCTTGAAGTGGTAGTCGACAATATTGGGATTTTGCGACGAAAACACATAGATGGGTTGACCATCCTGCCCTGTCAATCCTGTATTGCAAAGGTCCGTCGGTGAAAGCTCGGCGATATTCGGCAGCATGTCTACCAGCAGAGTGTTCGCACCCGGCAGACCATGAAACCAATGCAGCCATTCGGAATTCCCCTCGAAATCTCCGGGACACCCGAACCAACCTTGATAGCCGACAATGAATCGGCCAGTCAGTCCATCCTCTTGCGTGACGATAACCGGGGGAGTGGATTCCTTTCCAGGCTCGACGGCAGAAATATCGCCACCACCTCCTCCCGAACACGCCGAAATAGAAACGACCAGAAGAAGGGCCGGGAAACTCAGCCATTTTCTGGTCCAACGCTCAAATCCATTGGGTCTGGTAATTTTCATGATGCCAATACCAGTAGTCTTGCCTACGTGATATAGCTTCAATGAAAAGCAGTGAACGAAAGAGAATCTTTAGGCCTAAAGATGGGCTAAGCCATTAGACTGATCGGCATTACCCGGTGTATCGTCGGATCGATGACGCCGAACTCTTGCTGCCCCTTCCGGCCGCCGTACCCTGTGCATCACTTACCCTGGCAACGTTCACCTGGCCTGCTTGCATGGCCTCACGACTGGCAACGCCCGGCCCGCACCGAGGAATGGGCATTCGAGGAAGGCACTGCTCAGCTCGGGCAATCCCCGTTCACCGAGCTCATCTGCTTTCCCTGGGCCACTCTCGTCGACCTGCTCGATCGCGACCACCTCGATCGCGCTCGACCGTTCGTCGAAGCGCTCGATCTTGCCCCGCCACGCACTACTCTGATTCGTGCCACGGTCTGCCAACACATCCGCGTCGAGCCGATTCTGCCGTGGCTGAAGGCCCTCCAGATCACCGATATTTTCTGGTCGCACGCGTGTACCGATAAGTTCGAACTGAATGGCATTCGCGTGCACCCGTTCCCGCTCTACCCTGTCCGCGCGCGGTACCGCGGCGCGAGGGCCGGGAAGCGGGTCGAGAGGAGGGGCGTATCAACGTGCTCGAACGCCTACTCACGCGCCGCTTTGGTGCTCCGCTGCCGTCTTGGGTACGAGCCCGCTTGGAAGCGGCTGGCATTGCCCAGCTCGACGTCTGGGCCGATGAGATCTTCGACGCGCCCCGTCTAGAGGCGTTGCTGGCGGTTCGCGCCGCCCCGGATCATTGATCCGAAACCCAAGGTCTCACGGCGCGTACCGGACGGAGATTTGCCTGGTCTATGAAGGAAGGATCCCGAGCCTTGGCGTCGTCGACCTGTACGCGTCGTTCTCACTGATCCGGGAAAACAATATCCGCGTGGATCAATGACGCCGGGGTCGGCTTCGGAACAGTAATCACGAGAAGCGCAAGACCGCGGTGGGTTGATAGCGTTTGCCCACGCAAACCCCATCCAATTGGGCCATTTGGGGGCTGTGCGAGTCGCATGGCCCCTTTTTCGTTTGTGCACGGGATATCCACTTTAGGCCGTTCAGCAACTGCCCAGTGCCGTCAGTTCCGCTGACGGGCGCCGCCCGTCGGCCTATCCGCGGAACCAACGGTCGTGTCCGCGAAGATTCTTCACATAGCCAAGCCGGTACATGCGAGGCGAAGCAGCAACCCGGCATCAGTAGTGAGGAAACACATGCCGAAGGCCGAGGCCGACGTTCACGAGACGGACGTCGAATGGGAGAAATGGGGCGCCCGTGACCCCTATTTCGGCGTGCTGACGCACGACCGATATCGTGCTTCGACGATCTCGGCAAGCGATTACCTCGCGTTCTTCGAGTCGGGACGCGGCCATGTCGACGCAGTTCTTGCAAGCTGCAGGCGCCATTTTGGCGAGGACTTTCAGCCTCGGCGCGTACTCGATTTCGGTTGCGGCGTCGGTCGCGTGCTGCTGCCGTTCGCTGAAGTGTGCGAGACCGTCGTCGGCGCGGACGTCTCAGAGTCGATGTTGGCCGAGGCCCGGCGGAACTGCGCGCGCTTCGGCATCGAGAACGTCACGCTCGTGCAGGTCGACGACTCGCTTACCACGATCGAGGGAAAATTCGATCTCGTGCATAGCACGATCGTCTTCCAGCACATCGAGAGTGAACGCGGCCTGGATCTCATCGCGCGACTTATCGAGCGCGTCACCCCCGGCGGCGGCATCTCGATCCACGTGACCTACGGCCGCGATTACGGGGAATGCCGCTACGGCAGGCCACTGTCGAAGCAGCCCCCTCCTGCACGGCCCCGCCCGCTTTATCGCCGGGCATTGTCGGTCGTCGGCGGCCTGATGCGCGCTGGTCGGTCGTCGATAGCGAAGCCAGTCGGCTCCTCCGACACGGCGGCCGATCCGGTGATGATGATGTACCACTACGACCTTAGTCGCATCGCTTACATCCTGCATGCGGCTGGCGCGACCGGATTCTGCGCGGAACTGACCGATCACGGCGGTGAACTCGGCGCGACTTTGTATGCGCGCACCGACGCTCGTCCAACAATTGCGCCTGTCGGTAGCGAGCTATCTTTCACCAACATTACCTCATAGCGACGATCTTTCAGCACACAAGATCCGTCCGTTATTAGCTCAATTCATTAGAAACACAAGGAAAAATACTCAAGATGCCTAGAGTAAATATCGTCACATCCGATCGAGGTTGGGTTCTAGAGCGTCTGGCGAGAGAAATAGAATCCAGAGTCTCCTACGTTCGGCTTGGGGATGACGATGATCCGTCGGCGGATATACAGTATTATATAACGTACTCGCGAAGACGCTTGCACGTAGCGCCGATCGAAGTTGCGTATTTTGCTCATTTAGAAACCGATAAAGAAGCTGCGCAGAACTTCTTCGAATCAGCATCGGCGGTTGATCATTGCGTGTGCCAAGCGACACGCTACGCCGATCTGCTAAGAAATCGCGGCCATGAGCACGTCTCTGTAATTAGCCCAGGTGTCGATCTGGACACATACAAACTCAAGCTTCGGATCGGCGTAGTCGGACGAACATACCATACCGGACGAAAGGGCGAGCAAATTATTGCTCACCTTATGGATATTCCGGAGATCGATTGGCACTTTACAGGAGAAGGCTGGCCTGGTCCGGCCAAACCCGTACCAGAGCATCTTCTTGCCGATTTTTATCGTGATATGGACTATATCCTCGTGCCAGCGCTGTACGAGGGTGGACCTATGTGCGTTGTAGAAGCTCTTGCATGCGGACGAGAGGTTATTTCTTCGGACGTCGGATGGGTAAGTGATTTTCCACATATAGCTTTCGAGAACGGCAATGCTGAGGATCTTCGGCGCGTTCTGTTGGAGCTTCTTGAACGCAAGCGTAAACTTCGTTGCGCCGTTCTCGATCGCACATGGGACGCTTGGGCGGAAGGTCATGATCACCTCTTTCGGAATCTGCTGACCAAGCACGGACGATCTCTTCCTTCAATTTTTGCGCCGACACATCGAGAACAACAGGAGGGACCTCGACCACTGTCGTCAATCAAAGCTGCTC
>JAKPAM010000200.1 GCA_029779435.1 Pseudomonadota bacterium | reverse complement strand
CCTTCTTCCGCGCGCGGCTGCGGATCGCGTTCGATCCGATCGATCCGGCGGCGCTCGATCACGAGCCGTTCGAACTCGACGCGCTCGAGCAATGGCAATTGCAGGACGAACTGATCCGCGCGCAGCGGCTGGCCGTCGACCGCGGCCTGGCGCGCGAACCGGCGCTGCATGACGCGTTGGATCGCATCCGGCGCCGGGGCGCGCTGCCGATCGCGGGGTTCGCGCAACCGGTCATCGATGCGCTGGTCGAGCCGATGGACGATCTGTTCGATCGCTACCGCGTGGCGATCCGGGATTGGCCCGAGGTGCTCGCGCCGCGTGTCGTCGCCGACCCGGTGATCCGGGACGATCCGGGCCTGCAACTGCGCGACTGGCTCGGTGATTGGCGACGGCGCAATTTCAGCGCAGAGGGTGAAGGCGACGGTGATGGCGCGCTCGCGCGCGTGCTGCTGTCGTCATCGTCGCTGATCAAGGATAACCGGTATCGTCGCGAACTATTGCTGAGCTACTGGATCGAACACGTCGCCGCGCACCTGGCTGGCCCGCCGATGACGACCTGCGTGATCGGCAAGATCGGCAGCGTGACGTTGCGACCGTTGTCGGCCGAGGCTGCCGCTGAGTACTGGTCGACGCTGCTCGACGCTTATGTCGAAGGGCTGCGCGACGCGCTGCCGCTGGCGTCGAAGGCAGGCTTCGCGTGGCTGCGCAGCGGTGGCCAGCCCGGCGTTTCGATCGACAGCCTGTCCGCGGGCAAGGCGCGGCTCGCGTATGACGGCCAGGCTGGCGATTTCGGCAAGATTGGCGAGGTACGCGGCAATCCCTGCCTGGCGCGTGCTTACCCTGATTTCGATGCGCTATGGGCTGACGGGAGGTTTGCCGTGTGGTGCGACCGGTTGTACGCGCCGCTCAACGCCCATATGGAGGCCGGCGATGCGTGAGCCCGCCGCGCCGATCCGGCTCGATCCGCTGCGATTTCCGTTGCACGGCAGCCGCCTGATCGAGGCGAGCGCCGGCACCGGCAAGACGTTCACGATCGCGGCCTTGTACCTGAGGCTGATGCTCGGCCACGGCGGCGACGCCGCGTTCGCCCGGCCGCTGACGCCGCCTCAGGTGCTGGTCGTCACGTTCACCGATGCGGCTACGCAAGAGTTGCGCGACCGGATCCGCGCGCGTCTCGCGCAGGCGGCGACTTATTTCGAGCAGTCGGCGATGGGGCTCGAAGCGGCGGATGTCATCGTGGGCGCCGATGCCGATGCCGATGCCGATGCCGATGCCGACGGCGATGGCGATGGCGATGGCGATGGCGATGGCGATGGCGATGGCGACGGCGACGGCGACGGCGACGGCGTCGTCTCGTTCGATGAGGCCGATGATGCGACAAGCGGGGCGGTATTCGATGCCGCCTCGCTCGATGCCGCCGTCGATCCATTGCTGCGCGCGCTGCGCGACGACCATCCGCCGGCACGTTGGCGGCAATGCGCGCGATTGTTGCAGGCCGCCGCGCAGCAGATGGACGAGGCTGCGGTCTCGACGATCCATGGATGGTGCCATCGGATGCTGCGCGAGCATGCGTTCGCGACCGACAGCCTGTTCACGCAGACCTTGCATACCGATCTGTCCGACTGGCTGATCGATGTCGTGCGCGACTACTGGCGCGTGTTCCTGTATCCGCTCGAAGCCGATGATGCGCGCCGTGTGCGCGGCTGGTGGGCCGGTCCCGATCAGATGCTGCGCGTGATCGAGCGGTTGTTGCCGATGCACGAGCGGATCGCCGGGAGCGATACGCCCGCGCCCGCGCAGGCGCTGGCGAGCGCTCGCGTCGTCGCCGCGCAGCAACTGGCGCGGTTGAAGGCGCCGTGGCCGGGTTGGCTCGACGAGATCGGTCCGTTGCTCGACGATGCCTGCGCCGAGCGTCGGGTCTTCGGGCAGAAGTTCAAACGAAGCCACTATGGGCCGTGGCTCGACGCGCTGCGCCGCTGGGCCGCGGACCCGCATGCCGTGCGGCCGGAATTGACGAAGAAGGGTTGGGAGCGGTTGACGCCGGCCGGTCTCGCGGAGGTCTGGCGCGACGGCGCGCCGCCCGCGCATCCGGCCTGGCCGGCGTTCGAACGGTTGGGAGGCGAGCTCGATGCGTTGCCCGACGGACGGGCGGCGTTGCTGCGCCATGCGACCGCGTGGATCGTCGACCGGTTCGCGTGGGAAAAGTCGCGTCGCGCGGCCGTCGGCTTCGACGATCTGCTGGCGCGTCTCGACCGGGCGTTGCAGGGAGACAATGGCCGACAGCTCGCCGCGCTGATCCGCGAGCAGTTTCCGGTCGCGATGATCGACGAGTTCCAGGACACGAATCCCGAGCAGTATCGGATCTTCGATGCGATCTACCGGGTCGACGCAGCGCCCCGTCCGGCGCTCGCCGATGCGGCCCATGGTGTTGGCGGTATCGTCGATGCCGATGCCGATGCCGATGCCGATGCGGAGGCCGATGCGGAGGTCGATGCGGAGGTCGATGCGGAGGCCGGTGCCGATTCTGCCGGCGCCCTTGCCGCGAATACCACCGCGCTCGTGCTGATCGGTGATCCCAAGCAGGCGATCTACGCGTTCCGCGGCGCCGATATCCACGCCTACCTGGCCGCGCGCCGCGCGACGCGCGGGCGGCATTACACGCTGGCCACCAACTATCGATCGACCGCGCCGATGGTCGCGGCCGTCAATGCGTGGTTCGAGCTCGCGCAGCGCGATCCGCACGGGCGCGGCGCGTTCCTCGGCCGGCACGGCGCCGACGATACGTTGCCGTTCCATCCGGCCGAGGCGCGCGGCCGCGACGAGCGCTGGTGCGTCGATGGGACTCCCGCGCCGGCATTGACCTGCTGGACGCTGCCGTCCGGCAAGATCCGCGTCGGCACTTATCGCGAGGCCTTCGCCGAGGCGACGGCCGCGCAGATCGCACGGCTGATCGAACTGGCGGCCGTCGATCGCGCCGGCTTCGCATCGCCGGGCGGCGCGTGGCGCTCGCTGCGGCCCGGCGACATCGCGGTGCTCGTCAACAACGGCGTCGAAGCCGGGCTCGTCAAGCGGGCGTTGGCGCGCGCCGGATTGCGCAGCGTGTACCTGTCCGACAAGGAATCGGTGTTCGACAGTGCGGTCGCCGGCGATCTGCTGGCATGGCTGCGCGCCTGCGCCGATCCGAACGACGATCGTCTGCTGCGCGCCGCGCTGGCCAGCGCGGCGCTGGGCCTGGACTGGGCGGCGCTGGACCGGCTCAACGACGACGAAGCCTATTGGGAAGCGCAGGTCGAGCGGTGGCGCGCTTATCGCGCGATCTGGCGGCGCCAGGGCGTGTTGCCGATGATCCGCCATCTGCTGCACGATTTCGCGGTGCCCGCGCGGCTGCTGTCGTGCGGCGACGAGCGCGGCCTGACCGACTTGCTGCATCTGGCCGAGCTGTTGCAGCAGGCCAGTGCGACGCTCGATGGCGAACACGCGCTGATCCGTCATCTGGCCGAGATGATCCAGATCCGCGCCGGCGGCGATGACACGCGTCGCCAGCGCCTCGAAAGCGATGATGACCTGGTCAAGGTCGTCACCGTTCATAAGTCCAAGGGGCTCGAGTATCCGCTGGTGTTCGCGCCGTTCGCGTCCGCGTTTCGCGAAGTCAAGCCGCAGGACCTGCCGCTGAGCTGGCACGACGACGATGGCCATCTGCATGTGACTTTCGATGCGGATCCGGAGTCGGTCGCGCGTGCCGACGATGAGCGCCTGGCTGAAGACCTGCGTAAGTTCTACGTCGCGTTGACGCGTGCGCGGCACGCGGCATGGGTCGGCGTCGCCGCTGTCGAGGGTTTCCCGCGCAGCGCGCCCGGTTATCTGCTCGGCGCGCGGACCGACGCGGCCGCCGCCGATCTGGCGCCGCTGCTGGATAGCGCCGATACGACGCAGATCGTCGTCGCGCCGCTGCCCGCGCTGGTTGCCGGTTCGTCGGCGACGTTCGCTCGCGCCGTCGATCCGCTCGATCCGCCGTTGCCGTTGCACGCACGTGCGCGTCCGTCGTGGTGGATCGCCAGTTTCTCCGCACTGCTGCGCGCCGGCCAGGCGCTGTCGTCCGATACGTACGAGGATCGGCTCACGCTACCCGATCGAGCCGCCAGTGCATTGCAGCAGACGTTCGCCGAGGCGGCCGACGAACGCGTGGTCGACGCGGGTTCGCCTTCGATGTCCGCCGCCGATGCCATAGGCATGACCGATGCCATCGATGCCATCGATGCCACGGTATCGCCTCCGTCGAACGTTCCGGCATTCGCGCATCAGCCGGACCTGTTCGACGAGCCCGCTGACGCGGGCGCCGAGGCCTCGGCCGCGATCCACGATTTTCCGCGCGGTCCGGCGCCGGGCAGCTTCCTGCACGAGTTGCTCGAATGGGCGGGGCAGCAGGGCTTCGCCGAGGTCTGCGCCCATCCCGAACGGGTCGACGCATGGCTCGACCCGCGGTGCGCGGCGCGCGGCTGGCAAGCGTGGCGGCAGCCGCTGCGGCACTGGCTGATCGGTCTGCTCGAGCGCCCGCTGCCGCTGGCCGGCGGCACCTGGCGGCTCGCCGACCTGCAGGCCGGCGCCTTTCTGGTCGAGATGGAGTTCTGGTTCGGCGCCCGCGATACCGACCTGGCGCGGATCGACCGTGCGGTGACGCGTCATACGCTGCAGCGGCGTTCACGCCCGCCGCTCGGCGCGGTTCGCCTGCAGGGCATGCTCAAGGGCTTCATCGACCTGGTGTTCGAGCACGAGGGCCGCTACTACGTGGCCGACTACAAGTCGAACTGGCTCGGTCCCGACGACGGCGCGTATACCGCCTCGGCGATGGCCGCCGCCGTCGCCGCCCATCGCTACGACCTGCAGTACGCGCTCTATCTGTTCGCGCTGCACCGGCTGTTGAAGTCGCGCTTACCCGATTACGACTACGACCGCCATGTCGGCGGCGCGGTATACCTGTTCGTGCGCGCCTGTCGCGGTGACGACGGCGGCGTGTTCGTCGAACGGCCGCCGCGCGCGCTGATCGATGCGCTCGATGCGTTGTTCGCGTCGGTCGCGCCGGTCGATAAGGAGGCGCGATGACGCCGGCAACCGCGATCGACGACACCGCGCATTGGCTGACGGCCGATCGGCAGCGTACGTTGCGGATGCTCGCCACGTGGGCCGACCACGGCTGGCTGCGCGAGCTCGATCGCGCGTTCGCCGAGTTCCTCGACCGGCATCTGGCGCGGCCGTCTCCGTTGCTGCTGGTCGGCGCCGCGCTGGCCAGCCATCAACTGGGCCGTGGCCATGTGTGCCTGGACCTGGCAGCCGCGCTGGGCGATCCGCGCTTCGTGCTGTCGCTGCCGCCGCAAGACGACGATGCCGCGCCGCCGGACGACGGCTCGACACCGCCGGCGCCGCCGGTGCCGCCCGAGCGGTTCTTCGCCGGGCTCGGCGTCTCGCGTTGGCACGAGGAGATCGCCGCTTCGTTGGAGAGTGCCTCCGGCGCGGAGGGGGCGCCGCTGGTGCTCGACGGCGATCGCCTGTACCTGCGCCGCTACTGGCGCTACGAGCGCGAGGTGGCGGCCGATATCGCAGCGCGGCTGCGCGCCGATCCGAATGGCGTGCGAGGCGAGCACGATGCCGCCGGCCTCGGCCTCGGCCTCGGCCTCGGCCTCGGCCGCATTCGCGCGGCGCTCGACGTGCTGTTCCCGCAGGCTCCGACCGTGCCGGCCGCTACGGCCGACATACCCGGTGCGGCCGTCGACTGGCAGAAGTGCGCGTGCGCGCTGGCGTTGCGCAGCGGCTTCAGCGTGTTGACCGGCGGTCCCGGCACCGGCAAGACGACGACCGTGATCCGCTTGCTGGCGTTGCTGCAGACGCTGGCCTTCGCCGGCTCGCTCGGCGCGCGCGTGAGCGAGCAGGGCCTGCGCATCCTGCTGGCCGCGCCGACCGGCAAGGCCGCCGCGCGGCTGAACGAAACGATCGCGGGCGCGGTCGGCCGGTTGTCGCTCGACGGGCTGCCGCAGGCCGAGCGGATCCGCGCGGCGATTCCGACGACGGTCGTCACGCTGCATCGCCTGCTCGGCAGCCGTCCCGATACGCGCCGCCTGCGGCACGATCGCGGCAATCCGCTGGTGCTCGATGTGCTGGTCGTCGACGAGGTGTCGATGATCGATCTGGAAATGATGCACGGCCTGCTGTCGGCGCTGCCGCCGCATGCGCGGCTGATCCTGCTCGGCGACAAGGACCAGCTCGCGTCGGTCGAGGCCGGCGCCGTCCTGGGCGAGCTGTGCCGCCATGCCCAGCGGGGCGGCTATTCGCCGGCGACGCGCGGCTGGCTGCGGGACGTGACCGGCCAGGACATCGGCGAAGCACTGATCGAAGAAGCGCCGCGCGCGCTCGACCAGTCGATCGCGATGCTGAGACACAGCCATCGCTTCCACGCGCGCAGCGGCATCGGCCGGCTCGCGCGCGCCGTCAACGACGGCGACGAGGCAGCGGTGCACGACATCCTGGCGGCCGGCGACGCCGATGTCGCGGCGATCGTCATCCCCGGGGGGGACCCGGCGGCCGCCGACGACGCGCTGCGCGCGCTGGTGCTCGATGGCGGCATCGAGCCGCCGCGCCCGGCGCCCGGCGCGGCCGCTGCGGACGGCTCGGGGGCGGGGGCGGGAGCCGGCATCGCGCCGAGGGCCGGCTATCGCCCTTATCTTGAACGCCTGCGCGACGATGACCCGGGCGACGGCGCCGACGATGCCGCCGTCGACGACTGGGCTCGCCGGGTGCTCGATGATTTTTCGCGCTTCCAACTGCTGTGCGCGACGCGACGGGGCGACGACGGCGTCGAGCGGATCAACCGGCGCGTCGAGCGGCTGCTGGCCGGCACCGGCCTGGTCGCCGCCCGCTCGGGTGCCGCGGAATCGCCGTGGTATCCGGGGCGGCCGGTGATGGTCACGCGCAACGACTACGCGCTCGGCCTGATGAACGGCGATGTCGGCATCGCGATCGCGTGCCCGGCCAAGGCCACGGATCCGCCGGGCGCGGCCCGCCGGCTGCGGGTCGCGTTCGTCGCGGGGGACGGCAGCGGCCGGGTCCGCTGGGTCCTGCCCAGCCGGTTGCAGGCCGTCGAGACCGTCTACGCGATGACCGTGCACAAGGCGCAGGGGTCGGAGTTCGACCACGCTGCGCTATGGCTGCCGTCGCGTCCGAATCCGGTGCTGACCCGCGAACTCGTCTATACCGGCATCACGCGCGCGCGCCGCTGGTTCACGCTGGTCCGGCCCGCCTCGGCCGGCGCGGTGCTCGCGACCGCGATCCACCGGTGCGTGCAGCGGGCCAGCGCCCTGGGCGATCTGGTCGGCAGCGACCGGGATGCGCGCTGACCGGTTCACTCACTTAGGGGGTGATTCAGGTGAAAAATCCGGGGTAAGGGGCGGCGCGGCCGACATTGGGTCGCTTATCGCCGTCTGATCGGTCATGTTCTGGCGGGCAATCTCTCCTATGCTTGATCCAGGTGGGCGACCGTCGACTTGGTGTACCGGTTCATGGTCGATCCGGTAACGACTGGTCATTCGATGGGGTATTCATGTCATTTACCGACGCCGTGGACATTGTTGCGTTGCAGCGAACGCCGATCCTGGTGGCCGACGATGACACCTTCGCGCGCAAGACTCTCGTTCACGTGCTGAAGAAGGCCGGCTTCGAGCAGCAGATCGAGGCCGATTGCGGCGAGCGGATCATCGAGATACTGGGACAGCACCCGGTATCGCTGCTGATCACCGACGTACAGATGCCGGGGTGGAACGGGATCGAGACGCTGCGGCGCATCCGCGCCGGCGAGAGTCCTGCGCCGCGTGATCTTCGCGTGATGGTCCACACCTCGTTCGCGCATCGCGAGGTGCTGGCGGCCGCGATGGCGCTCGACGTCAATGGCTTCCTCGTCAAGCCGATTCGCTCCGATTCGGTGCGCGACAAGGTCACGCAGGCCCTTTGCGAGCGGATGAAGGTCCGGACGCCGATGATCTATTCGGCGGTATCGACGCATTTGCAGAGCGTTCCCGAACTGGCCGTGGCGCAGGCTGGCGAGCCGGGCGCGGCATTCGATGCCGACGCCAAAGCGACCGAGGCCGTCGATCCCGGCGCATCGCGATGGGTGGATCTGCGGTTCCTGATGCCCGGCGACATCGTCGCCGAGGACCTGAGGTCGGTCGATGGCGCGGTACTGCTGGGTCGCGATACCGAACTGACCGAGCAGCAGATCAATCGCCTGATCGAGCTGGGCGGCATCGTGTCGAGTCGCCGCGTGCGTCTGAAGTGCTGACGCGGCGTTCGCCGAAGCGGCGCGACGCCCTCGGAGATACGCCGGCTTCCCGGGGACCGTTTACGATATTGGTGATTCGGCGTCAGTGATTCGTCGCGCTCGTCGTGCGCCGCGCGAACCATGTAGTCAGCCAGCGCCGCACCAGCGCGTGGTGCCCGGCAATCTTCCGGTAACGCTCGTCGCAGCCTGTCCAGTCGCCGGCTTTGGCCGCGCGCTCCAGATCGATGCAGGCTCGTGACAGGCGATGCGCGCCGATCGTCGCCGATGACGATTTCAGTTTGTGCGCGAGACTGCCCAGCGACGGCAGGTCGCGTATCGCATGGCACTGCGCCATCTCGGCCAGGATCTCATCGGCTCCCGTGGCATAGGTCCTGTAGAACTCCTCGAGCAACTCCGAATCGTCGCTGCCGATCGCTTCCGGCAGCGCGGCTTCGTCGACCGATCCGTCGGCATCGTCATCGACATCGATGGTGCTATCGATGGTGCTATCGGCGCCCACGTGCTCCGCCGCGCGTTCGCCGGCCACGGCCGATTCCGCGCCATCGCCGTCGACCGGATCGCCGGCCGGCGCCCATTTGCGCAGCGTGGCGGCCAACTTGTCCAGTTGCGTCGGCTTGGTCAGGTAATCGTCCATACCGGCCGCCAGGCACCGTTCGGCCTCGCCTTTCATCGCGTTGGCAGTGATCGCGATGATCGGCACGCGCATCGCCGGGTCATCCGGGGATTCGGCGGCGCGTATGCCGCGGGTAAGCTGGAAGCCGTCCATCTTCGGCATGTGGCAATCGGTCAACACCAGCGCGAACGGATGCTGGCGCCAGACGGCCAGCGCCTCCTCGCCATCGCACGCGATGATCGCGTTGTAGCCGAGCTTCGCCAGTTGCCTCCCGATGACCTTGCGATTGGTTTCGTTGTCTTCGGCGACCAGCACCAGCGGCGCATGCTGCGGCGGGCGCCGCGGCCCGCTCGACGGGCGCCCGGCATCGACCGCTTGTTGCTCGATGCCCGGGGTCGGCGACAGGCGGCCGGCCGCGATCGCGACCCCGCGCAGCAGCGTCGTACGCCGCAGCGCATTGGCCTTGATCGATATGGTGTCGCCGGCGATGGTGTTGGCGCGGTGGCGGCCCCCATGGACCAAGGCCACGAAGCACAGCCGTTCGAGCACCGGTGCCGCGCCGAGGCGCTGCTTGAACGCCTGGACGCGATGCGCTTGATCTTCGTCCGGCACGATGACGATCGGCGCCGCCTCATGATCGCCGAGCGCCAGCAGCCGCGCGATCGCGGCATCGTCATCCGCGTCCACGACCGCGGATGCGCCGCTGGCCACCAGATAACGCGACAGGATCTCGGTGCGCTCCCGATTCGGCGACACGATGACGACGTCGAGCCCGACCAGCGACGGCGGCGGGTCCTGGTCGGGCAGCGGCGGCGCCAATTCGAAATCCAGGTCGATCGAGAACGTCGATCCGGCGCCGGGCCGGCTCTTGACGCTGATCTCGGTCTGCATGGCCTGCGCGATCCGTTGGCTGATCGACAGCCCCAGGCCGGTGCCGCCGAAGCGGCGCGTCGTCGAACTTTCGCCTTGCACGAACGGACGGAACAGCATCGCCATCGTGTCGTCGTTCATGCCGATGCCATTGTCGATGACGGCCACGCGCATGCTGGCCCGCCGGGCGGTCTGGCTCAGCAGATCGATGCGGATCAACACGCGGCCGCGGCCGCCGTCGATCGGCTTGGCGAACTTGACCGCGTTGCCGCCCAGGTTCATCAGGATCTGCCGCAGGCGTCCCGGGTCGGTCCATACGCTACCGGGCAGCGTCGGGTCGCAGTACAGCATCAGATCGATGTCGTTCTTATCGGCGATGCTCGACAGCGCTTCGCACGCGCTTTCGACCACCTGTGCCGGTGACAGCGCGGTGCGTTCCAGTTCCAGGCGATCGGCTTCGATCTTCGTGAAGTCGAGAATCTCGTCGATCAGCGTCAACAGCGCGGTGGCCGACTCGCGCGCCGTCGCCATCAGTTCGCGTTGCTCGTCGTCGAGCCGCGTGTGGTCGAGGACTTCGATGACGCCCAACACGCCGTTCATCGGCGTGCGGATCTCATGGCTCATCGAGGCGAGGAACGCCGACTTGGCCAGGTTGGCCGCGTTGGCCTCGAACGACTTGCGTTCGAGTTCGGCGTACATCTTTTGCGTCAGCGAATCGTCGTTGACGCAGGTCAGGCTATGCAGGTAGCGGCCATCCTCGTCGCGGATGGAGCCGGTATGGATCGTGACGGGAAAGACGCTGCCGTCCTTGCGCACGTAGTCATAGTGCGCGACGAAGATCTCGCTGCCGCTGCGGACACGAGAGCGATGCACCTCCAGCTGTTCCCAGTTGGCGGGGGTATGCAGTTCACGCACGTGGAGCTTGCCGACCACCTCGTCGCGCGTATAGCCGAGCCAGTCCAGCTCGGTCTTGTTCATGTTCACGATGATGCCGTCGAAGTCGACCGAGTGATACCCGCAGGGCGCCCGGTCATACAGCGCTTCGAGTTCGCGCGTGCGCTGCGCGAACAGTTCCTCGAGTTCGGCATTCGATTGCTGGGCGATGTTCAGCAGGCTGGCGACGATGCTTCGCGTGCGCACATCGAACGAGATGGCCAGCAGCATGATCGCCTGCGTCAGCAAGACGGCCACGCCGAGCAGCATGGCGCCGGCGTTGACGTCGAAGCCATGCTGCAGGACGCCGCCCGGCCGCGCCGCGTCCTGCAGGCCCACCGTCATCGCCATCGGCAAGCCGAACAGTCCGATCGCCAACAGACACGCGGTGCCTAATGGGCGCACGATCTCGCTAGGCGTCAGCTCGTCGAGCAGGCGGAAAGCGCAGTGCAGGCTGGCCGTCACGGCCAGCGTCGTCACGGCGAACCGCAGCCCGTGCTGCATCCACGGATCGGTTGCCAGGGTCGGATGGCTTCCGGTCGCGACGACCAGCAACTCGTGCATCAGCGCCCAAGTCGCGCCGCACGCCAGGCTGCGATGGAACAGCCGTGCGCCCGTCTGCCTCACCTCGCCCAGGGTCCTGAGCAGCGCCCATGCCGAGACCTGCGCGGTCAGCGCGGCTGCGGCGAGCCAGCCCGGCTCGACCGGCACGCGCGGGGCTTCGAGCAGTGCGGCGCGGGCGATCAGGTCAGTGATCCCTGCGCCGATCCCCAGAATCACCGTGCCGCCGATCATCCAGCGCCGCATGACATTGCCGTGGGTCTCGCGCAGGCGGCCGGCGACGCGCAGTCCCGCATACAGCGTCAGTACGCCAAGGAGGATCGCCGCTGCGATCAGCGAGGGAGCGTGGGCATTGAGCATGGCTCGCCATTTCCGTTCTTCTGTTCGAAGACTACGTCATGGCGGCCGGTGCGGTCATGGTGCGACACCGCCGTTCATCGGCCATTGGCGCCGTTGCTGCGATCGCCGTGTCGGTCGCGCATCAGCGCGACGAATGTCGCCGCTGTCGATAAGCGTTTGGCCGCTTATGACCAGGGCCTGTCGGCGCCCGTCGGCGCGTGGTCGATCTTAGCGTCGACAGGCCCTGGATCATTGGTGGTCGCCGATGCGCACTAAGTCAGCCCTTGCGCTGGCGCGCGGCGGCCAAGGCCATCGCCATCGCGCTCTGCGCCTCGCCGGCACCGGAGCCGAATCCGCCGCGGCCCGTTCCCCGGCCGTTGCCGGGACGGCCTGCCGCATCGCGGCCCGCGCCCCCCGGCCCGCGCCCGGCCGGACCGCGCCCGGCCGGACCGCGAGCGGCGCCGCCGTCGCGCCGCTCGCCGGTGCCGCCGCGTCCCTCGCCAGGCTGATCGGACAGGCGCATCGTCAGCGCGATCCGCTGGCGCTTGGCGTCGACCTCCAGCACCTTGACCTTGACCAGGTCGCCGGCCTTGACCACTTCGTGCGGATCCTTGACGAAGCGCTCGGACAGCGCCGAGATGTGGACCAGGCCGTCCTGGTGCACGCCGATGTCGACGAACGCGCCGAAGGCCGCCACGTTGGTGACGACGCCTTCGAGCGTCATGCCCGGCTCCAGGTCGTTCAGCGATTCGATGCCTTCGCGGAAACTCGCGGTCTTGAACTCGGGCCGCGGATCGCGCCCGGGCTTTTCGAGTTCCTTCAGGATGTCCTGGATCGTCGGCAGGCCGAAGCGCTCGTCGACGTATTTGTCCGGGCGCACCCCGCGCAGCAGGTCGGGTTTGCCGATGACGGCGTCGATGCTCGCGCCGACGTCGGCCAGCATGCGCTGCACGACGGGGTAGGCCTCGGGGTGCACGGCCGAGGCGTCCAGCGGATTGTCGCCGCCGCGGATGCGCAGGAAGCCGGCCGCCTGCTCGAACGCCCGCTCGCCGAGCCGGGGCACGTCCTTCAACGCCGCGCGGTTCGCGAAGGCGCCGCGCGCATCGCGATGGCGGACGATGTTCTCCGCCAGCGACGCGGACAGGCCCGAGATGCGCGCGAGCAGCGGCGCGCTGGCCGTATTCAGGTCCACGCCGACGCCATTGACGCAGTCCTCGACGACCGCGTCGAGCGTGCGCGCCAGCTTCGTCTGGCTGACATCGTGCTGGTACTGGCCGACGCCGATCGATTTCGGGTCGATCTTGACCAGTTCGGCCAGCGGATCCTGCAGGCGGCGCGCGATCGACACGGCGCCGCGCAGGCTGACGTCCAGGTCCGGAAACTCGCGCGCGGCCAGCTCCGATGCCGAATAGACCGACGCGCCCGCTTCGGACACGATGGCCTTGGTCAATCCGGCCTGCGGATGGCGCTTGATCAGGTCGATGACCAGCTTGTCGGTCTCGCGAGACGCCGTGCCGTTGCCGATCGCCACCAGGTCGACGTCGTGCCGCGCCGCCAGTGCCGCCAGCGTCGCGATCGCGCCATCCCAGTCGTTGCGCGGCGCGTGCGGATAGATCGTCTGCGTGGCGAGGAGCTTGCCGGTGCCATCGACGACGGCGACCTTGACGCCCGTGCGCAGGCCGGGATCCAGTCCCATCGTGGCCCGCGGGCCGGCCGGCGCGGCCAGCAGCAGATCCTTGAGGTTGCGGCCGAACACGTGGATCGCCGCCTCCTCGGCGCGATCCCGCAGCGCGCCGACCAGCTCGGTTTCCATCTGCCAGGCGAGCTTGACCTGCCAGGTCCAGCGGGCCGTCTGGCGCAGCCATGGATCGGCCGCCCGACCCTGGTCCCGGATGCCGAAGCGTCCGGCGATCATCTGCTCGCAACGGTTGAACGGCAGCGCCGCCGGGCGCCGGGCCGCGGACGTGCCGCCCGCGCCGCTGGAAGCCCCGCCCGCCGCGCCTCGGGCGGCCTCGGCCGCTTCGGCCGCCTCGATGTCTTCAGGCAGCTTCAGCGCGACCTTGAGGACTTCCTCGCGGCGCCCGCGCAGCAGCGCCAGCGCGCGGTGCGACGGGATGTCGGCCAGCCGCTCCTGGTAGTCGAAGTAGTCGCTGAACTTGGCGCCGGCCTCGTGCTTGCCTTCGGCGGCCGTCGACACGACGATGCCTCGCTCGCTCAGGTCTTCGCGCAGCCGCCCCAGCAGCTCGGCATCCTCGGCGAAGCGCTCCATAAGGATGTGGCGCGCGCCTTCGAGCGCCGCCTTGACGTCGGGCACGCCCGGGTTGTCGCCGTCCGGCCCCTTGAACGCGGGGGTCAGGTAAGCGGCGGCTTCTGTCTCGGGGTCGCGCGTCGGGTCGGCCAGCAGCGCGTCGGCCAGCGGTTCGAGTCCGGCCTCGCGGGCGATCTGCGCCTTGGTGCGGCGCTTGAGCTTGTAGGGCGCGTACAGGTCTTCGAGCCGCTGCTTGCTGTCGGCCGCGTCGATCGCCGCCGCCAGCTCGGGCGTCAGCTTGCCCTGCGTGCCGATCGCCTCGAGGATGGTGTCGCGCCGCTCGTCCAGTTCGCGCAGGTAGCCGAGCCGTTCATGCAGCGTGCGAAGCTGCGTGTCATCGAGGCCGCCGGTCGCTTCCTTGCGGTAGCGCGCGATGAACGGGACGGTCGCGCCCTCGTCGAGCAGCGTGATCGTGGCGAGAACCTGCTGGGGACGCACCGACAGCTCGGTGGCCAGGCGTTGTTCGATGGGGGAGGGCATGGTGGTCCGAAACGGCTCGAGGCCGGCAGGATGCCGTAAGCGTCCAGGTGTTTCAAGTTGCCAGATCCTCCGACACAACACTTGCGCCGGGCCGGCTCGCATCGGTGGTTGCCGTCGATGGCGCGCCGGAGGGTGTGCAGGGGGGGGCGAGGGGCGGCGCGCGGGATGGCGCAAATCGGGCGGCGGCGGATCGGCCGTGGGATGCGGATCCGCACCGCGTCGATTCGGGGACGGGCCCCCGGCCGGGTTACGATACGCAGGTTTGACAGGACGCGACGGTTCGCGATGGCGATCGCCGCGAGCCTGGTCGCCGGCTATTTGACAAGCGAGAGGAAGACTACGTGGATCTCGATTATTCGAAGGACGAGCAGGCATTCCGGGAGGAGGTGCGCGGCTGGCTCAAGGACAATCTGCCGAAGAGCCTGCAGCAGAAGGTGCTGAACGCCGAGGAGCTGACGCGCGACGAGATGCTCGCATGGCAGAAGATCCTGGCGGCCAAGGGCTGGGCCGCACCGTCGTGGCCCACCGAATGGGGCGGCACCGGCTGGTCGGCTGTCCAGAAGTTCATCTTCGACGAGGAACTGGGTTATGCCGGCGCGCCGCCGCTGCCGCCGTTCGGCCTGTCGATGTGCGGCCCCGTGCTGATCCAGTTCGGCACGCCCGAGCAGAAAAAGCGGTTCCTGCCGCCCATCTACAACGCCGAGGTCTTCTGGTGCCAGGGGTATTCCGAACCGGGCTCCGGCTCGGACCTGGCGTCGCTGAAGACCCGCGCCGAACGCCGCGGCGACAAGTACGTCGTCAACGGCCAGAAGATCTGGACGACGATGGCGCACCATGCCGACTGGATCTTCTGCCTGGTGCGTACCGACGTCGACTCGCCCAAGCGCCAGGAAGGCATCAGCTTCCTGCTGATCGACATGAAGACGCCCGGCATCACCGTGCGCCCGCTGATCCTGATGGACGGCCGCCGCGAGGTCAACGAGGTGTTCTTCGAGAACGTCGAGGTCCCGGTCGAGAACCTCGTCCATGAGGAAGGCAAGGGCTGGACCGTCGCCAAGTTCCTGCTCGGCCACGAGCGGCTGGGCACCGGCCAGATCGGCGTATCGCGCCGCAACGTGCAGCGGCTGAAGGAATTCGCCGCGCAGCAGCCGGCTGGCGGCGGGCGCGCGATGATCGACGATCAGCGCTGGCGCGACCGGCTCGCGCGCGTCGAGGTCGAGCTGATGGCGCTGGAGATCACGAACCTGCGGTTCCTGGACCAGATGGTCCGCAGCGGCAAGCCGCCGGGATCGGAAGTGTCGATCCTGAAGATCAAGGGCACCGAGATCCAGCAGGCGCTGACCGAACTGGCCGTCGACGCGATCGGTCCGTTGGCCGAGGAATTCCAGCCCATCGACGGCAACACCACGCTCGACGCCTACAAGGCCTGGCTGGCCCCGCGCTACGCGAACTACCGCAAGGCCTCGATCTACGCCGGCTCCAACGAAGTCCAGCGCAACATCTTGGCCAAGATGGTCCTGGGGCTGTGAGCCCCGCCGCCCCGAATCCGAAGCATTCCCGAATAGGAGACTGATCGATGAATTTCCAGTACACCGAAGAACAGCAACTGCTGGCCGACAGCGTCCGCCGCTACGTCGAGAAGGAGTACGACTTCGAGACCCGCCGCAAACGGATCGCCGCCGGCGAAGGCAGCAATCCGCAGGTGTGGGCGGCGTTCGCCGAGATGGGCCTGCTGGCCTTGCCGCTGCCGGCCGAGCACGGCGGTTTCGGCGGTACGGCCGTCGACCTGATCGGCGTGATGGAGGCGTTCGGCGAGGCGCTCGTCATCGAGCCCTACGTGCCGACGGTCGTGCTCGGTGCGCGCCTGGTCGCGCTGGCCGGCTCGGACGCGCAGAAAAACGAGATCCTGCCGGCCGTGGCCGAGGGCCGGATGAAGCTGGCCTTCGCGTACAGCGAGACCGATGCCCGCTACGAGCGCGCGCAGGTCGCCGTCAAGGCGACCAAGCAGGGCGACGGCTGGGTGTTGTCCGGCAAGAAGGTCGCCGTGCTGGGCGCGCCGCTGGCCGACAAGATCATCGTGTCGGCCCGCACCGCGGGCGGCACGTCCGGCGAGGCCGGCATCAGCCTGTTCATCGTCGATCGCGCGCAGGCCGGCATGTCGCTGGCATCGGCGCGCACGTTCGACGACGCGCGTGCCGCCGACATCGAGCTGCGCGAGGTCCAGGTGCCGGGCGCGGCGCTGCTGGGCACGGCCGGCGCGGCGTTCGAGGTCATCGACGACGTGCTGGATTTCGCCAGCGCGGTCGAGTGCGCGCAGGCGCTGGGCGCGATGACGTACGCGAACACCGCGACGCTCGAGTACATCAAGACGCGCAAGCAGTTCGGCGTGCCGATCGGCAGCTTCCAGGTGCTGCAGCATCGGATGGTCGACATGACGATCTCGGCCGAGCAGTCGCGTTCGATGGTCTATCTGGCCTGTACGTCGGTCAACGGCGAGAAGCCGGCCGCCGAGCGTCGCCGCGTCGTGTCGGCCGCCCGCGTGCGCGTCGCCGACGCATGCCGCCACGTCAGCCAGGAAGCCGTGCAGCTGCACGGCGGCATGGGCATGACCGAAGAACTGAAGGTCAGCCATACGTTCCGCCTGTTGACGCTGCTGGCGCGCCGCTTCGGTGACGCCGACTATCATCTGCAGCGCTTCATCAAGGCCGCCTGAGCGGCCGCCGCGGCCACCATGGTGGCCTGCGCGCAGGGTGGAGGCGCCGCTGGGTGCCCGCGTTTTCCATCACTGCGCGCCGCGTATGCTGGTGATATCGTGGACGCGATGACCGGGTGACCACGGGCCGAAGCGCAGGCCTCGTCCCCGCCATTGCCAGCGGAGCGTCGACGATGAAGCAGGGCCGATCCCAGCAAGCCATTCCTGCCGGTGAAGACCGGCGTGCCGGTATCGACCGGCGCGCAGAGCGGCTCGCCGAACGGCTTGCCGAAAGGCTCGCCGAAAGACAGGGCGAGCGCCTGCTGATGTCGCCGGCCTTCGAGTTCGCCGGCGCGCTCGACCTGCTGTGCGCGCGTTTCGCGCTGAAGACGATCCTGACGCTGGGCGCCAAGTTCAACCTGCGGCGCGACATCAACAACGTCGTGACGCTGGCCGGCCGCTACATGGTCTGGCCCGAACCGATCCTGGCCAAGCTGCGCGAGTTCCTCGTGCGCCGTTGTGCCGACGCGCCGGCCTGGGTCGACGCCGGCAAGCTCCCGATCGACGACTTCATGGTCCGCTACGGCGCGTGGAACGGGCTGTACGACGACGCGTCGCTTTATTACTACCTCGACGAGTTCGTCAAGGTGCACGCGAAAGACCTGCTGTCGGTGTTCCAGGTCAGCGTCGCCGCGCACGAAGCCCGTCTGGCCAAGAGCCGTATCCGGCTGATCGAGAACATCGCGATGTTGTCGGCGGTGCTCGGCCTGTCCGACGCCGAACGCGCGATCCTGCAGCATGCGTCGTTGTGCAAGTATCAGCGCGATCTGCGGCCGGTACTGGTCGATTGCAAGGCATCGAGCGCGCAGGAGGCTTATGGCATGCTCGCCCAGGTGCTGGGCCTGAACGCCGCCGACGTCGCGGTCGCGCTCAAGAGCGGTGGCCGGCTCGAATCGCTGGGTCTGGTCGAGACGCCGATCGCCGAGCATTCGATCACCGATCTCGGTGATCTGATGCGCGTGTCCGACAAGCTGCTCGGTGTGCTGACGGCCGAGTATCCGGACGAATCGTCGATGATGGCGGCATTCACGCGGCCGGCCGGGCAAACGCATCTGTCGATCGACGATTTCCCGCACGTCGGCGAGGACGCGCGGTATCTGGTCGCGATGCTCAAGGCCGCCGCCGTCACGCAGGAGAAGGGCGTCAACGTGCTGGTCTACGGACCCCCGGGCACCGGCAAGACCGAATTCTCCAAGCTGATCGCGCAGATGTCCGGGCTCGAGCTGTACGAGGTCGACTGTCTGGACAAGGACGGCAACAGCTTGTCGGGCAAGGAGCGCTACCGTTCGCTGCAGGTGTCGCAGGCGTTCCTGCGCGGGCGGCCCAGCGCCGCGATCCTGTTCGACGAGGTCGAGGACGTGTTCCCGCCGGTGGCGCACGAGCTGGCCGGCTTGCTCGGGCAGGACGAGCCGCGTGGCGGCGCGGTCAACGGCAAGGCGTGGATCAACCAGACGCTCGAACAGAATCCGGTCGTCACGATCTGGATCTCGAACTCGATCAATCAGATCGATCCGGCGTACCGGCGTCGTTTCCAGTTCCATCTCGAGTTGACGAATCCGCCGCAGCGCGTGCGCGAGAATATCGCGCGCAAGTACCTGATCGAGATGGGTGTCAGCGATGCGTTCATCGGCCGGATCGCCGCGCGCCGCGCGATCACGCCGGCGCAGATCCAGTCGGCCGCGCGGTTCGCGCGGTTGGCGTCAGCGAATCTCGACGACTCGATCGAGTCGCTGATCGAGCGTCAGTTGTCGCATGCCGATCGCGCGCTGGGCCAGCGCGGCGATGGCGGCGACGACTTCCGGCTCGCGCTGACGCAGTACGATCTGACGCTGCTGAACGTCGAATCGCGTTATCCGGTCGAGCGGATCCTCTCCGGTCTGAAGAGCCGCCCGCGCGCGACGATGTGCTTCTACGGCCTGCCCGGCACCGGCAAGACCGGTCTGGCCGAACATATCGCGCGCACGCTCGAGCGGCCGCTGATGATCAAGCGCGCGTCCGACCTCGTCAGCAAGTATGTCGGCGAGACCGAGCAGCAGATGGCCGCGATGTTCGCCAGCGCCCGGCACGAGGAAGCCGTTCTGCTGCTGGACGAGGCGGACAGCTTCCTGCAGAACCGCCAGATGGCGGTGCGCAACTACGAGGTGACCGAGGTCAACGAGATGCTGCAGCAGATGGAGCGTTTCGACGGCATCTTCATCTGCACGACGAACCTGTTCGAGCGGATCGACGACGCCGCGCTGCGCCGCTTCGGCTTCAAGATCCGCTTCCTGCCGCTGGCGGCCGCGCAGCGCGAGCGGATGTTCGTCACCGAGGCGCTCGGGGGCGACGCCGAGCGTCTCGACGCGGCGATCCGTGCGCGGCTGCATCGGCTCGACCTGCTGACCCCCGGGGATTTCGCCGCCGTGCGCCGCCAGCATGCGTTGTTCGATGAGCCGCCGTCGGCCGAGGCATTCATCGAGCAGCTCGAGCGCGAGCATGCGATCAAGCCCGACGTGCGCCACGCCCGGAGGCTCGGTTTCACGCAATGATCCGTGGCCTCGTTGCCACCGACGATTCGGTCGTCGCGGTTATTATCCCCGCACCATGAATCCATTCCTCGAAGAACTGACGCGCAAGTTCATCACCCCCGTCCCTCACATGCGCGCGACCGGGCTGCAGATCACCGACGTCGGCAAGGGCCGCGGCACGATGCTGCTGCCGGCCAGTCCCGATTGGCTCGGCGATGCCGCTCGCGGGCTGCTGCATCCCGGGGCGTTGACCGTGCTGGCCGATTCGGCCTGCGGGATGGCCGTCGGCACGTCGCTGACGCAGCGCGTGCCCTATGCGACGCTGGACCTGCGGATGGACTACCTGCGTCCCGCCGGTCCCGACGCCGACGTATCGTGCGAGGCCGAGTGCTATCGGCTGACGCGCAACGTCGCGTTCACGCGCGCCACGCTGTGGCAGGGTGATCGCAACGAACCGATCGCCGCCGCGCAGGCGACGTTCATGTTGTCCACGGCCAAGGGCACGCGACCGCCGACGCCGCTGGGCGTTTCGGCGCCGCCCGATCCGCCCGATTCGGCGGCACGCGAGAACCAGTTGCCGCCATGGACAGCGCCGTCGGCCAGCGAGCCGATCGCGATCGGGCAACCGGTTCCCTACGTCGATTTCCTCGGCATCCGCATGGCACCCGGCGAACCGGCGCTGTTCAGGTTGCCGTACCAGGAAAAGCTGATCGGCAATCCCCGGCTGCCGGCGCTGCACGGCGGTGTCGTCGCCGGCTTCGCCGAGACCGCGGCCACGCTGCACCTGATCTACCTGCTGAAGGGCAGCAAGCAGCCCAAGTCGGTCGACTTCTCGATCGACTACCTGCGCTCGGGCCGGCCCGAGGAGACGTTCGCGCGTAGCGAGATCGTGCGGATCGGCTCGCGCGTGGCGCTGGTGCAGACGCGCTGCTGGCAGAAGAGCCCGGATTACCCGATCGCGGTCACGCGCGGGCATTTCCTGCTGGAGTCGCAGGAAGCGGAGTGATTTTTGCTGACAGGGTAAGGAGAGGCCTTTGCGTGTAGTCGTCGCGGTGGTGATACCCAGCGGGAACTTAGGGCTGGATTCGACCTTGGCGTGGGTTCGTCACGGGGGCGTCGGCCTCGTGGGTGCGGGGCGGGCGGCCAGACGGAGCGGTCGTCGCTGCGCGCCGACTGCCCTGCGGTACTCGGAAAGGGGTTGGGCGCGGCAAACTCACTTCG
>JAKPAM010000191.1 GCA_029779435.1 Pseudomonadota bacterium | reverse complement strand
CGTCTCCGGAATACACGGGAATCGCCCCCTGTGCGACGCCGGTGCGAGTCCACGCGATCACGTTGAATCCCAGTCGAGCGAGCACGTCGGCGACGACCGTACCGATCGCCCCGAGTCCCATGACGCCGACCGTGACCTGCCGCGCATCGGGCACCGGCAGCCGGTCCCAGGTTCCGGAAGTGTGCTGCCGCTCCAGCCGAGGCAGGTCGCGAAAGACACGCAAGATCTGCAGGGCGACGTACTGCGCCATGCTCAGCCCCAGGCCCGGATCGACGGCCCGGGTGACCCGTACGTGCGCAGGCAGGTCGGGCGCACTCAGCAGCCCGTCCGCGCCGGCACCCACGGAGGCGGCCAGTCGGAGGTTGGGCAGACGCGGCGCGACGCCTTCCGGAAGCTTGAACGCGAACAGCGCGTCGATATCCGGATCGGGCTCGCTCGGCACCTCGGTCACGATCGCGAGGAGAGGCGTCCGTGCGCGCAGCGCGTCGTACCGGGCCCGGACGAAATCCGAGCCGAGCAGCATCAGGACCTTGGCGCGCGAGGGATCGACCGGCCGGGTCACGCGCACCGCTCCGCCGTGAACTGTGGATTGTGCCGCCGCGCCTGCCGCTTCAGCAGCTGCCAACGCAGATCCACCACGTCCGGACGCTGCAGGAACCCCTTGGTCTGACGCGCTTCGGCGTCGGGCAGCCGCTTGGGCGTGCCGACGGCCATGGCCTGGAGCTGGACCCGTGCCGCGAACTCCAGCACGGTCGCGGCGATGGTCGCGTCGGCGATCGTCGAGCCGGCCACGATCGAACCGTGGTTGCGCAGCAGGATCGCCCGGTTGCGACCGAGACGAGACGCGATGTTGGCACCCTCCTGTTTGGCCAGCACGATGCCTTCGAACTCGTCGAACAGCACGATGTCCTCATAGAACAGCGCGCCGCTCTGCGTGACAGGCTCCAGGTTGCTGCCGACGATACCCAGCGCCAACGATGCCTCGGAATGCGTGTGCACGATGCAGTTGACGTCGGGGCGCGCGTCGTAGACCTCGGTGTGGATGTTCAGCGTCGGATTGCACGCCGCGGAGCCGGT
This sequence comes from Pseudomonadota bacterium, assembly GCA_029779435.1. Taxonomy (GTDB): domain Bacteria; phylum Pseudomonadota; class Gammaproteobacteria; order Burkholderiales; family Burkholderiaceae_E; genus JAKPAM01. The sequence continues at coordinate 5,595 of JAKPAM010000191.1, read as the reverse complement.
GATCGTCTTCAGCGCGAAGTCGCACTCGATCAACGCGTCTGCGGTCGCCTCCTCGAATCCGAAGCCATACGGGATCGTCCAGAACGTGCGGGTACCCGGCAGCCGCGCGGTCAGGTGACCGGAAATGCCGCTGCCTTGCCCGTCCATTGCGAGGATCTGGAAGGCATGCACCAGGTCGTGGATCAGCGTCTGCACGGCGGCGTCTGGGTGGTTGGCGGTCATGGCGAGGGTCTCCTGGTCGAAACAGAGCGGGGCATATCAGGCGACATCGACGGCGGTCGCGTCGTAGCGGAACAGCCATTCGTAGCGCTGCCGAACGGCTTCCGCGTCCCATTCACGGTCCACGTAGCGCCCCGCCTCGACGGGATCGGCCAGCAGCGGGTTGTGGAAGCGCGCAGCGTTGGCCGCCGACCCTTCGACGATCTTCGACGTGCGCTCGTGGCGAAGGGCCTCGTAGCGGACGAGGCCGGCAGGCAGGTCCGATCGATGCGCCGCCAGACAGCGGGCCAGCACGATCGCATCCTCGAGCGCCATCACCGCGCCCTGCGCGAGGAAGGGCAAGGTTGGGTGGGCGGCGTCGCCGAGCAGCGTGGTGCGTCCTTCGGTCCAGCGCACCAGCGGCCGCCGGCTCAACAGCGCCCACTTGTAGGGCTGGTCGATGCCCTGGATCAGATGGTGAACGTCCGGATGCCAGGCCCGGAAGTCGTTCAGGCACTCTTCGACGCTTCCGCGTTGGGTCCATGACTCGAGCTGCCAGTCACTGCGCTCGACGATGCCCACGAAGTTCATCAACGCGCCCTGTCGCAGCGGATAGTGGATCACGTGCGCCCCCGGCCCGATCCAGTTGGTCCCCAGACGCGCATGCAGGTGAGCGGGAAGCCGGTCGCGCCGGATCAGTCCCCGCCACGCGAGGCATCCGGTGAACTGCGCCGGCGTGTCGCCGAACAGCGCGCTGCGTACACGCGAGTGCACGCCGTCGGCGCCGATCAGCGCCGAGCCGGTCACGTGGTCGCCGTTTTCGAGCCGGACCTCGACGTGGTCGTTGCGTTGCGTCAGCGACGCGACGCGGGCGCCCAGACGGATCGCGGCGGGCTGGTGCAGGCGGACCTGCTCGGCCAGCAGGCCAGGCAGATCCGCCCGGTGGAGCATGTAGTCCGGATCGCCGTAGCGCTCGACCGATTCCGCGCCGAGGTCGAACAGCTTCCAGGTCTGACCGGTGCTCCAGAGCCTGATCTGCTTGCCGTCGGCCTCGGTGGCGATTCGCGCCAGCGCGTCCGCCAGCCCGAGGTCGTGCAAGCAATGGACGCCGTTGGCGCTGATCTGGAAACCGGCGCCGACCTCGCCCAACTGCGTCGCCTGCTCGAGTACCAGTACGTCGAAGCCACGCTGCTGCAGTGCAAGCGCGCAAGTCAGTCCACCGATGCCGGCGCCGGCAACGAGGATGCGAGAGGGGCGGTCGGTCATCGGTACGCTCCGGCTGAGGGTCCTGCGCCCCGCCAACACGACGAAGTGCGGATCGGATTTGACAACCGTCAAACACATAGGTGAAGTTGAACTTTCAAATCAATTTATTGCCCTCAGAAATGAATGTGACGACCCGCCAGCTCGAAGCATTCCTTGCCGTTGCCCGGCTCGGCAGCTTCACTCGCGCGGCGGAGGAAATTCACATGACCCAGGCGGGACTGAGCCTGCTGCTGAAGACCTTCGAGGAACAGGTCGGCGCGCGACTATTCGACCGCACGACCCGTACGGTGCGGATCACGACCGCCGGCGAGTCGCTGCTACCTGCCGTGCGCTTGATGCTTGCGGAATGGGAGCGGGCCACGGCGGAAGTCGGCCGTCTCACGGCAGCCGCGGAGCGCCAACTCACGCTGGCCGCCACGCCACTGATTGCGTCGAGTGTGCTGCCGGGCTGGCTCGGCGAATTCCACCGAGCCCATCCCGGGGTCCGGGTACTGATCCGGGACGTCGATCGTCAGGGCATCCAGCGGGGTGTCGAGTCCGGAGAATTCGACCTGGGCCTGGGCGCGTTCTTCAAGCCGGTGGTGGGCCTGGAGCGCAGCGCGCTCGCCTCGTTCCGGATGGTCCGGGTGGCTCCTCGTGCGGGTGCAGGGCGAACGCGCCGCGAGTCGGCGCGATGGAGCGACTTCACTGGCGAACGCCTGCTTTGCCTTGAGCCCGACAATCCGATCCAGAAGCTGGTGGATGCACAGCTTCGCGGCCAGGCGGTGAGCGTCACCCGCGTCGGCCCGCTGCAGAACCTTCAGGCGATCATCGCCATGGTCGAGGCCGGTCAGGGTGTTGCGGCACTGCCCGGCTTCGTCATCCCGGCCTGCGTCCGCTTCGACGTGTCGGCGCGGCGACTCGTCGAGCCCGAAGTGCCGATCGACTTCTTCGCGGTCACCCGGAAAGGTCGCATCCCGACGAGTCTCGCCGACCACTTGATTGCCAGCATCCAGCGGCGCTTCGTCGAGATCGCGCGCATGGCGAACCGGCCGGCGTCCGCGCGCGGCCCGTCGGCCTAGGAGCGGCCGACCTCACGCGGACCCGGCAACGCTTCGTGTCACTCGGCTCGAATGCCGTTGCGCCGGATCAGCGCCGTCCAGAATGTCGCGTCCTGATCGATCAGCCTCCGGAAAGCCGTCGGCGAGCCACCGACGACCTGGGCGCCGAGCCCGTCCATTCTCGTGCGGAACTCCGTCGTGCCCAGCACCTGGTTCAATGCCTCGTTGAGTCTGCCCACGATGGCATCGGGCGTCCCGGCGCGCACGACCAGACCGAACCAGGAATACAGATCGAAGTTGCGGATGCCTTGCTCGTCGAGCGTCGGCACCTGGGGGAAACTGCGCGAGCGTTGCTGCGACGTCACGCCCAGCGAACGCAGGCGTCCGGCCGAGAGCATGGCCTTGGACGAGAATTCGATATCGAAATAGACGGGCACTTCGCCGCTCGCGACTGCGGTCAGCGCCGGCGCGGAACCCCGGTACGGTACCGGCTGCATCGCCACGCCCGTGACCTCCTTGAACAACTCGGCCCCCAGATGCGGCATCGTGCCGGCACCCGACGACGCGTACTGGAACCGGTCCCCGGATGCCCGCGCGACGGCGATCAAGTCCTGGATACCCGTGCCGGGAAACGACGGTGCCACGACGACCTGGTGCGGACTGCGGATGACGGCCGCGACCGGCGTGAAATCCTTCTGCGGATCGAAGGTCATGCTCGGGTACAGCGCCTTGCCGGTGGCCAGCACGTTGCTGCCCATCATCAGCGTGTGGCCGTCAGCCGGCTGTGCGAGCAACGACTGGCTGCCGATGATCGCACCGGCCCCCGGCTTGTTCTCGACGACGACGGGTTGCTCGAGCAGGCGCCCCAGTCCTTCAGCGACCGCGCGGGCAGCCAGATCAGACGGGCCGCCCGGTGGGAACGGGACGATGAGCCGCATCGGGCGGGCGGGAAACGCCTGGGCGCGAGCGGGCAGCGCCAGACTCGCCGCGGCGCACACCAGGCCCGTGCAGAGGCGTCGGCGGTCAGTGGAGGCAGACATGACGGAAGGTCCCTCGAGCATGGATGGGTCGGTCAGGCAGCGAGGGCCAGGCTGGTGTCGCGCGCGTCCTCGATCGAGATCAATGCCCCCTGCGTGCGCAGCCGATCGCGTAAGGTCGTGACGTACCCTTCGCTGTCGACGACGCCACCGCCCGCAACGAAGGCGGCATGGACCCCAGCTGCCTGACCCAGGCACATTGCCGTGGCCATATGGCGAGCCCCCCCGTTCGCCTCCCGGGTCGCCGAGATCGCCCGACCCGTGACCACGAGGCCTTCGACCGACTTCGGCAGTTGGCAGCCCATCGGGATCTCGAACGGCATCGGCGGCATCCACAATGCGATGCCGGTGCCGCCGCTCTCGTGCAGGTCCATCGGACCGGCGCCGAGGGCGATCGCGTCATCGAAGCGCCTGCCACCGACGATGTCAGCCTCGGTCAACGTGTAACGCCCTTCGATGCGGCGGGTCTCCCGGACGCCGACCCGCTGCGCGATGCCGGCAAGCACCGACTGCTCGAAACCCGGCACGCGTTCGTGGAGGAAGTCGACGATCGAGCGGACCTGGGCCCGTCCGAGCACCTCGGCGCGCGTCAGGTCGGCGGCGTCGAGCGCATCGACGCCGCCGATCCGGCTCATCAGACAGATGGCGTCGGTTTCGCCGGGCGTGCTGCAGAACGACAGGCTCTCCCAGAAGATGCGTCCCGCCTGCACGCCGTCGAGCGCGATCGCGCGCTTCACGTCCCTGGGAACCGCGCGGAAGGCCGCGACGTCCACGTTCGACATCCGGAAGACCATCGTGCACGGCTGCCGATGCCTGCGCAGTCCCGTCTCTTCGCCGACGCAGGGCACGCCAGCCGCGGTCGCGACGCTGGCGTCACCCGATGCGTCCACGACCACGGACGCCCGAAGCGCTCTGCGCCCGGAGACGTCCTCGAGGATGACGCCCCCTACCCGCCGCTCCGCGACGATCGGCCGCACCACCTGGGCATGCAGGAACAACTCGACCCCAGCCTGGCGGGCGAACTCGTCCGCGGCGATCTTGACGATTTCAGGATTGAACGGAAAGTTCGTCACGGTGACCGGACTGGCGCTCGCCTCGGCCATCACGTAGCGCTTGAAGCCGTCGCTGCCGCCCAGCGCGACGACGCGCCGCGCGAGTTCCAGGGCCAGTCCGCCGGCCACGCGCAGATCGCCGTTGAAGAAGCCGATCCACTGCGCCACCATGCTGGCCGTGCCGGTGCCGCCGAGACAGCCCGAGCGCTCGACGAGCGCCGTTCGGGCGCCGGACCGCGCAGCCGCGACCGCAGCCACCAAGCCGGATGGCCCGCCCCCGACCACGACGATGTCGAACTCGCCGGCCACCGGTGTGCGGAGCGTCTCCGCGATGTATTCCGTCGTCATGCGATGACCTCCGCCTATTCGGCCGTGATCCGGTTCGACTCGATGACCGGACGCCAGCGCGCGCGCTCGCGATCGATGAAGGTCGCGAACGCCTCGCGCGATCCGGGATCGATCTCCATGAACTGGTTGCGCAACAGCTGGATCACCTCCGGATCGCGCAGCGCGTCGCGGATCGCGTCGCTGATCACGTTCGCAGTCGCGGCTGGCAGGCCGGCCGGTCCGACGAAGCCGATCCAGGCACTGCCCGCGATGTCGGGATACGTCTCGGCGATCGTCGGGACCTCCGGCAGCAGCGGCGAACGCTTGACAGTCGACACGGCGAGCGCGACGACGGTCCCGGCCTGGACCTGCCCGATGGCCCCTTGCGCCGGCAGGCAGCCGACCTGCACGTCGCCGGCCACGATCGCGGTGAGTGCCTGGGACGCGCCCGGGTAGAGGACCGGCACGATCGTCGTGCCGCTCTTGCCCGCCAACAGCGTCATCACCAGATGGCCCAGCGAGCCGTTGCCGACGTACCCGTAATTGAACTTGCCCGGTTCGCGCTTCAGGCGGTCGATCAACTGCTGCACCGACGACACGCCCAGCGATCGCGTGGCCACCAGCAGGCAAGGCTGGTGGACCGCGAGGGTCAGCGGCATCAGGTCCTTGAAGGGG
>JAKPAM010000174.1 GCA_029779435.1 Pseudomonadota bacterium | reverse complement strand
TGCCATACAGCGTGATGCCGGCCGTGTAGTAGCCGCCGCCCTGGCCGCTGAACGCGATGATGTTGTCGAGGATCCGGTTGTTGTTGGGGCCGGACGACGGTGAGACTTCGTTCTCCAGCCGGATGCCGTTCTGCTGCGGCCCCCAGTTGGCCGTGCCGGTCAGGTCGGTGCCCAGGCGGTTGTGCTGGATCAGCAGCCCGCTGGAATTGCCGTCGACCTCGATGTCGACGTAGGTGCTGCCCGCGATCCAGTTGCCGTCGGCGGCGTCGGGGCCGCCGATCACCAGATTGTCGGCGCCGCGAGTGATGAAGATGCCGTCGCCACCGTTGCCCAGCACGCCGGTGCCGTCGGCTCGCACGCCGATCCAGTTGCCCTGGACGATGTTGCCGTCGCTGGCCTCGCCGTCGATCTGCACGCCGTCCTGGCCGTTGCCGCTGATGACGTTGCGCTGGCCGGCCGCGCTGCCGCCGATGACATTGGCGGTTGCGCCGTTCTCGATGCGGATGCCGTCAAGGGTGTTGGCGATCGCGCTGTTGCCGGACAGGTCGGTGCCGATGGTGTTGCCGAACACCTGGTTGCCGGTCGCCGGCGCACCGTTGACCAGGATGCCGTAGTTATTGCCGGACACGATGTTGCGATCGGCGGCGGCGGTGCCGCCGATGACGTTGTTGGCACCGTAGACGGCGATGCCCGCTGCGCCGTTGCCGGTTGCCGCGGCGGTGCCGGCCGGCGTCAACCGGCCGATGTAGTTGCCGGCGATGAGGTTGCCGTTCGAGCCGGCGTCGATGCGGATACCGTCCTGCTGGAAGTTCTGGATGACCAGGCCGCGGATCGTCGAGCTGCCGGAGCCGCTGCCGAGGTGCAGCCCATTGGCATTCAGGTTGTTGCCGTCGATGACGATCGCCGGGCGGCTGCCGTTGGCAGCGAAACTGTCGTCGGTGGTGGCGTCGAGGATGATCGGCCGGGTGATCGTCGGCAGCGCCGAGCCCAAGGTGATCGTGTGCGTGCCGGTGCCGGCGATCGCGAACTGGATCAGCGTCGGCTGCGTGCCGGCCGGCGAGTTGTTGATCGCGATGATCGCCTCGCGCAGCGAGATCTTGCCGTCGCCGCCCTTGCTGGCCAGCAGCGTCGACAGGCTGGTCGTGTCGCCGTCGAGCGTATCGGTATTGGTATCGACGACCAGCACCGCCTGGACGCTGGAGACCGCGACGACGCTCCTGGCGAACTCGGAGGTATCGCTATAGGTGCCGTAGCCGGCGACTGACAGGGTGGCAGTGGCGCTGATGAAGTAGCCGACGGGCAGCGTGGCGCTCAGCGTCGTCGAGAACGACGCGTTGCCGGAGCCATTGGTGCTGACGTTGACGTAGCCGAGGTAGATCTGCCCCTCGCCGTAGCCGCTGGCGTTGACGGCGGGCGAAGCGAAGAATTCGATCCGGTAATAGCTGCTGGCGTTGCTGTTCAGCGTGCCGCTGATGGTGACCGATCCGGCGCCGTCGGTGCCGACCGACGTCAGCACCGGGAAGTTCTGAAGGTGGTTGGGACCGGCGTCCGGATCGCCGGCGTCGTTGGCCGTGATGCCGTCGGCACCCAGATCGATGCCCAGGCCGGCTCCGACCGTTCCATAGACGCTGTTGCCCAGTATCGCGATGCCGAGACCGCTGCTGATGTCGATGCCGTCATAACCGGCCGCGGACTGATTGCTGAATGCGACGATGTTGCCCTGGCCGACGCCGGTGCCGCCGATCAGGTTGTTGATGCCGGCAGTGACGTAGATGCCGTCATTCGCGGAGCCCCAGTTCGCCGTGCCGCTCAGGTCGGTGCCGATACGGTTGCCCTGGACCACGTTGTCGGAGGTGTGGAGGGAGATGCCATAGCTGCTTCCGGCGATCCAGTTGCCGGTGATCGTATGACCGTCGCCGACGGAAATGAACATGCCGCTGACGGACATCGCGAACGTTCCGCTGCCGTCGGGCCGCACGCCGATCAGGTTGTCGCGGATGATGTCGCCGCCGGCGCCGCCGATCACGTAGATCGCGCCGCCGGAGCGTGCGTAGAGGACGTTGTCGGCGAACAGATGGCCGCCGCCGCCGTTGTAATCGGTGATGCCCATCCCCGCGCTGGTGAAAGCCGTGTTGCCCGCGGCGTTGATGCCGATGTAGTTGCCGATGACCTGGTTGCCGGTACCGCCATAGATGAGTACCGTGTAGTTCTCGTTGTTGATGACGTTGCGATCGGCTGCGGTGGCACCGCCGATCACGTTGTTGCTGCTGTTGATCAGCAGTACGTAGCTGCCCGAGTTCGCGGAGATCTCGTTGCCGTTGGCGTCGATGTTGCCCAGGTAGTTGCCGGCGATCGTGTTGCCGTCGGCGCCGGCCTCGATGGAGATCGCCGCCAGCCTGAAGTTCTGGATGACCAGGCCGCGGATCGTCGAGCCGCCGGCCGTGCCGGTCAGTTGCAGGCCCGACGTCGTCGTGGTGCCGACGTAGTTGACGTCCAGGATGATGGCCGGACGGTTGCCGTTGGCGGCGAAGCTGTCGTCGGTGGTGCCGTCGAGAATGATCGGTCGGGTGATAGCGGGCAGCGCCGAGCTTAGCGTGATCGTGTGCGTACCGGTGCCCGGGATTGCGAACTGGATCAGCGTGGTGCCGCTGGCGTTGTTGGCAGCGATGATCGCCTCGCGCAGGCTGATCGCGCCGTCGGCGCCTTTGTGCGCGTTCAGCCATTCGGCGTCATAGGCGGCGCCGGTAAGGATGCCCGAATCGTTGTTGTCGGTGGCGGTCGTGACGATCAGGACGTTCGACACGTCGGTGACGGTGACGGAGATCGCCTGCGTCGCGCTGATCGAGCCGTCGGATGCCTGCACGACGACTTCGTACGTGTTGTTGCCGGCCGCGCTCGACGGGTTCTCGTAGTCCGGGGCGGTGATGAAGCGCAGCGCGCCGGTAGCCGGGTCGATCTGGAACAGCGCCTGGTCGGCGCCGCCGGCGATCGAGAAGCTCAGCGGGTCGCCGTCGACGTCCGAGGCGGTGACGGTGGTGACGGCGGTAGTGGTCTCGGGGATGCTGATCGATGCGGTAGCGCCGCCGCCATCGCTGGTGATCTCCGGCGCGTCGTTGACCGACGAGATGAAGATCGCCGCCATGGCCGAATTCAGCGACTGTCCCCCCCTGTCGTCGATGGCGGCGTAGGTGAAGAGAGAGGGGAGGGTCTCGTTCGCCGGCACCACGAAGTAGACCGTCGCACTGTTCGATGAGGCGGTGACCAGGTCGCCCGCCGCCAGCAACTGGGTCAGGGCGGCATCGCGGTAGAGGTCGCCGTAGATCGGAAGGGTCACGATGCGGAACTGCGTGACCGAGCCGTCGCCATCGCTACCGGAGAGGGTGACGGCGATCGACGGGTCATCCTCCACGCCATAGGCGAGGACGCCTGGGACTGTGGGCAGCTGGTTGACGACGATCGACGCGACGTCGGTGGCGGTACTGAAGGCGGTGATGCCACCGTTGGTCGTGGTATCGGCTACGCCCCCGGCGATGCCCGAGGTCTGGTCCCAGGCGCGGAACGTGAACGAGGCCGTCGTGCCGGCCGTCCCGTTGGGAACGAACCGGACCAGGTCGGTATCGCGCAGCAGCAGGGCCGAGGTGCCGCTGACCGCGCCGATGGTGGTCCAGTTGGCACCGCCGTCGAGCGAGTACTCCCAGCGGCCGTTGCCGTTGCCGCGGGCGGTGATCGCGATCCCCCGCAGCGAGGCGGGGTCGTCGGGATCGGTGATGGTGGCGCCGATGATCGAAGAGACGGACTGGCCGGCGGTCGCCGTCTGGTTCTGGTGGAGCATCGGCAGCGTCGGCGAGGCGGGCGTGAGGACGGGGGCGTCGTTGATCGCCGCGACGTTCGCCATGAGCATCAGGGACTGGGACAGCTCGGAGGTATCGAAGAAGCTGTCGTGGCTGGAGACCGAGCGGGTGGCGGTGGCGCTGATCGCGTAGCCGACCGGCAGCGTGGCACTTAGCGTCGTCGAGAACGCCGCGTTGCCGGAGGCGTCTGTCGTGACATAGACGTAGCCGATGAAGATTCGCGCCTCGCCATGGCCGCTGGCGTGGGCCGTGGGCGAGGCGAACAGCTCGATGCGGTAGTCGCCGCCGGGTTGGCTGTCGAGGGTGCCGTCAACGGTGACCGAACCGGCGCCGTCGGTGATGGCCGAGGTCAGCACCGGAAAGTTCTGCAGGTCGTTCGGACCCGTGTCGGCGTCCAGCGCGTCGTTGAGGGTCACGCCGTCCGCACCCAGGTCGATACCCAGCCCGGTGCTGCCGTAGATCTCGTTGCCGAGGATCGCGTTGCCGGTATCGGCATCGGCGCTCAGCAAGATGCCGGCCTCTGCTCCGCTGAACGCCACGACGTTGCCTTGTATCAAGACGTTCGCCGCGCCATTGGAGAGGCGGATGCCGGCCGCATGGACGGTACCCCAGTCGGCGACGCCCAGGGTATCCGTGCCGATGCGGTTACCCTGCACCAGGGCGCCGACCGTCGCCCTCAGCTCGATGGCGCTCTCAGCGGTCCGTGCGATCCAGTTGCCTTCGCCGACGCCGAGGCCACCGATCCGGGTGCCGCCGGCATCGTTCACTTGGATGCCCTGGCCGGGGCTGGACACGGCCGTCAGTCCGTCCGGCATGACGCCGATCCAGTTACCTTGCACCACATTGTCGACGGCGCCGGCGCCGTCGATCAGCACCGCGACGTCTTGCACGCCGATGAACACGTTGCGGTCGGCGGCCGTGCTTCCGCCGATGCGGTTGTTGCTGGCGTTGTCGACCCAGATCGCGGTCTGGAGTGTGGTGCCGAGTATCGTGCCATCCGGCGCGAGACTACCCAGGTAGTTGCCGGCGATGACGTTGTCGTCCGAGCCCACCTCGAGGTAGATGCCGGCGTAGTAGAAGTTCGTGAGGGCCAGACCGCGCACGGTGCTGCCACTGGCGCCGGCTTGCAGCACCAGTCCGCTCTCGGTGTTGTTTCCATCGATAAGAATCGCCGGCTGGTTGCCGTTGGTGGCGAAGCTGTCGTCGGTGGTGCCGTCGATGATCACCGGTTCGGCAACGTACGGCAGGTCTGAGCCGAGCGTGATCGTATGCACGCCGGTGCCGGCAATCGCGAATTCGATGCGGGTGGGCAGACTCCCCGCTGGCGTGTTGTTGATGGCGAGAATGGCCTCGCGCAGCGAGATCGCGTCATCGGCGCCGCGGTTGGCCAGCAGCGTGGACAGGCTGGTCGTGTCGCCGTCCAGCATATCGTCGGCAGTGTTGACCACCAGGACGGTCTGGGCGACGGAGATAGCCACGATGTTCCGGGCGAACTCCGACGTTTCGGTAAAGGTGGAGTAACCGGCGTTCGAACGGGTCGCGGTCGCCGAGATGACGGAACCGGCAGGCACGATGGACGACAGCGTCGTGGAGAACGTGGCATCGCCCGAGCCGTCGGTGGCGACGTTGACGAAGCCGAGGTAGGTCTGGCCCTCGCCGTGTCCGCTGCCGGCGCCGGTCGTGTTGGCGAAGAACTCGATCCGGTAATAGTCGTTGGCGTTGCTGTCGAGGGTGCCGGAGATCTCGAACTGGCCTGCTTCGTCGGTGCGCGCCAGCGTCAGCACCGGGAAGTTCTGCAGGTCGTTCGCCCCGGTATCGGCATCGCCCGCGTCGTTGGCGCTGACGCCATCGGCGTTCAGGTCGATGCCCACGTCGTTGGAATGGATGCTGTTGCCCAGCACCGCGTTGCCTGTGCCGGCTACCGTGTCCACCGACACACCGGTGCGATTACCCGAGATCAGGTTGCCCTCGCCGGGCGCCGTGCCGCCGACCTGGTTGTCGTGAGCGTCGGTGTAGAACCAGACGCCTTCATAGGCGGCGGGACCGCTGATCGCGCCCGTCGCGTCCGGGCCCAGGTAGTTGCCGATGATGCGGTTGCCGGTGGCCGCGATCGAGTCCAGCGTCAACTGGGTGGCGCCGTTGCCGCTGATCACGTTGCGATCGGCGGGCAGTGTGCCGCCGATCGTATTGTTGGCGGCACGCACGACGACACCGAAGGCATTGTCATGGCCGCCGAGCAGGCTGCCGTCCGTGCCCAGCCCGCCTATGTAATTGCCGACGATCGTGTTGCCGGCCGAATAGACCAGGATGCCGATGTCGAAGTCCTGGATCACCAGCCCGCGGATCGTGCTGCCGTCGCTGCCGGCATCCAGGCACAGACCGATCCAGTAGTCGTTGCTGCCGTTGCCTTGCAGGACGATGGCTGGCCGGCTGCCGTTGGTGGCGAAGCTGTCGTCGGTGCTGGCGTCGATGACGACCGGCCTGGTGATCGTGGGCAGCTCCGAGCCCAAGGTGATCGTGTGCGTGCCGGTGCCGGCGATCGCGAACTGGACCAGCACCGGCTGCGTGCCGGCGGGCGTGTTGTTGATGGCGGTGATCGCTTCGCGCAGCGAGATCTTGCCGTCGCCACCCTTGCTGGACAGCAGCGTCCCGACGCTGGTCGTGTCGCCGTCGAGCGTGTCGGCGGCGGTGTCGACGATCAGCACGGCCTGCACGCTGGCGGCGGTGACGTTCGCGGCGAACTCGGACGTACCGGAGAAGTTGGCGAAGCCGGCGACCGAGCGCGTGGCGGTGGCGCTGATGACATGACCGGCGGGTATCGCCGCGCTTAGCGTCGTCGAGAACGACGCGTTGCCGGACGCGTCGGTGGTGACGTTCAGGTAGCCTAGGTAGGTCTGGCCCTCGCCATGGCCGCTGGCGTTGGCGGTCGGCGAAGCGAAGAACTCGACGCGGAAGTAGCTGTTGGCACTGCTGTTCAGCGTGCCGTCGACCGTCACCACGCTGACGCCGTCGGTGCCGACCGACGTCAGCACCGGGAAGTTTTGCAAGGTGTTGGCGCCGGTGTCGGCGTCGCCGATGTCATTGGCCGTCACGCCGTCGGGGCTGAGGTCGATGCCCAGGCCGCTCCCGACCGTTGCGTAGATGCTGTTGCCGAGGATCGCGCTGCCGGTGCCGCTGCTGACGCTGATGCCGTCGTAGCTGCCCGCGGCCTGGTTGCTGAACGCGATGATGTTGCCCTGGCCGGCGCCGGTACCGCCGATCCGGTTGCTGCTGCTGGCGATCTGGATGCCATGGCGTTGCGCGCCCCAGTTCGCGGTGCCCGCCGCGTCGGTGCCGATGCGGTTGCCCTGTACGGTGATGCCGCTGGCTGACGAATCCAGCCGGATGCCCGACTCGCTGACGCCCGCGATGACGTTGTTCGTGATCACGGTGCTGGCGCCCGCTTGGGATGCCCAGATGCCGTTGATAGGGGCGCTGACCAACGCCGTGCCGGCGGCATTGGTGCCGATCAGGTTGTTGTGGATCACCGTGCCGGTGCCGGTGGTGCCGAGGTACACGCCGTTCTCGAGGTTGGCCGCGATCACGTTGGCTTCGATGCGCGTCGCGACGGCACTGCTGACCGAGATGCCTTCCTGTGTCCCGCTGAACGCCGTGCTGCCGTCGGCGCCGATGCCGATGTAGTTGCCCAGGATCTGGTTGCTCGATGCACTTGCCCCATAGACGAGCACGCCGTACACGCCGCCGTTGCCATTCGTGCCCATCACGTTGCGGTCGGCCGCCGTGCTGCCGCCCACGATGTTGTTCGAGCCGGCTATGAAGATCGTGTACGAGGCGTCGGCCGCCGCCCCCTGGGTGCCGGCGGCGGTAACGGCGCCCAGGTAATTGCCGGCGATCGTGTTGCCGTTGGAGCTGGCGTCGATGCTGATCGCGGCGCTGGCGAAGTTGCGGATCACCAGCCCGCGGATCGTCGAGCCGCCGGCGGCGGAGGTCAGGGTCAGGCCGTTGGCGTTCATGCCATTGCCATTGATCACGATGGCCGGGCGGCTGCCGTTGGCGGCGAAGCTGTCGTCGGTGGTGCCGTCGATGACGAGCGGTCCGGTGATCGCGGGCAGCGCCGAGCTCAGCGTGATCGTGTGCGTGCCGGTACCGGTGATGTTGAAGCGTATCTGGTCCATGCCGGCATTGGCGTTGGCGTCGAGGATCGCCTGCCGCAGCGAGCCGGCGCCGCTGTCGTTGGTGTTGGTGACCGTGAAGGTGGCGAGCACGCCGGTGAACGCACGGGCGGCCGTGGCGTCGCGGATGTCGTCCGCCTCGATCGAGCCATGTCGGTACTCGAGCACCCAGTCGCCGCCCAAGTCGGCTTCACCGGTCGGATTGGTACTGGCGGCGATGTCGGCGCCGGTCAGCGCGGCGATGCGTTCGAGCAGGTCGATGCCGGCCTGCGAGGCGGCCAGGTCGCACGCGTAGAACAGCAGGTCGGCGTCGTCGGACAGGTAAGGGCGCCAGGCGGCCAGCTCGTCCGCCTGGGCGTCGGCGGTCGTGGGGTCGAGGGTCTGTCCGGCCAGGAACAGCTTGCCGTCGGAGCCGTGCGAGACGATGCGCACGGTGTCGAAGCGGCCGTTGCCGGCCAGGTAGTCGGCGATCTGGGTAGTGGCGGGGAGGCTGCCGTCGAGGATCAGCACGTGCATCGAGCCGTCATCGCCGAACAACCGGCGCAGCGTCGGCAACTGGTCGCGGGTGTTGTCGTCGACGACCAGCAGTTCGCGCGGCGTGGCCGGTGCGGCCGTCGTCGTAACCGTTGCCGCCGTCGACCTGTCCGACGACACCGACCTGCTGTTCGCAACCGTTGCTGCCGACGTCATCGCTCCAGTGGCTACCGCTGTTGCCGCTGGTGTCATCGCCGCGGCGGCTGTACTGTCGGCCGTTGCCGTTGCCGTTGCCGTTGCCGTTGCCGTTGCCGTTGCCGTGGCGAGTGTCGGATCGATTCGTTCGTTTGTGGACACGGCAGGTGCGTCGTGCAGGACAGCGGCGCCGGTCAGGCTGGCCAATGCCTGCGTGGCGGAGGTGTCGTACGCGCCGGCGTGGATCGTGATCGTCGCGTCGTCGGCCAGCAGCGTGCGCCAGCCGGCGATCGCTGGCGCATCGATGCGGATGGCCGCGAGATCCAGGCGGTTGGCACCGAGCGTCGCGCCGCCGGGGTCGTCGCTGGTGATCAGGTGCACCGCGGTGTACGGGCGTGCGTCATCGTCCGGCGTCGCCGGGCCGTCGCTCGCGCCGCCGCTCCCGTGACGGGTGTTGCCGCCGCGCAGTGCGTCGCCGACCGGGCGCCAGGCGTCCTGGTCGGCGTGCACGACCAGGATCTGCAGCGCGCTGCCGGCCTGCGCGTCATCGAGCAGGCGTTGCGCGAGCGTTTCGACGTCGCAGGCGGCGCGGGCGTCGACGACCAGCAGGATCGACTCGGGCCGATGTTCGTCGGCCGGTGCGCCGGCCGTTGCCGGCCGTGCGCTCGATGCCTGGGTGTTCGAGGCATCGGCGTTCGATATCTGGACGTTCGCGATGTCGGCGACCGCCGCTTCCTGCATCGACACGGCGTCGGGCACGACGGCGTTCGATGCCGCGGCCGCGGCAGCGGCCAATACCGGTGCGTCGGCCGAATACAGCAGCCGGGGTTCGAGGGCCTCGATCGTCGGGGAACGGCGAGCCCTGGCCGCGCGATCCTTGCGCCGGAACAACGCCTTGAGGCTCATCATCGCTGTTCGAATGCCGTATTCCGCTGCGTTGCTGCCATCGAGGATCACTCACCGGCGTCCGGTCGTCGTCCTGCGTTTGCCGCGGCGCCAGCCTCGTTTCAACACGTGACATGATTGATTGCCGTTCGATGGCGACTCGCGATAGCCAGACGAAAGGTTCGAACCAGGCTGTCAGTGGCAAGGGCTGCCGCGATCAGGCGGCACCGGCTGGATTCGGTTCGGCCGAAGTGGCCGGGATGGACTCCTCGGAAGAACGCGGATCGCATCGGCCCCGCGGTGTCGGCCGTTCGTCCCGCGCCGGACAGCCGGCCGGGTCACCGCCCGCCCGGTGTCGATGCCTGATTCCCGATGATCCAGTCGGGTCCCGACGATCCTGGCGCGCGCCGTGAGGTACGCTGGCGAAACACGGCAATCGGCCGATCGGACGAACCTAGGAGCAGGGGGCGCGATGCAGAGGGCAGGGTGGGCGATGGATGCGGTCGGCATCGCGCGTCGCGTCAGGGCGCGCGAGATCTCCGCGGTCGAGATCGCGCAGGCTGCGCTGGCCCGGCTCGACGCGGTGAACCCGCGCATCAACGCGGTCGTCGAATCGCATCCCGACGACGTGATGCGGCAGGCGCGCGCGATCGATGCGCGGCTGGCCGCCGGCGAGGATCCGGGGCCGCTGGCCGGCGTGCCGGTGACGATCAAGTGCATCAGCGATCAGGCGGGCTATGCGACGACCAACGGCGTGCGCGCGCAGCGCGAGCTGATCGCCCCCGAGGACGGTTCGGTCGCCGCCAACTTCCGCCACGCCGGCGCCGTGCTGATCGGCAGCACCAACACCCCGACCTACAGCTATCGCTGGTTCACCAGCAACCAGGTGCACGGCGCGACGCGCAATCCGCGCAACCCGGCGCTGACGCCCGGGGGCTCGTCCGGCGGGGCCGCCGCCGCACTGGCGGCCGGCATCGGCGCGATCGCCCACGGTACCGACATCGCCGGCTCGATCCGCTATCCCGCCTATGCCTGCGGCGTGCATGGGCTGCGGCCCAGCTTCGGGCGCGTCGCGGCGTTCAATCCGACGTCGGGCGAGCGGCCGATCGGCGCGCAGATCCTCGCGGTCTCAGGCCCGCTGGCGCGCACGGTCGCCGACTTGCGCGTCGCGCTGGCGGCATTGGCGCGCTGCGACGTGCGCGATCCCTGGTGGGTGCCGGCGCCGCTGATCGGCGACGACGCGCCGCGCCGAGCGGTGGTCTGCCTGCGGCCAGACGGCATGCGGACCGATCCGGTGATCTGCCAGGCGCTGCTCGATGCGGCGGCGCGGCTGCGCGATGCGGGTTGGCGGGTCGACGAGGTCGACGAGCTGCCGCCGATGCAGGCGGGCCTGGAGGCGCACGTGCGCTTGTGGATGGGCGACGGCTATGCCGATCAGCTGCGCGCTGCGCGCGCCGATGGCGATCCCGGCGCGATCGCCGCGTTGACCGGCCAGGCCGTGGTCGGCGAAACGACCGATGCGGCCTCGTTGTCGCAGGCGCTGAAGACGCGGGCGTCGATCGTGCGCGCCTGGAACGGCTATCTGGCCGAGCATCCGGTCGTGCTGCTGCCGGTCTCGGCCGAGCTGCCTTTCCCGGACGATCTGGACCTGCAGGGCCCCGATGCCTACGCGCGCGTCTGGCGCGCGCAGTTGACGATGATCACGCTGCCGCTGGCCGGCGTACCGGCGATCAGCCTGTGCACCGGCCTCCATGGCGACCAGCCGATCGGCGTGCAGATCGTCGCGCCGCGGTTCCGCGAGGACCTGTGCTTCGCGGCGGCCGAGGCGATCGAGGCGCGCAGCCCCGTGCCGGGTCCATGCGACCCGGTCCGACGCGACTCGGTCTGATTCCTACTGTGCGGCGCTCGTCTGGCCAGCGGCGGCGCATCGTCCTTCGTTCGGGCCGCAAGAAGGAGGTTTCGTGATGCCGTGCCGATCCCCTCACCGATTTCGCTGGCCGCGCCGCCCGGCGGTGCTGGCGCTGGCCGTCGCGTTGACGGCGGCGCTTGCCGCCCCGATGGCCCGGGCCGCGCGCGACGATGCGCTGCTGGCCGCCGCCGAGCGCGAGCAACCGGCGCTGATGGCGACGCTGCGCGACATGGTCATGATCGAGTCGGGCAGCCAGGACGTCGAAGGACTTCGCCGGATGGCGGACCTGGCGGCCGGCAAGCTGAAGTCGATGGGCTTCGCGATCGAACGCCGCGTGGCCGCGCCCGGCGCCGGCGCCGACATCGTCATCGCGACGTTGAAGGGGGAGGGCCGACGCCGGTTGATGATGCAGGCCCACATGGATACTGTCTACCCGCGCGGCATCCTGGCCAGCCAGCCTTATCGCGTCGACGGCGATCGCGTCTACGGACCCGGCATCGCCGACGACAAGGGCGGGATCGCGGTGATCCTCAGCGCGCTGCGGATCCTGCTGGACGGCGGCTGGCGGGATTTCGAAACGCTCACCGTGCTGCTGAATCCGGACGAGGAGGTCGGTTCGATCGGCTCCGGCGAACTGATCGCGTCGACGGCCGAGGGACAAGACGCCGTGCTGTCGTTCGAGCCGACGGCGGCCAAGCGCGTCGCGAAGACGGAAAGCCTGCTGCTGGGCACCGCGGGCATCGCCAAGGCGACGCTGACGGTCACCGGGCGCGCCGCCCATGCCGGGGCCGCGCCCGACCGCGGCCGCAATGCGCTGTACGAGCTGTCATACCAGATGCTGCAGACGCGCGACATCGCGCACGACATTCCGGGCGCGCAACTGAACTGGACCGTGGCCAGCGCCGATGGGCCGCGGAACCAGATCCCCGCGCGGGCGCGCGCCGAAGCCGACATCCGGATCACCGTGCCCGGCGCCGACGAGCGCCTGGCGACGGCACTGCGCGAAAAGGTGGCGGGCGGCAAGCTGATCGCCGACACCGAATCGACGATCGAGATCGAGGTCGGGCGGCCGCCGTTCGCCGCCGGCGAGCGCGGCCGTGCGCTGGCCGAGCGCGCGCAGGCGATCTATCGCGAGATCGATCGAGACTTGATGCTGGTGCCGATGACCGGCGGCGGGACCGACGCGGCCTTCGCCGCGCGATCGGGCAAGCCCGTCGTGCTGGAGAGCTTCGGCCTGGCCGGCTTCGGCTACCACGCGCGCGACGAATACATCGAGATCGATTCGATCGTGCCGCGCCTGTACCTGGCGGCGCGCATCCTGACCGAACTCGGGCGTCAGTAGCCGCCCGGCCGCGTGCACGGGCGAGTCGCCGGTGCGCACGGGCCGGTGCGCGGCCGGGTCACTGGCCGGCGAGCACCAGGATCAGCAGGCAGAACAGCAGCACCCCGATGCCGACGCAATCGGTCAGAACGCGCTCGGGCGCGCGGCGGTGCCCGTGCCGGGCGGCGCGAGGACGCGGCAGCGAAATGTCGACGGACGGGGTCGCACGGGGTGCCAACTGGGCAGGACTGTCGGGCATCGGCGGCTGGTAGCGATACGAAACGAGGAGATGTCCGCGCTTGGTTGGGTGCGGATCGGGCGCTATTGGAACACCATCGATGGCCGTTGGATGTCCCAGATCGTCAAACTTGCGCCATTTGCAACGTTTATGGCCGCGATTACCGCGAATCCATATCGTGGAAATGATTTCCGTCCATCGAAGCGAGGGCCTCGATCAAGTAATATCCAAGCTCGCATGCCGCTCACCGCGGGCTGTCGCGACGCGCGTTCCCGTCGTGATGGGCGCGGCCATCGGTGATCGCTTTCATCTGTTCCAAAAAGCCCCCGAGAGGTCAATACATGGCGACCGGAAATTCCCAGATCATCTACACCCTGACCGACGAAGCACCGATGCTCGCGACCGCGTCGCTATTGCCGGTCGTGCGCGCTTTCGCGAAGGCGGCCGACGTCGACGTGCAGACGAGCGACATCTCGGTGGCGGCCCGCATCCTGGCGCAGTTCCCCGAGCGCCTGACCGACGCGCAACGCGCGCCCGACACGCTGGGCGAATTGGGCAGGCTGACGCTCCAGCCCGAGGCCAACATCATCAAGCTGCCCAACATCAGCGCATCGGTCGCGCAACTGATGTCGGCGATCAAGGAACTGCAGCAGAAGGGCTTCAATATTCCTGACTATCCGGAAAGCCCGAAGAACGACGAGGAAAAGGAGATCCGCGCCCGCTACGCGAAGGTGACCGGCAGCGCGGTCAACCCTGTGCTGCGCGAAGGCAACTCCGATCGCCGGGCGCCCAGGGCGGTCAAGGAATACGCGCGCAAGCATCCGCACTCGATGGCCGAGTGGAGCCAGGCATCGCGCTCGCACGTCTCGCACATGCACCACGGCGACTTCTACCACGGTGAGAAGTCGATGACGCTGGACAAGGCGCGCGACGTGAAGATGGAACTGATCGGCAAGAGCGGCAAGGTCACGGTGCTCAAGCCCAAGGTGTCGCTGCTGGCCGGCGAGATCATCGACTCGATGTTCATGAGCAAGAAGGCGCTGCTCGAGTTCTACGAGAAGGAGATCGAGGACGCGCGCAAGACGGGCGTGATGTTCTCGCTGCACGTCAAGGCGACGATGATGAAGGTCTCGCACCCGATCGTGTTCGGGCACTGCGTCAAGATCTTCTACCGCGACGCGTTCGCCAAGCACGGCAAGCTGCTCGAAGAGCTGGGCGTCAACGTCAACAACGGCATGGTCGACCTGTACACGAAGATCGCCGCGCTGCCGCAGAGCAAGCAGGACGAGATCAAGCGTGACCTGCACGCGTGCCACGAGCACCGGCCCGAACTGGCGATGGTCGATTCGGCCCGGGGCATCACCAACTTCCATTCGCCGAACGACGTCATCGTCGATGCGTCGATGCCGGCGATGATCCGCAACGGCGGCAAGATGTGGGGGGCCGATGGCCGCCTGAAGGACGTCAAGGCCGTGATGCCCGAATCGACGTTCGCGCGCATCTACCAGGAGATGATCAACTTCTGCAAATGGCATGGCGCGTTCGATCCGAAGACGATGGGCACCGTGCCCAACGTCGGGCTGATGGCGCAGCAGGCCGAGGAGTATGGCTCGCACGACAAGACGTTCGAGATCGCCGAGGACGGCGTGGCCAACATCGTCGATCTGACGACCGGCGAAGTGCTGCTGTCGCAGAACGTCGAGCAGGGCGACATCTGGCGCATGTGCCAGGTCAAGGACGCGCCGATCCGCGACTGGGTCAAGCTGGCCGTCACGCGCGCGCGCAACTCGGGCATGCCGGCCGTGTTCTGGCTCGATCCGTATCGCCCGCACGAAAACGAGCTGATCAAGAAGGTCAAGCTCTACCTGAAGGACTACGACACGAGCGGCCTGGACATCCAGATCATGAGCCAGGTGCGCGCGATGCGGTACACGCTCGAACGCGTGATCCGCGGCCAGGACACGATCAGCGTCACCGGCAACATCCTGCGCGACTACCTGACCGACCTGTTCCCGATCATGGAACTGGGTACGTCGGCCAAGATGCTGTCGATCGTGCCGCTGATGGCCGGCGGCGGCATGTACGAGACCGGTGCCGGCGGTTCGGCGCCCAAGCACGTGCAGCAGTTGATCGAGGAAAACCATCTGCGCTGGGATTCGCTGGGCGAGTTCCTCGCGTTGGCGGTCAGCCTCGAAGAGCTGGGGATCAAGACCGGCAATGCCAAGGCCAAGCTGCTGGCCAAGGCGCTGGACGAGGCCACCGGCAAGCTGCTGAGCAACAACAAGGGGCCGTCGCCCAAGACCGGCGAACTGGACAACCGAGGCAGCCACTTCTACCTGGCGATGTACTGGGCACAGGCGCTGGCCGCGCAGACCGAGGATCCGGCGCTGGCCGCCAAGTTCGCGCCGCTGGCCAAGGCGCTTGCCAACGACGAGGCCAAGATCATCGCCGAGATGAAGGCGGTGCAGGGCAAGGCGGCGGACATCGGCGGCTACTATCGTCCGGATCCGGCCAAGACCGAAGCCGTCATGCGGCCGAGCCTGACGTTCAACGCGGCATTGAAGCAGCTCGGTTGACGCGTTGCGCGGGGGCCGCGGCCCCCCGCACGGCGGCCGGGGCGACGTGACGTCCGCCGCCGGGCCGCTTCGCCGCGTCCCGGCACGAGCCGCTCGTTCGCAATGCCGATCTTGGTATCCGGCGGGCTTGAAGCAAGTCAGCGCGATTCGCCCTGGGAACGTGGGTGGGCGAATCCGCTCGTATCCACGAGGTCCCGGATCTGCGTCCCGGCGGCGATTGCCGAGACGTTCCGCGTGACGTGCTCCGTCAACCTGCGGTAGTACTGCGCCGGGGCCGCGCCGCCGAGATGAGGCGTGATGATGACGTTCGGCAGTTGCCAGAGCGCGCTGTCGGCGGGCAGCGGTTCCGGGTCCGTGACGTCGAGCCCGGCGCCGAGGATCACCCCGGCCTTCAGCGCCTGCTCCAATGCGACGCTGTCGACGACCGGCCCTCGACCGACATTGACGAGCGAAACATGCGAGGCGCAGGCAGCCAGCTCTCCGGCGCCGATGATGCCTTTCGTCCCGCTCGATAGTGGCAGGGCGACGACCACGAAATCGGCTTGCGCCAGTGCCTCGCGCAACTCGGAGACCGGATACATCCGATCGGCATCGGCGTGGGACCTGCCGCTTCTCGATACGCCGATGATCGTCATGCCGAAGGCGCGCGCCCGGCGGGCGACCTCTCCACCGATGCTTCCCATGCCGACGATGACGAGCGTGCTTGCCGTCAGTGCGCCCATCTCGCGTCGGATCGTGTCGTCCCATCGGCTTCGCGTCTGCGCGGCAAAGGCGGCCGGCAGCCGCCTGGCCAAGGCCAGGAGAAGGGCCATCGTATGTTCCGCCACGACGGGCGACCAGACCGATCCGGCATTGGCCACGCGCACCGATGGCGAGACCCCGTATTGCTCGAGCAGTTCGTAGCCGGCGCTGAGCAGCAGCAGCCATCGGCAACGCCTGTCGGCGCTTTCCAGGGCCTGCGCGAGTTCGCGCGAGTAGTTCGTTCCCGACAGGACCAATACGTCCGCCGCCAGCGCCGCATCAGGAAGGTCGCCGGGGGCGATCAGCGATGGTTCGATGCCTTCGAGTGCGAGCAGGCTGTCGTGAAGGGCTTCTCTGACGACCGGCGAACAGATCGCGACTTCGAGATTCATTACCGTGTTCCGTTGCGAGTGAGGGGCGTGTCGATCGCTATGCGAACGTGGCGCGAACGCATCCCAGCGCGCCGAAGTCGGCGCTGACCGAATCGCCGGCGGCGACGTCGATCGGAACCGTGAACGAGCCGGACATCACCGCGCTGCCCGCCGCCAGATGCAGCCCATGGCCGGCAAGCGTGTTGGCGAGCCAGACGATCGATGCGAGCGGATTGCCCAATACTTCCGATCCGAATGCGCGAGCGACGCTGCGACCGCCGATGCCGATGTCGACCTGGACGGCCGCCAGGTCGAGACCGTCCGCCATCATCGGATCGCCGACCACGAAGGCTTTCTGCTGAGCATTGTCGACGAGGCTTAGTGCCAGGTCCCTTCCGCGTTGTCGGCGCTCGATGATCTCCAGCGAGGGCGCAACTTGCACGATGGCCTCGCGGGCATCGTCGAGCGAGATGCCCGGCCCGCGCAGGTCGACGCCGAGCGTCAGGCACAGCTCGGCTTCGATGGCCGGACGGACAAGCGAGCCGTGAGGAATGGATGCCGGGCTGGGCTGGCGGGCGGATTCGAGCAGATAGCCGAATACCGGCTGGGGGTAGCCCACGGCCTTCTGCAGCGATGTCGACGTGAGGCCGACTTTCCATCCCGCCTGGCGCTGTCCGCCATTGACGAGCCGATCGAGTATGCCAAGTTGAACGCGATAAGCCTCGTCGATCGAAAGGCCCTGGAGCTGCTCCGCATCGTGTATGCCTTGTTTGGCGCTGGTCAGATGGATCGCGATCGCGTCGTCGATCGTCATGTCTGGTCTCCTCGTGGCTCGATGCAATGCGGCTGCCCGATCCGGCTTCGCCGCTCGATCATCCGGCATTGTCCATGCCAAGCGTTTCGTCGACATCAATGATCGCGTCTGAGCGGAGGAAAGAATGTAACCCCGTATACATTCTTCGCGGTGGCACGGCCATTAGACTGTCCTCCACGCTGGCACGCGTCATTGCTGGGCGAAAAATCCAATCGGAGGAAACATGGAACTGTCCGCACAGGGAAGGCGCGTCGTCGTCACCGGTGGTAGCGAGGGTTTGGGGCTGGCCACCGCACGCGCTTATGCCGGGGCGGGGGCCCGCGTTGCCCTGCTGGCGAGGAGGGCGGAGAAGCTTGCCGAGGCACGCGACGAGATCGTCTCGTCGACCCATGCCGAAGTCATCGCGGTGCAGTGCGATGTCAGCAAGAGCGACGAGGTGCTGCGCGCCTATCAGCAGATCGAGGCGGCCTTCGGTGGGGTCGACATCCTGATCAACAACGCTGGCAAGTCGTCGTTCGGCCCCATCGTCGAGATCACCGACGAAGCGTGGCAGGCCGATTTCGATCTGAAACTGTTCGCCGCCCTTCGCCTCGCCCGTTTGGTATGGCCCGGCATGAAGGAACGTCGTTGGGGGCGGATCATCAACGTTCTCAATACGTACGCCAAGGCACCTGGTGCCAATACCGCCCCGACTTCGGTCACCCGCGCGGCGGGCATGGCAGTGATGAAGGTCATGGCCAACGAGGGAGCGCCGCACAATATTCTCGTCAATGCCTTGCTGGTCGGGTTGATCGAATCGCAGCAGACGCATCGCCTTCATCGCGCTCGCGCCCCGGAAAAGCCGTACGAGCAGTTCGTGCAGGAGTTCAGCGCGAGCATTCCGATGCGTCGCCTGGGGAAGGCCGAAGAGTTCGCCGGTACCGCGTTGTGGCTGGGGTCCGATGCCGGCGGCTACGTGACCGGTACCGCGATCAACATCGATGGGGGAAGCTGCCCGGTCGTCTGAAAGTCGCGTTACGGTTCGAGGCAGACAAAGCGCCACCGGGTCGCGAACCCGGGGCGGACCTACTAATGGAGACGAAGTCATGGACAGAAGAAAGTTCGCCGCCCTGGCGGGCGCCGGCACGACCGGCGCAATCCTCGGCGCACCGGCGATCGCGCAATCGAACCCCGAGATCAAGTGGCGGTGGGCAAGCAGCTTTCCCAAGACGCTTGCCAGCTCGTGGCCGATGATGCAGGCCTTCGCGCAGCGGGTAGGCGAGCTGACCGATGGCAAACTGCAGATACAGGTCTTCGGGCCGGGCGAGATCGTCGCGCCGTTGGCGGTATCGGACGCGGTTCAGAATGGCACCGTCGAAGGGGGCTTCACCGCTACCTATTTCAACTTCGGCAAGGATCCGGCCTTCGCGTTCGGCACCGCGATTCCGTTCGGATTGAACACCCGCCAGTTGACGTCGTGGTTGCATGCCGGCGGTGGGTTGAAGCTGCTCAACGAGTTTCACGCCAAATACGGCCTGCATTTCGTGCCGATGGGTATGACGGGCGCGCAGATGGGCGGCTGGTATCGGAAGGAAATCAAAAGCATCGACGACCTGAAGGGGCTCAAGATGCGGATCTCCGGTATCGGCGGCCAGGTCCTGCAGCGGCTCGGCGTCGTCCCCCAGCAACTCGCGGCCAGCGACGTCTATCCGGCGCTGGAACGCGGCGTGCTCGATGCGGTCGAATACACGAACCCGTTCGACGACGAGGTTCTCGGTCTTCATAAGGTCGCGAAGTACTATTACGCGCCCGGCTGGCAGGAGGGCGGCCTGCAGGCCGGCCACTTCATCAACAAGCAGAAGTGGGATTCGCTGCCCGAGCGGTACCGGACCGCGATCCAGGCGGTGGCCGTGGAGCAGGACCAGGCGATCCTGACCCATTATGACGCGCGGAACGCGGCCGCACTGAAACGGTTGATGGCACTCGGTGTCGAACTCAAGACGCTTCCGCGCGATGTCCTGAGTGCCGCCTACAAGGAGAACCTGGTGGTTCTCGACGAGCTGGCCGCGAAGAGCCCGGACTTCAAGAAGATCCTGGAACACTATTGGGCGTTCCGCAACGAGACGCTGTTGTGGTTCCGTGTCGCCGAACTGGGCTACGACAACTTCGTCCAGGCCGAGTTCGCCCGCGTGAAACGCTGACCCATGGACAGCCTGCTCGGCGTCAGTCGCCTGATCGACCGCGTCAACGAGATCGCGGGGCGATTCGCGACGATGACGGTCATCATCGCGACGCTGGTCTGCGTGATCAACGCGCTGCTGCGCTACGGTCTGAACCTCGGGTCGAATGCCTGGCTCGAAGCGCAGGCGATGCTGTTCGGCGCAATGATCTACCTGGGGGGGGCGGCGACGCTGCGCGTCAACGAGCATATCCGCATCGACATCGTTTATACGAGCCTCGGCGAGCGCGGGCGTCTGTGGGTCGACGTCCTGGGGCTCGTCACGATGCTGATTCCCGTCTGCGCGTTGATGGCCTGGCTTTCGTGGCGATTCGCGTTCGACTCCTACGTCGGCCACGAGGTGTCGGCGAACGCCGGCGGGCTGCCGGTCTGGCCATCCAAGATCTTCATTCCGATCGGGTTCGGGCTGCTGACGCTGCAAGGCGTGTCGGAACTGATCAAGCGGATCGCCGCTCTGCGAGGGCGTTTCGATCTCGACACCGGCTACGAGAAGCCGGCCCAGTAGGATCCTTCCACCATGTTCGAATATGGATTGATGCCGCCGCTGATGTTCGCGGCGATGGTCGTGTTCCTGCTGATCGGTTTTCCAGTGGCGTTCACGCTGGCGGCCGTCGGCTTGGCATTCGGTGCGATCGGCGTCGCGTCCGCACAGTTCGACGCCAGCTTCCTCGGAGCGCTTCCGCTGCGCTTCCACAGCATCGTCACCAACGATCTTCTGTTGTCGATTCCGTTCTTCACGTTGATGGGAGCGATCCTCGATCGCTGTCGGCTCGCCGAGGATCTCCTCGAGGGCGTCGGAAAGCTGTTCGGCGGCATTCCCGGCGGCGTCGCCTATGCGGTGATCCTGGTCGGCGCGGTGTTGGGGGCCATTACCGGGACGGTCGCGGCTTCGGTGGTCGCCATGGGCGTCATCTCGCTGCCCGTCATGGCGCGCTATGGCTACGACATGCGATTGGCGACCGGCGTCATCGCCGCTTCGGGGACGATTACCCAACTGATACCGCCATCGCTGGTGCTGATCGTGCTGGCGGACCAGCTCGGCCGATCCGTGGGCGATATGTACCTCGGCGCCATCGGCCCGTCGATCCTGCAGATCGTCGCGTTTCTCGCCTATATCGCGTTGCTGTCCGTCTTGAAGCCCGGCGCGATGCCGCCGCTGCCGGAGGAGGCCCGCAGCGGTCCCAAGTGGAAGATGGTCAGGCAAGTGCTGTGGGGAATGATTCCGGCGGGCGGCCTGATCATTCTCGTTCTCGGCACCATCCTGGCGGGTCTGGCGACGCCGACCGAATCCGGGGCCATGGGAGCCGTCGGGGCCGTGATCCTGGCGGCGATCAACCGCCGCCTGTCGCGGGCCCTGCTCTGGCAGGCATGCGCGTCGACGATGCGGATCACGGCGATGGTGCTTTTCATCCTGATGGGTTCGACGATCTTCACGTTGGTCTTCCATGGGATGGATGGCGGGCACTGGGTCGAGCATCTGCTGGTCGGCCTGCCGGGCGGGCAACTGGGATTTCTATTGTTCGTTGCCGCCTTCATCTTCGTACTGGCCTTCTTTCTCGACTTCTTCGAGATCGCCTTCATCCTGGTGCCGATCCTGGTGCCCGTCGCCAAGACGCTCGGCATCGATCTGGTCTGGTTCGGCGTGCTGCTTTGCACGGTAATGCAGACGAGCTTCATGCATCCGCCATTCGGCGTCGCGCTGTTCTACATCCGGGGTATCGCGCCGCCTTCCGTGAAAAGCTCAGACATCTATCTGGGCGCGATCCCGTGGATCGTGCTGCAGTTGCTCGTCGTGGTCGTCGTGGCGCTGTGGCCGGGCGTCGTCTCCTACTGGATCAGCGAGGACGTCAAGCTGGACCAGAAGACGCTCGATCGGAAGCTCGACGAGATCAAGCTCGAGACTTATGACTGACCGCGACGGACGCGCTGATCGCGTCCCATGAGCCTTCTCGATGCCGGGTCAGCCGACCTGGCGGACCACTTCGACGATTCGCGGGGCTTCCAGGCGCTGAAGCAGGCGCCGGCGCTCGGCATCGGCTTGCTCGGCGTGCGCGACGCGTACGTGCCCATAGCCTCTGATCCGCTCCGGCAGCCTGGCGATCGCGACGGCCGTTTCGTAGTTGTCGGCACGCAGCGAGGACTGCAACTTCGGCATGTCGGCTTCGAACTGGGCCAGCAGTCGCCGATCGAGCGCGCGCTCCGCATTGTGTCGGAATGGATCGAGCCAGGTACCTCGGAGCCTTCGCATCCGTGCCATCAGGCGGAAGGCGTTCATCAACCAGGGGCCCAGCTCGCGCTTGACCGGCCGGCCGGTGACCGGATCGGTGCGTGCGAACGGCCAGGCGCCGACGTGGAAATGCAGCTCGAAATCTCCTTCGAACGTCGCCGCGATTTCCTGTATGAAGGCGGGACTGGCATGGAGTCGTGCCACTTCCCATTCGTCCTTGACCGCCAGCAGTTTGTAATAGGACGCGGCGACGGCAGCCGTAAATGACGGCTGGCCATCGGGCGCCGGATCGGCCTGTCTCGCCGCTTCGACGAACCTGGCATAGCGTCTGGCGAGCGCGGCTCCGCCGTAGGCGGTCAGTTCGGTCTTGAACGATTCGATCCGTTCGGGCAACGGCTGCTCGGTGCGACGCGGGTGGAACGTGACGACCTGGCCGCCCTGCAGCATCCGTTCGACGCGTTGCGGGTCGTCGGCGATGCAGCGCCCCCATTCGAAGGATGCCAGGTTCATCGGAACCTGCACGCCATTGAGTTCGATCGCTCGACGGATGGCGGCCAGCGACAGTGGGATCAGGCGCTTTTGCCATGCCACGCCGACCATCATCATGTTGCTGGCGACTGCATCGCCCAGCAGGCCGACGGCAAGTCGCTGGCCGTCGACCGTGGTCAGGGCTTCGGCGCCGACCACGCGTTCGATCCGCTCGATGAGCGTCTCGGGAGAGGCGGTCCAGTCGGCGTCCCTGGCGAATTCGGCGGTGGCAATGACGTCGGCGCACAACACGGCTTTGCTGCGTCCCGGCGCCAGCGTGGCAGTGGGCTCGTGGCCCGACGCCACGATCAGATCGCAGCCGATCAGCGCGTCCGTCTGGCCGATGCCGATTCGGGCGGCGTTCAGCTTGCCGGTGTCGCTGGCGAAGTTCAGGTGCGAGAAGACGGCGCCGTACTTTTGCGCCATCCCCATGACGTCGAGCGACAGGCAGGGCGTTCCGTCGATGTGGGCCGCCATCGCCAGCACCTGCCCCACCGTTACCACCCCGGTCCCGCCGATGCCACCGACCAGGACCGAATAAGTCCCGGAGAGCACGGGACGTTCCGGCTGCGGCACCTCGAACGGCTGGAGCCTGGCGTCGCGGCGATCCGGGCCGCGCAGCTTGCCGCCGTGCACGGTGACGAAGCTCGGACAGAAGCCCTCGATGCAGGAGAAATCCTTATTGCACGACGATTGGTTGATCTGGCGCTTTCTGCCGAACGGCGTTTCGCGCGGCTCGATCGACAGACAGGTGGACGCCTTGCCGCAGTCTCCGCATCCCTCGCAGACACGATGATTGATGAAGGTCCGCTTGGCCGGGTCTTCCCATTTGCCTTGCTTGCGCAACCGCCGGCGCTCGGTCGCGCAGGGCTGCTCGTAGACGATCACCGAGACGCCCGGATACTCCCTGAGTTCCTTCTGAACGCGTTCCATCTGGCTGCGATGCTCGAGCGGCACGTCGGCGGGCAATCGGACGCCGGCGTACTTGTCCAGATCATCGGTGACGACGACGATCTTCCGGACGCCTTCGGCGAGCAGTCCTTCGACGATGCGCGGTACCGACTGCCCACCCGCGATCGTCTGTCCGCCCGTCATCGACACGAAGCCATTGACGAGCAGCTTGTAAGTGATCCGCGCATCGAACGCGACGGCCTGACGGATCGCCAGCGAACCCGAATGCGCGAACGTACCGTCGCCGATGTTGGCGAAGACGTGCGTCTCGGACGTGAACGGCGCCTGGCCCATCCAGTGCATGCCTTCTCCGCCCATCTGCGCGACAGTCTTGCAGTTCTCGGGATCGAGAAACACCTGCATGCCGTGGCAGCCGATCCCCGCCAGCGCCCGGCTTCCCGCGGGCAGGCGTGTCGAGCGATTGTGCGGGCAGCCGGAGCAGAAGCTCGGCGTGCGCGCGATCGGCGCCGGCAGTCCCTCGGATGGGGCAGGCTCCGGCAGCCGGGAAGCGAGGGCCGGATCGCGTGACGCGAGCAGATGCGCCAGCAACCGCGCGACCATCGTCGGTGACGTTTCGCCGAAATTCGGAAACAGCCAGTCGGGCTGCGGGTCATAGAGATGACCGCTGCGCACTTTGCCCAGGATCGCCGGCGCCCCGGGCTGCCCATACAGGATCGAGCGCAACTGCGCTTCGATCAGCGGACGCTTCTCCTCGACCACGACGAGCGTTTGCAGCCCCTGCGCGAAGTCCCGCACGACGGTCGGTTCGACCGGCCAGACCACGCCGAGCTTCAGCACGCGCACGCCCAGTGCTTCGGCGCGAGCGGCATCGAGGCCGAGCACGGCCAGCGCGCCTTGAACGTCCTGGTGGGCCTTGCCGGCCGTCACGATTCCCACGGTGGCGCCGGCCGCCGGCAGGGTCACGCGGTTCAGTCGATTGGCGCGAATATAGGCGAGCGCCGCGTAGAGACGCTCGTGATACAGGCGCTCCTCGACCGGCAGCAGCGCCATCTCATAGGGGCGGATCGCCAGTCCGCCCGGCGGGGGCGTGAAGTCGTCGGGCTCCACGATGGGCGGAGCATCGGGGGTTAGCGAGACCGGGCCCGCGCTCTCGACGACGTCGGTCACCAGCTTCATGCCGACCGCCAGGCTCGAGAAGCGGCTCAGCGCGATGCCGTGCAAGCCGAAATCCAGAATCTCCTGCGTCGTCGACGGATAGAGAACCGGCATGCCGCAGGACTCGAAGACGATGTCGGAGTAGCAGGCGACGGTGGACGACTTGGCGCCGTGGTCGTCGCCCGCCAGCACCAGCATGCCGCCCAGACGGCTCGTGCCCGCCCAATTGGCGTGGCGCAGCGCATCGACGGAGCGATCGACGCCGGGACCCTTCCCGTACCAGATGCCGAAGACGCCGTCGTAGCGGGCGCCCGGAAACATGCCGACGTACTGCGTCCCGTGCACGGCGGTGGCCGCCAGCTCTTCGTTCACGCCGGGACGGAAGACGACGTCGTGGGCTTCCAGTTGGGCATGGGCCTTGCGCAACGCCCCGTCGATGGCCGCCAGCGGCGACCCCTGATAGCCCGAAACATAGCCGGCGGTGCGGTGCCCGGCCGTCCGATCCCGGCGTCGCTGTTCGATCGGCAATCGCACCAGCGCCTGGATGCCGGTCATGAAGACCACGCCCTGTTCGAGCGTGTACTTATCATCCAGCGTTGCCTCGGCGCGGGGCGGGGCGTACTCCGTCATCGATCTCCTCCTTGCTTTCCGCCAAGCTACACCGAAGCCTCGCGCCAGAATGCAAAAGCGATTACATTTCGCTCGACAGCCGACCGGAGACGTTCGAAACGGCGAGGAGGCAGCATGAACCGAGACGACAAGATTGCCTGTCTGAATCGCGATCCCTGGTTCGCGTCGCTCCGGCCGGAGATGGCGGACTTGCTGGTCGATCTGGCGATCGAAAGGACGTATGGCGCCGGTCAGATCGTCTACACGATGGACGATGTGTCGACAGGAATGTTCTGCGTCATTACCGGAGGTGTCCGGCTCTCGCAGTTGACGCCGGGTGGCAAGCACCTGCTTTTCGGCGCGATGCACAGCGGGATGTGGTTCGGCGTGATCTCGGAGTTCGACGGCTTGCCGCGACCCTATACGGCGATCGCTGTCGAACCCTCCGTCCTGCTGCGGCTGCCTAGCGCGGTGATCGCCGACATCATGTCCAGGCATTGGCGCAACGCGTTCGATTTCGGGCGTTGCGTGGTGGTGCTATACCGGCGGACGCTCGCGCTGCTGTCCAATCACCGCACGCTCGACTACGCCGCGAGGACCGCGCAGACGCTCCTCGCGATGTCCGACTATGCGATCGCGGAACACAAGGATGGCAACGAGCCGCGGGTGACCCAGGAAGACCTCGCGGCGATGGTGGGGGTGACGCGCCAGACGATCTATCGGCTTCTTGCCGAATGGGAAGCTCAAGGGTTGATCGAACGCGGATACGGGCGAGTGCGGCTGCTCGATCCGGTGCGACTCACTTCGATCGCCATCGCGACCGAGTAGACGATCGGATCTGTCATTGCTGCGTCGCTTACAACACTTATGATCGGGGATGTCCCTGTAAGGGGCCGACCGACATCAGATTGTCACGCGTTTGATGCACAATGAGCGCCGACCGAACTCACTGGGGAGAAATCGATGCCCGTCGATTTGCATTGCATCGCCGAAGGACGCACCGATGCGCCGCTCGTCGTGCTAAGCCACGCGCTGGGCTGCGATCTACACATGTGGGATCGGCTCGTGCCGCAGCTGACGCCGTATCTGCGCGTGCTGCGCTATGACCATCGCGGCCACGGCCGATCGGCACGCGCCGACGGTCCTTACCCGATCGAGGCGCTGGCCGAGGATGCGGCCGCGCTGATCGAGCGGCAGGCCGGGGGACGGCCGGTGCATTTCGTCGGGCTGTCGATGGGCGGGATGACCGGGCAGGCGCTGGCCGCGTCGCGCCCCGAGCTGCTGGCCAGCCTGACGATCGCCAACTCCGCCTCGCATTACCCCGACACGTCGACGTGGCAGGCGCGTATCGAGACCGTGCGGCGCGACGGCGTCGCCGCCGTCGCCGATGGCGCGATCGAGCGCTGGCTGACGTCGTCGTTCCGCGCGACGCCGGAAGGTGCGGACGCGGCCGCGCGCTTGCATCGCACGCTATGCGCGAACGATTCGGCCCAGTATGCGTGGGCCTGCGGTGCGGTCGGCGGCATCGATCTGCGCGCGGGCAATCGCACGATCGCGGTGCCGACGCTCGTCATCGCCGGCACCTTCGACGAAGGCACGCCGGTCGCATGGTCCGAGCAGATCGCCGCGGCGATTCCCGGCGCGCGGATGGAGACATTGCCGGCCGCGCACCTGAGCGCGGTCGAATGTCCGGATGCGTTCGCGCGGCTCGTGCGCGGGATGGCCGGATGACGTCGATCGACCGATGCGGTCTTGGCCTACAAGACTGGCGCCTGCTGGCGGACAGCTTCGCGCGCGCGGAGCGACTACGCTGATTCCCGCTGCATTCGGTGCCCGCCAGGGCACCCCAAAAAAAGAGAAAGTACAAGGAGAACACCTTGCTCGCCGTCATCGTCCCCGCGCATAACGAAGCGCAACGGATCGGCCGTTGCCTGGCATCCCTTCAGCGAGCCGCCAGCCATCCGGGGCTGGCTGGTGAACCCGTGATGATCGTCGTCGTCGCCGACGACTGCTCGGATGGCACCGAGGCCATCGCGCGCGAGGCCGGCGCGGTGACGGTCTGCACGTCGATCCGCGACGTATCGGTGGCCCGCACCGCCGGCGCCGACATGGCGGTCTGGGCGGGCGCCCGCTGGCTGGCGTTCGTCAATGCGCACGCGGTCGTCGATGAAGACTGGCTGGCCGCCCAGCTCGCCGCGCGCGCCGACGTCGTCTGCGGGCGTACGGCGCTGCACGACGCGCCGCCGCCGGTGCCGGCTGCCGGGGGGGCCGGCGTGCATGCCGGCAACTTCGGCGTCAGCTCGGCCACGTACTGCAAGAGCGCGGGGTTCTCGTCGTGCATCGACGAGGACGACCGTGCGCTGGGCCGCGCGTTGGAGGCGACCGGCGCGCTGATCGTGCACAGCGATGCGGTGTCGGCGATCGCCAGCGGCCACGGCGCTTATCGCCCGGTCGTCGACCGGCCGGCCAACGACCGGTTCGGCGGCGCCCCGCACGCGCAGGCGGCTTAGCGGCGGGCCCCGGGGGCCATCACCCTCGCGGCTCCTCGGCGAGCAGCCGGTCCCGGCGCGAGCGGCCCTCGACCACGGGCCAAAGCGCAAGCCTCGACCTCCGTTATCATCCCGGTTCGTCCGCGACCGATCGCGGCGCTTCGAGGAGACGCCGCGGCGGTCGCGCATGCTTTTGTTGATCTGGTCCCTGCCCGCGCTCGCCGTCGTCGGGCTGATCGCCAGCGGCCGCGCTTCGGCCGCGACCGCCGCCGCGGCCGGCACCTTGCTGGCCATTCTCGTCGCCGCGCTCAGCGCGCCGGCGGCCTTGTCCGCGCGCGACGTCGGCGGTGCGCTGGCGCGTGGCGCATGGATCGGCTGGACGATCGTTCCTTATATCTTCGGCGGGCTGCTGTTCTGGCAGGCAGCAGGCCGCGGCGCTGGCGGTGGTGATAGTGATGGCTGGCGACGAGGCGAGCCGGCAGCCGCCGCCGATCCGCGCGCGCGCCGCCGCCTGTTGTTCACCGCGTGCTTCATCGTCGGTCCGTTCGCCGAATCGGTGACCGGCTTCGGCGTCGGCATGGTCGGCACGCTGACGCTGGTGCGTACGCTGGGCGTCGCGCCGCTCGATCTGGCCGCGTTCTCGCTGCTGAGCCAGACCTTCATTCCCTGGGGCGCGATGGCCAGCGGCACGATCGTCGGCGCCAGCTTCGCGCGGATCCCGCCGACGACGCTGGCATTGATCAGCGGCCTGTTCGTCGCCGCGCTGCTGGCGGTGTGGTTGCCGTTGTTCTGGCGGCTGGCCGAGCGGGCCGGGGTGGGGGCGGCGCCGCGTCAGCGGGTCGGCGAGGCGGCCTGGATGCTGGTGGCGATGAGCCTGTTGATGGCCGCGACCTGGCTGGTGGGGCCGGAGACCGCTTTACTGGCCGGTTTCGGGCCGTTGATCGTCGCGCGGTTCGTCGTCGAGCGGCGGCCGGATCGCGCGGCGCTGGCGGCCGCGGCACGGCATGTGCTGCCGCATCTGCTGCTGATCGGATGGCTGCTGTCGACCCGGCTCGTGGGACCGTTGTCCGAGTGGCTGAAGAACACGCTGCGCATGGCGCCGTGGGCCGATGCGCCGGCGTGGTCACCGCTGTTCCATGCGGGCACCTGGCTGCTCGTCGCCGGTTGCCTGACGCTGCGCGTGCGGCGGCCGGCCGATTCGGCGGTGGCGGCATGGCGCGACGCCTGGCGGGCCGGCAAGCCCGCGATCCTGACCGTCGTGCTGTTCTCGATGATGGCCGAGACGCTGTCGGCATCGGGTATCGCCGCCGCGTTGGCCAGCCGCTTGTTCGAAGCGTTCGGCATCGGCACCGTTCTCGCCACGCCGTGGCTGGCGGGCGCCTTCGGCGTGTTGACCAACAGCGGCACGCCCGGAAACAGCCTGCTGATGTCCGCTCAGGTGGCGTTGGCCACGCAGGCCGGGCTGGCCGTGCCGGTCGTCGCCGCGCTGCAGCACGTCAGCGGCACCTGCCTGAGCCTGTTCTCGCCGGTGCGCACGTCGATGGCCTGCGCGATGGCCGGCCTGCCCGGGCGCGAGCGCCACGCCTATGTGGCGATGCTGCCGTTCGCGATCGCCGGCGTGCTGGTGCTGTCGATCGCGGCGGTGGCGATCGTGATGCTCGCGCGGTCATGAGGCCGGCGCGGGCGTGAGGTCGGCGCGGTCATAAGGCCGGCGCGGGCGTGATGCTGGCGCAACCGTGAGGCCGGTGCGTCCTCAGCCGAGTTCGTCGCCGCGCCGATCGCGTTCGACAGGAGCGCGGGACCGGGGGGCGGCCAGCTCGGCGACCACCCGTATCGGCGGCGGTTCGCCATGGTCGTGTTCGTCATGCTCGTCGTCCGCGCGGCCCTCGGCCGCGATCGCCTCGCGCTCGGCGGCGGCGGCGCGACCGACGGCCGCGTCGATCTGCGACGGCGTCAACTGTGCCTGTTCGATGCGCGAGATGCCCCAGCAGGCGATGAACATCGCTGCGATAAGCGGCCCGATGACGAAGCCGTTGATGCCGAAAACCGACATGCCGCCGACCGTCGACAGCAGCACGACCCAGTCGGGCAGCCGCGTGTCCTTGCCGACCAGGACGGGACGCAGGACATTGTCGACCATGCCGATGACCAGCGCGCCGAACAGCACGAGCACGATGCCCTGCCATGTCTGTCCCGCGATGATCAGGTAAGCGGCGGCCGGCCCCCAGATCAGCGCCGCACCGACGGCAGGCAGCAGCGACAGCCCGGCCATCACGGTGCCCCACAGCAGCGCGCCCGGGATGCCCAGCAGGAAGAAGATCAGGCCGCCGAGCGCGCCTTGCACGAGTGCCACGACCACGTTGCCCTTGACCGTCGCGCGAACGACGATCGACATGCGTTCGAGCAATTGGCGTTTTTCCTCGGGATCGAGCGGAATCGCCTCGCGCACGCGTCGCGTGATCGCGCCGCCGTCGCGCAGCAGGAAGAACACCAGGTACAGCATGATGCCGAAGCCGACCGCGAACTGCAGCGTGTTCTGACCGATCGCCACCGCCTGCGAAGCCATGAACTGGCTGATCTGGCCGGCGCCCTGGACCAGCTTGTTCTGCAGCTCGGTGATGTCGGTCAGTCCGAAGCGCCCGAGCAGCGACACGATCGAATCCGGCAGGTATTCGAGCGCCTTCTGCATCAGCAGCGCCGGCTTGAAGCGCCCGCCGCGCAACTGCTCATAAGCCAGCGCGATTTCCTGGACCAGTGCGCTGGCCAGCAGAAACACCGGCAGCACGGCGACCACCGTCGCCAGCAGCAGCGTCGTCAGTGCCGCCAGGTTGCGCCGGTTGCGGAACCGCACGTTCAACATGCGGAAAAGCGGATGGAACAGCACCGCCAGGATCGTGCCCCAGAACACCGCCGAGAAGAACGGCAGCAGGATGGCGACCAGGCCGATCGATACGGCGGCGAGCAGCAGGTAGAAGGGAACGCGGCTGCGGGATCCAGGGGTGCTCATCAGATTCCTCGCGGGAAAATCCGTCCTAGTTCAGGAGGGGGCAGCGCGTCGGGCGCCTTCGGGGCGGAAGATGCGTATCGTCGCATGTCCGCCGGGCGCCCTTGCGAGGACGAACGGGGCTTCGTGATACGCGCGACGGCGACCGTCCGTACGAACAGGCATGCCTGCGTCCCGCTCGTTTCCCATCCATCCGGAACCCTGTGCAGCAGGCAAAAAAATACCCCGAGAGTTCGGGGTAGTTCGCTGTAGTGCCGTAGTAGTTCTCAGGACTTTTAAACCCAGAGTAAACCTGGAAAAATTACCGCTTACCCCGTTATTCCTAGTAACTCATTGATTTTCTAAGAAAATCTTGGTGGTGATGGGTGGACTTGAACCACCGACCCCGGCATTATGAGTGCCGTGCTCTAACCAACTGAGCTACATCACCGAAGCCCGCGATTCTAGCAGAACTTTCGATCGTCGCGGATCTTTCAGCCCTCCTGCACCTTGGGGAACCGGACGACGATCCGCATGCCCGGCCGGGTCGGGTGGCCGGGGCGGGTATCGTGCAGCTCGACCTCGGCGCCATGGCGCTGGACGATTTCGCGCACGATCGCCAGTCCCAGGCCGCTGCCGTCGACCTGCGAGCCCAGCACGCGATAGAAGCGTTCGAAGACGAGCTGGCGTTCATCGGCCGGCACGCCGGGGCCGTCGTCCTCGACTTCCAGCCGAACCGTCTCGACGTCGGCGGCCAGCCGAACGGTGATCGTCCCGCCCTCCGGCGTGTAGCGCAGCGCGTTGTCGATCAGGTTGTTCAGCATCTCCTGCAGCAGGATCGCGTGGCCGGCGATCGGCGCGGGTTCGTCCGGCGATTCGTAGCCGAAGTCGATCCGGCGCCGCAGCGCGGGGTCGACCCAGTCGGTGACGACGGCGCGCACCAGCGGGTTCAGGTCGATCGCCTCCAGCGCCGCCTGGTCGCGCAGGTTCTCGATCCGCGCCATCGCCAGCAACTGGTTGACCAGATGCGCGGCACGGCCGGAGCTGCGGGCCAGTTGCCGCAGGCTGCGGCGCACCTCCTCGGGGTCGGTCTCGCGCAACGCCAGTTCGGCCTGGGTGTGCAGGCCGGCCAGCGGCGTCTTCAACTGGTGCGCGGCGTCGGCGATGAATCGCCGCTGTTCGCTCATCGTGTGATCGAGCCGCCGCAGCAGTTCGTTGAAGCCGTCGACCAGCGGTGCGATCTCCTGCGGCACGCTGCGCCGATCCAGGGCCGACAGGTCGTCGATGCGTCGCGCGTGCAGGCGTTCCTGCGCGACGCGCAGCGGCCGAAGCCCGCGGCCCAGGCCGAACCATACGAGCGCCAATGCCATCGGCAGGATCAGGAACTGCGGCAGGATGACGCCCTTGATGATCTCGTTGGCCAGCCGCGTGCGCTCGGCCGGCGTCTCGGCCACCTGCACGAGCAGCGGGTTGCTGCCCGGGGGCGAACCGGGCGGCTCCAGGTACTGATACGCGATCCGCAACTCTTCGCCGCGGTACGTGTCCTGGCGCAGCTTGGTCACGCCGATCTGCGGAAAGTCGTACAGCGCGGGCAGCGGCAGATTGGCCTCGCCGTAGACCGGCTGGCCCAGCGGATCGATGATCTGCACGTAGGGCGCGCGGATGCCGTCGGCCACCGAGGCCGTGTCGATCGCGAACGACGGCGGGGCCGGCGACGGCGGCGGCGACAAGGCCGACGCCGCGATCGAGGGCGCCGGGTTCTCCAGTTGCGGGCGGCCGTCGATCATCCGGATCTGGCGGGTCAGCGTGTGCGTGCGGTCGAGCAGCGCGCGGTCGAACGGGCCGTCGGCGATCGCGCGGGCGATGATGAACGTCATCGCGACGGACAGCGGCCACAGCAGCAGCAGCGGCACCATCATCCAATCGAGGATCTCGCCGAACAGCGAGCGTTGTTCGGCCGCCCGGCGTCGTGGCGCGGCGACGGCGTCGGTGCCGGGGGTCTCGGTGCCGACGGTTTCGAGACCGTCGGCTTCGGCGCCGGCGGACCACGCGGCTTCCTCGGCCGGATCCCGGGTCGCGATCAGGTCGTCCAGCATCGCGGCCCACCGGCTCGCGGCAGGAAGCGATACGGCCGGGGCGATGGTCATTTGGCGGTCGGGCCGGGGCGCTCCAGGCAGTAGCCGAGGCCGCGGACCGTCGCGATCCGCACGCCTTCGCACTCGACCTTCTTGCGCAGCCGGTGCATGTAGACCTCGATCGCGTTGTGGCTGACTTCCTCGCCCCATTCGCACAAATGATTGACGATCTGTTCCTTGCTGACCAGCCGGCCGACGCGCTGCAGCAGCACTTCGAGCACGCCCAGTTCGCGCGCCGACAGGTCCAGCTGCTTGTCGTCCAGGAACGCGGTGCGGCCGACCTGGTCGTACAGCAGCGGCCCATGCCGCAACTGCGTCGTCGTGCTGCCCTTGCTGCGACGGACCAGCGCGCGGACACGGGCCTCGAGCTCGGCCAGGTCGAACGGCTTGGCCATGAAGTCGTCGGCACCCAGGTCCAGCCCGCGTACGCGCTGCTCGATCGAATCGGCTGCCGTCAGGATCAGCACCGGTACTGCGCCGTGCCGGTTGCGCAGCCGCTTGAGCACGTCGAGCCCGGACAGCTTGGGCAGCCCCAGATCGAGGATCAGCAGGTCGTATTCGTGGGCGGCCAGCGCGGTGTCGGCGGTATCGCCGTTGTCGACGTGGTCGATCGCGTAGCCGGTATTGCGCAGCGACCGGGAAAGGCCGTCGGCCAGTACCTGGTCGTCCTCCGCCAGCAGGATGCGCATCGGTGGATCTCCTCGGGGCGCGCGGTTCTGAAACCAGTGTAGCGCAGCCGCGAGGGCGGTGCCGTCAGCCTCGCGCGTCGGCCTTCGCGGTGCGCCGCCGGGCCGAGGCCGCGCGGATCTCGTCGCGGGTGGCCCGCGCGACGTCGGCGGCTCGTTCGGCGAAATCGTCGCCGCCGCTGGCGTACAGGATCGCGCGCGACGAGCTGATGATCATCCCGTACCCGTCGGTGTCGGTCCCGGCGGCCACGGTCGCGTCGACGTCGCCGCCCTGCGCGCCGATGCCGGGCACCAGCAGCGGTAGCGTCGGGGCCAGCTCGCGGACCCGGGCCAGTTCCGCCGGAAACGTCGCGCCGACGACCAGGCCCAGCTCACCGCCGGTGTTCCACGCGTCGGCCGCCAGCCGCGCGACGCGCTCGTAGAGCTTCTCGCCGCCGACGTCCAGCGCCTGCAGGTCCGACCCGCCGGGGTTGGACGTGCGGCACAACAGGATCGCGCCTCGCCCCGGGTATCGCAGGTACGGTTCGATCGAATCGCGACCCATGTACGGGCTGAGCGTCACCGCGTCGGCCTGGTAGCGCTCGAACGCTTCCTTCGCATAGCGCTCGGCCGTCGACCCGATGTCGCCGCGCTTGGCGTCGAGGATGACGGGCAGGCCCGGATGGTTCGCGTGGATGTGCGCGATCAGCGCTTCGAGCTGGTCCTCGGCTCGCGCCGCGCTGAAGTACGCGATCTGCGGCTTGAACGCGCACGCCAGATCGGCGGTCCGGTCGACGATCGCCCGGCAGAACGCGAACAGCGCGTCGGGGCGACCGCGCAGCGAAGCCGGCAGCCGGTCGGGATCGGGGTCCAGCCCCACGCACAACTGCGAATCCTGGCCCTGCCAGGCCTTGCTCAGCATCCGTCTGAAGCTCACGCCTACAATCTCCGTTTGGTCCGTCCCCGGCGCCGCGGTGATCGCGGCGCATGCCCCGGGACGGCATTGTAGCGGCGCGCCTTCTCGACGATGACGACGGCGGCGCTTGCGGGATGCGCACGTGGACAAGCTGAGTGGTCGCGATCTGTTGCTGTTGGCGTTGCTGACGTTGTTCTGGGGCCTGTTCTGGCCGGTGATGAAGATCGGTGTGCGCGACTTCGCGCCGATGTCGTTCCGCGCGCTGTCGATGATCGGCGGGCTGCTGGTGCTGGCGGTGATGATCCGTGCGCAGAAGCTGCCCTGGCGGGTGGCGCGTCAGGACTGGGCCGAGCTGTTCCGGCTGGCGTTCTTCAACATGACCGTCTGGTTCGTGCTGGCGATGTACGGCGTCAAGCTGCTGGCTTCGGGCAAGGCGGCGATCCTCGCCTACACGCTGCCGATCTGGAGCGCGATCTGGGGCATCGCGTTCTTCGGCGAGCGGCCATCGCGCCGGCTGTGGATCGGTCTCGTGGCGGCGGGGATCGGCGTCCTGCTGCTGCTCGGTGAAGAACTGATGCACATGACCGGCAAGCCGATCGGGGCCGCGTGCATGCTGGGCGCGGCGGCGGTATGGGCGTACGGGACGCACCTGATGAGCCGGCGGCGCCTGCAGGTGCCGATCACCGTCATCACGTTCTGGTCGCTGCTGATTTCGCTGGTCATCTGCGGCGCGCTGGTCGCGGTGGTCGAGCGCGACCAGTGGGTGCGCTGGCCGGATGCCGCCGAGTGGGCCGCCATGCTGTACAACGCGGTGGTGATCTTCGGCTTCTGCCAGTTGATCTGGTTCCGGCTGGTCGGCCTGCTGCCGCCGGTGGCCAGCGGCCTGTCGGTGATGCTGATCCCGGTCGTCGGCCTGTTCTCGGGCATGGTGATGCTGGGGGAACAACCGGGCTGGCAGGACTATGTGGCGCTGGTCAGCATCCTGGTGGCGATCGCGACCGTGCTGTGGCCGGTGCGCCGTTGAGCGGTCGCTGAATCCAGCGTCGAACCTCGCTGAACCGGTCACGTTGAACCGGTCACGGCCGCCGCTCGTCGGCGGAAGGCGCCGGATCGCCCGCGCCGCGCCGCTTCGCCGCAACATCTTCGGGAAAGGCCCGCTAGCCGCGCGCGGACTCATTGCAGATAATCATTGCCAGGCCGTCTCATGACGACGGCCTGCCGGGTGGCCACAAGCCGCCCGTAGGTGCCGCCGCGGATGTTCCGCGGCGCGCGGCTGACCGAGACACGATCTTTGGCAGGAGATTGTCCATGTCCGACACGGACCGCCCCGTCGCAACCCCCTCCGGCGCGCATCCTTCCGCGGCCTCCGCTTCCTCCGGGTCCGCTTCCGCCTTCGCGGCCTCCGCTTCTACCGACTCCGCTTCCACCGACTCCGCGCCCGGCGCTGCGGCAGGTTCCGCGTCCGGCCCGTCTCCTGATTCCACCGCGGCCACCCCGGCCGGGTTGCCGCCCGTCTCCGACGCCGTGCGGCGCGCGATCGAGCAGGTGACGCTCGACGACAAGTACACGCTCGAACGCGGTCGCGCCTTCATGTCCGGCACGCAGGCGCTCGTGCGGCTGCCGATGCTGCAGCGCGAGCGCGACCAGCGCGAAGGGCTGAACACGGCGGGCTTCATTTCCGGCTACCGCGGCTCGCCGCTCGGCGGGCTGGACCAGGCGCTATGGAAGGCCGGCAAGCATCTGGCCGCGCACCACATCGTGTTCCAGCCCGGCATCAACGAGGACCTGGCGGCCACCAGCGTCTGGGGCAGCCAGCAGGCGAACCTGTGGGGCAAGTCCCGCTACGACGGCGTGTTCGCGATGTGGTACGGCAAGGGGCCGGGCGTCGACCGCTGCGGGGACGTGTTCAAGCACGCGAACGCGGCCGGCACGAGCCGCCACGGCGGCGTGATCGCGCTGGCCGGCGACGACCACGGCGCCAAGTCGTCGACGCTGCCGCACCAGTCCGATCACATCTTCAAGGCCTGCGGCATGCCGGTGTTCTACCCGGCCAGCGTGCAGGAATACCTGGACCTGGGCCTGCACGGCTGGGCGATGTCGCGCTGGTCGGGCCTGTGGGTCGCGATGAAGACGGTGACCGAGGTCGTCGAGGCGTCGGCCTCGGTGATGATCGACCCGGACCGCGTCGACCTCCGGATCCCGCGCGACTTCCGGCTGCCCGACGATCCGCACGGATTGAACATCCGCTGGCCCGACACGCCGCTGGCGCAGGAGGCGCGGCTGCTCGACTACAAGTTCTACGCGGCACTCACTTATGTCCGCGAGAACCGGCTGAACCACGCGGTATTCGATTCGCCGCATGCGTGGTTCGGCATCATCACCGCCGGCAAGGCTTACCTGGACACGCGCCAGGCGCTGGAAGACCTGGGCCTGGATCGGGCGACCTGCGAGCGGATCGGCATCCGGCTGTTCAAGTGCGGCGTCGTGTGGCCGCTCGAAGCGCAGACGACGCGCGAGTTCGCGACCGGGCTCGAGGAGATCCTGGTCGTCGAGGAAAAGCGCCAGTTGATCGAGTATGCGCTCAAGGAAGAGCTGTACAACTACCGCGACGACGTGCGCCCGCGCATCTACGGCAAGTTCGACGAAAAGGACGGGCAGGGCGGCGAGTGGGCGATGCCGATGGGCAAGTGGTTGCTGCCCGCGCACTACGAACTGTCGCCGGCGATCATCGCCAAGGCGATCGCCGGACGGCTGCTCAATCCGGGCCAGTTCGGTTCGCGGTTCGAGATGCCGTCGGACCTGCGCGCGCGGATCGAAGCGCGCCTGGCGATCATCGCCGCCAAGGAGTCGGCCGGGGTCGAGCCGCAGTCGATCGTCAGCCGCGTGCCGACGTTCTGTTCGGGCTGCCCGCACAATACGTCGACGCGAGTGCCCGAGGGATCGCGCGCGGTGGCCGGCATCGGCTGCCACTACATGACGACGTGGATGCCCGACCGGCGCACCGAGACGTTCACGCAGATGGGCGGCGAGGGCACGACGTGGATCGGCCAGGCGCCGTTCACCGACGAGAAGCACATCTTCGCGAACCTCGGCGACGGCACGTACTTCCATTCGGGCTTCCTGGCCGTGCGCGCGTCGATCGCGGCCGGCGTCAACATCACGTACAAGATC
>JAKPAM010000173.1 GCA_029779435.1 Pseudomonadota bacterium | reverse complement strand
AGAAGTTCGCTGAACAAATCCGCCGGGAATCAGCGCCATGCCGCGTTGCCTATGCCGGCCGCGCAAATCCACGCGATACCTCGGTATCGCTGCGGTTTGCGCCTTGCCTGGCACTGATTTCGGCAGATTTTCTTATTCAGCGAACTTCTGGAACACGACACTAGCGACGCTCGGTCCCGGCGTGCACCGGCCCCGGCGCGCGGTCAGGTCGCCTGGCTGCGCTGCCCCGGCGGGTGCTTGATGAAGTAGCGCCGCACCCCT
This sequence comes from Pseudomonadota bacterium, assembly GCA_029779435.1. Lineage (GTDB taxonomy): Bacteria > Pseudomonadota > Gammaproteobacteria > Burkholderiales > Burkholderiaceae_E > JAKPAM01. The sequence continues at coordinate 4,711 of JAKPAM010000173.1, read as the reverse complement.
TTGAAGATCGCTTCGGCCACCGATGCCTGGTGGCGCGGGTTGGCCAGCTTGGCTTCTTCCTGGGGATTGCTGATGAACGCGGTCTCGACGAGGATCGACGGAATGTCCGGCGCCTTGAGCACCGCGAAACCGGCCTGCTCGATGTCGCGCTTGTGCAGTTGTCCGAGCCCGCCGAGTTCGGTCAGGACGAATCGCCCGGCGTGGCTGCTGTCGCGGATCTGCGCGCTCGTCGACATCTCGAGCAGCATGCGCGCGACCTCGTTGCTGCTGCGCGCGAGCCGGACGCCGCCGATCAGGTCCGAACGGTTCTCTTTGTTGGCCAGCCAACGGGCCGCCGTGCTGCTGGCCCCGCGGCCCGACAGCACGAACACCGACGCGCCGCGCGCATCCGGCCGGACGAACGCGTCGGCATGGATCGAGATGAACAGGTCGGCCTTGACGCGGCGGGCCTTCTCGACGCGGACCGACAGCGGCACGAAGAAGTCCGCGTCCCGGGTCAGGAACGCGCGCATGTTCGGTTCGCTGTTGATCCGGTCGCGCAGCCGCTGCGCGATCGCCAGTACCACGTCCTTCTCGCGCGTGCCGCCGCGGCCGACGGCCCCCGGATCCTCGCCGCCATGGCCCGGATCCAGCGCGATCGTCACCAGCCGCGAGACCGCCGGCTTCTTTCCTTGCCGCGACCGGACGATCGGCTCGGCCCCCGGGGTGCCGGGGGGAGCAGCGCGGCGGATCGCCGCGTCGATCGTCGCCTGGCTCGGCGAGCTGGCCGCCTCGGCCGCGTCGGCCACCGCGATGGAAGTCGACGCGGACGGGGGCGGCGATGCGGGACCGTGAGGCTCGGTGGCGCCTTTGCCGGGGGTCTTGCCGCGGTCGGCCAGCAGCCGGCCCAGCGGATCGCCGGCCGGCCGGCGGTTGTCCTGCTCGGCGCGCCGGTACGCGTCGGCCAGCAGTTCCATCAACGGATCGACGGGCGTGGCCGGAAACAGGTCCAGCACCAGGCGGTAGCGATACTGGTCGATCGGCTTGAGCGTGAAGATCTGCGGCGCGACCGTCGTCTTCAGGTCGAACACCAGCCGCATCACCGATGGCTTGTATTGCCCGACACGCACCTGCTCGATGTACGGATCGTCGGCCTGGATCTGGGCGACCAGGTCACGCACCGCCGGGTCGACGTTGGCGCCTTCCAGGTCCAGCACCAGCCGGTTCGGCTGGCTCATCAATTGATGGGTGTGCTTGAGTTGTTCGTCCAGTTCGAGCGTGACGCGCGTGTAGTCGCGCGCCGGCCACACCCGCACCGCCACGATGGCGCCGGCGCGGGCCAGGGGGATGTCGAGCGCCAGCAGCGCGCCCAGCGACGCCGCGGCGGCCCGGCGCAGCAAGCGCCGCCGCGGCGGCCTGCCGATCAGCGCGCCGTCCCGTCCGGGGGCGGTGCCGCCGGAACCCCGTCCCGCGCCGTGTCCTGCGAAATCGTCTTCAACCAATCGTCACCTCTCGCGGAATGGCTTTGCAGATGCAGCTTGCGCGAGCCGTCGGCCGCGAACTCGAACCTCAGGTGTACGTCGGGGACGGGAAGCTGATTCCCGGCCATTTCCGACCATTCGATGACCGTGATGGCGCGTGGATCGGACAGCCATTCGTCGAAGCCCGCGTCACGCCAATCATTGTTATCCGAGAATCTATAGAAATCAAAATGATAGAGGGTAAAGTTGTTAAATTCGTAAGGTTCGAGCAACGTGAACGTCGGACTGCGCACGCGACCTCGGTGGCCGAGCGCGCGCAGCAGGGCGCGAGTGAAGTGGGTCTTGCCGGCGCCGAGCTCGCCGCTCAGGTACAGGCGCCAGCCGGCGGCCAGATGCGGGGCCAGGCCGGCGGCCAACCGCTCGGTGGCCGCTTCGTCGCGAACGGCTAGGGACAGGGTCATCGACATGATTCAGGATTCGGCGATCCTAGCGTTAACAGGCCCTATTCGACAGGCTCCCGGGCATACTCCGGCGGATGCTGCCAACGATCGACGAACTACGCGAATGGGCCGGCGAGCTGGGATTCGGCTCGCTGGGGGTCGCCGACGTCGACCTTTCGGATGCCGAGCCTGGGCTCGCCGCGTGGGTGGCGGCCGGGCACCACGGTGAACTCGATTATATGGTCCGCCATGGCAGCAAGCGGACGCGCCCCGCCGAGCTGGTTCCCGGCACGACCTGCGTCATCATGGTCGCGATGCCTTACGCGCCCGAGGATCCGGACTGGCTCACTCAGGCGTGGCGCACGCTCGACACGCCGGAGCGCGCGTACGTGTCGCGCTATGCGCTGGGACGCGACTACCACAAGGTGGTCCGTGCGCGCTTGCAGCGGCTGGCCGAGCGCATCGCCGGCGCCGCGGCGCCGTTCGGTCATCGCGTGTTCTGCGATTCGGCACCCGTCATGGAGGTCGCTCTGGCGCGCAAGGCCGGCCTGGGGTGGCGGGGCAAGCACACGCTGCTGATCGATCGCCGCCAGGGCTCGATGTTCTTCCTCGGCAGCCTGTTCACCGACCTGCCGCTGCCGACGCACCCGCCCGGCGAGATCGAGGCCGATCACTGCGGCCATTGCCGCCGCTGCCTGGACGTCTGTCCGACGCAGGCCTTCATCGGGCCATGGCAGCTCGATGCGCGGCGCTGCATCTCGTACCTGACGATCGAGTCGCATGGCCCGATTCCGCCCGAGCTGCGGCCCGCGATCGGCAACCGCATCTACGGGTGCGATGACTGCCAGCTCGCCTGCCCATGGAACAAGTTCGCGCAGGTGCCGCGCGTGCCGGATTTCCTCCCTCGCAACGACCTGGATGCCGCCGCGTTGATCGCCCTGTTCGACTGGACGCCGGACCAGTTCGCGCAGCGCCTGGAGGGCTCGCCGATCCGCCGCATCGGCCACGAGCGATGGCTGCGCAACCTGGCCGTCGCGCTCGGCAACGCGCTGGCCGAGGCGTCCGAGCCGGCGCGCTGCGCGCTGCGCGAAGCCCTGCTGCGGCGGCGCGAAGACCCGTCACCGATGGTGCGCGAGCACGTCGAATGGGCGCTGGCGCAGGAAGGACGTCCGGCTTCCGGTGAGCTGGCCCATGCCGGCCGCCGCCCCGCCGTCCGTCCCTGGCCCGCCGCATGACGACCATCGATACGGCCGTCACCCGTGGCCAGCCTCTCTCATGCGAGCCGCCCTTGTGCCTCAGCCGCCCTTGTACCGTCCACCCTTATGCCGCCCACCCCTATGCCAGCGATCCCTATGCCAGCCACCCCAGCCAGAGCGGCAGCGTGAGCATCGAGCCGAGCATCGACACCGAGATCAATCGCGCGACGTAGGGGCCATCGCCGCCCATGCGCGCCGCCAGGATGTAGCAGCTCGAGGCCGTCGGGACGGCCGTGAACATGACGGTAACCAGTTGCGCGGTCGGATCCAGTCCGAGCCACCGACTGACCAGCAGCGCGCAGCCGGGCATCGCGACCAGCTTGATGGCCGTGATCCACAGGCTCAGCGGCCACTCGGCCGGGCGAGGGGCGCCGGCGGGCCCGTCGGCCGCGGGCGCGGTCCGAAACACCAGCCCCGCGCCCACCGATAGCAGCCCGGTGGCCAGCGCCGCGGAGCTCAGGCGGGACAGCGATGCCTGCACCGGTTCGGGCAGTTGCAGGCCGGCCAGATTGCCGAGCAGGCCGCCCACGGTCGCCAGGATCAGCGGATTGCGTACGAGTTCCCGGCCGATGCGGCCACCGGCATGGCGGGCCAGCGGCACGACGGCGCCGACGTTGCTGATCGGCACCATTACCGCCACCAGCAGCGCGCACAGCGTCAGCCCGGGCTCGCCGGCCAGCCGCTGCGCCAGGGCCAGCGCCACGTAGGTGTTGAAGCGGAACGCGCATTGCGCGCCGGACGCGAACTGGCGCCGGTCGACCTTCATCACGCGCGGCGCCAGCGCCACCAGCACGATCGCCAGCGCCGCCGACGCGAGCAGCGTCAGGATGGAAGGCAGCGCCGTGCTCAGCGACAACGGTGCGCGCAGCACCGACTGGAACAGCAGCGTCGGAAACAGCACGTAGTACACGAGCCGTTCGAGGCCATCCCAGAATGGGCGTCCCCAACTGCCCAGGCGCGACAGTACGAACCCGAGGACGACCATCGACAGGTCGGGCAGCAGCAGGAGTATCGACATGGGCGGGCAGTGTAGCGTCGGCGAACCAAAGTTGTCTGGAATTCCGACTGTCATTTAGACTGCGGCCCTCGACCTTGCAATATCAATGATTGATCCTCTGCACGACTCCGCAGGCTCCTCGTCCGCGCGTTCGATGATCTCCGGTGCGGGACGTCGCCGAATCGGCGCGGGCCTGCTGGCGTCGGTGCTCGCGCTGGCGACGGTCGGCGCGGCGCCGCCGGCCGCCGCGATCGAGGTCGGCGGCTTTCGCTTCGACGACACCGTCAGCCTGGGGGGCGCCGACCTGCGCCTCAATGGCGTCGGGCTGCGCTCGGTCTTCATCCTCAAGGCCTTCCTGGCGGCGTTGTACGTGCCGCATCGCACGGCCGATCCGGCCGAGCTGATCCGGCAGACCGGTCCGCGGCGCCTGCAGTTGAGGATGCTGGTCGACATGAGCCCCGACCGCTTGCTCAAGACCTTCACGGCCGGCCTGCACGACAGCTCGGCCGAACCGCAGAATGCCGCGCTCAAGGCGCGGATCGAGCAACTGGAGACCGC
>JAKPAM010000107.1 GCA_029779435.1 Pseudomonadota bacterium | reverse complement strand
GGATGCGCAGGCTGCGCCGATCAGGCGCACCTCGCGCCAATGCGCCATAAGTCCCTGAAAACACACGACCGCACCAAGCCGCACCTCGCGCGCTTTTATCTCGCCATCGTGCGGTTGTGTTGCCTGCTCTCCCTCCTCGGACCGCCATCCTTCCGCCAGAGCACGCTATTCCGCGAAATGCTGCGAGCACCGTCATCGCGGCCCCCCATCGCCGTTTCGGGCGACAAACAGGCCTGCGGATTGCGGAGCGATGGCTGTGGCATCGCGCACCGGAGTTGCAGCCGGGGTCTCATTCGACGCGCGATCGCCGGTCGTCGAAACAGCGGTGGCGGCGCGCTCGGATTGCACGATGAACAGCGGCGAGCGCGTCCAGGCGTTGGGATCGGCGGCCGCGACCGTGACGGGAGCAAGCGCGTCTGCGCCGCCGATAATGGGCGCGAGCGCGGCGACATAGGCGCGGGTTTCAGCGGGCAACGGACGGCCAGCAAGATACTCTTCATAGCGGCCGGGACCAGCATTATAGGCCGCGAGAAAGCCCGGCGAACCGTAGCGGTCGTGCATCTCGCGCAGGTAGGCGGCGCCTGCCAGAATGTTGTCGCGTGGATCGTAAGGATTCGCGCCGAGCCGGTGACGGGCGCGCAGATCAGCCCATGTGGCGGGCATGACTTGCATCAGGCCCATCGCGCCGGCCGACGAGATCGCCCGCACGTCCCCAGCGCTTTCGACGCGCATGACGGCGCGTATCCAGTGCTCGGGAATGCCGAAGCGTTGCGCGGCCTCGGTGATGAATGTGGCGTAGGGAGCGACGCGAGAGGGGCGCTCGGCGGACACCGTCTGCGCATTCGCATTGGCGCAAAGCGGTGCGGAAAGCAGAAGGCCGGAAAGGAGAAGGAAGACTGTGCGCCGGGCGGTGTTTGACCGCCCGGCGACAGCTTTGGGGAGCGGGACCGACATCGTTCAGTCCCGCTCTGCGCGCTTGGGCGGACGATTCCAGTGCAAGCCCCAGGCGGACTTGTCGTCGGCGGACTGGAAGAGGTTAGCGCGGATCGGATGACCAAAGGTCGGATCGTCGATCTGCAGCGAGACGTAGTCGCCGGCCTTCTCGCCAGTGCGCTTCCAGCCCGCACCGATCTCCGCGCCGGTTTCGTTGTTCATGCTGTCGAGAACATGGACGCGGAAGTCTGGCGCGTTCTCGGCATCGGACGGTTCGGCCGGAACGATGATGATGTCCTGGTGCAATGTCAGCGTCATTAGGTGGCCGATGAAGCCGTCATTTTCGCTCGTGAATTGACCGATGAGGGACATGGGTTTCTCCTTGGCTGTGCGGTGGACGGGGACATGGGCGTGCCGTCACCGCGTCGGCGCGCGCCAGACGAAGCGGTCATCGCCGTCCTCGTCGGTGTAGAGGGGGGTGGCCCGGCCGATGACCGAGCTGGCGGGGAGCGTGCCGAAGTAACGGCCGTCGAGGCTGTCGCGGACCTGCCAGTTCATCAGGAACAGCTCGTCGTCGGCGATGACGCGACACCCCTGCCAGATCGGCAGTTCGCGGCCCCGACGATCACGGTCGAGCGCGTCGCCGATGGCGTGGCCGTCGACGGTGATCGTGCGGCCGGATCGGCACACACGTTGACCGGGAAGGCCTGCCACCCGCTTCAGCAGCGGCACGCCGCGTGGCAGATATCCGCCATCGGCAAGGAACGTGGCGATCGGCTCCGGCGCCGCTACGGCGACGAGGTCGGTCGCTTCCAATCCGTCGCTGGCGCTGATCGCATAGAGGCCGATCGGCGTGCTCGCGGAGGCATTCCAGATCAGCTTTGGCGCGAAGGAGACGATCGACAGGACGCCCATCAGCATCACCGCGAAGTATGTCGTCATGACGTATCCAAAGCGGCTCATGGCATGATCCTCCGGCGCAAGAGGAAGGCGCGATGCTGCTGCGCGTCGTAGGCGCGCGGTGTTTCACCGGCCGTCAGACGGTTGTGAACGTGTCGCCAGTGATCGGGCGAAACGTCGATCGCTTCGATGCCCCGCGCCTCGATCGCATCGATGAGCTGGAGCACGCGCTCGACCTTCGGCCAGCCATCGGCGCGCAACAGGATGTCGCCGCCGGGGCGCACGGATGGCAGAGTCTGGCAGCGCTCGCCCGCACCGACGGCGCGCACGATGTCGAGCCGAGAAAGTGCGGTGCCGTAGTCGTTGGAGGTCCAGCGAACGAAGGCGAAAACACTGTCCGGTGCGAACGACACGACGCGTCGGCGGCGGTCGAGGATCTGTTCGGCGATCTCGCGGCCGAACCTGATCCAGAATTCGATCTTCTTCTCGACCCACGTCAACTCGACATGGGTCAGTGCATCGGCCGCTGGCGCTGGCGGCAAGCCGCTGCGCAGCGACGGGTCGGCGACACCGATCATCGCGGCTCTCCTTCGCTGGTGGGGAACTCGCGCTCGAACAGCGCGCGCAGCATCTCGGCGACCGTCTGTCCGCGCTGGAAGGCGGCAATCTTGATCCGGCCGCGCATGTCGGCGGTGACGTCGATCGTCAGCCTGGCGGTAAATTCGGCGGCGGGGTCCGCGCGCGGCGATGGACGGTCTGGCGCCTTGATCCAGCTTTCCGGATCGGCCGGCCGGGACGCGAAACTGCGTTTCGAGGACCGCTCGCTCATGCCCCGATCCTCGTGACTTCGGCGGCGAGCGCGGCAATCTCCCGCGCGGCGGGCGATGTATCGTCCTGCTCGGCCGCGAGCCGTCCCGTCTGCACGACATCGGCGAAGGCGATGCGCTGACCGATG
>JAKPAM010000105.1 GCA_029779435.1 Pseudomonadota bacterium | reverse complement strand
CGTCTTCGTTGTTCAAGAGCACCGATGCTACCCCGAACCGGATGGGCATCCGCCACGACCCCGCCCTTCTGACACGAACCCGCTACGAACCCATGGCGAGCTCGCGCCGCCATCTCTCAGCGTCGCGCCTTCATCGATCGACGCCGCGCCTTCGTCGGCCGGCACCGCTCAACGACGGCTCAACGACCGAGCAGGCGATCGACTCAGCGATCGAACCCCCGCGCCAGTTCGCGGGTCAACTCGGCGGCCGGGATCGCCTGGCAACCGCGCGCGTTCTGGCCCGACCACAGCGCCGAGAAATCGTCGATGCCGGCCGCTTCGGCCTTCGCGCGCAACGGTGCGATCGCGGCCGTGGCCAAAGGAAACGCCGGCGCCAGCGGGCTGATCGGCCCCTGTTCGCGCATCAAGCGATTGACGATGCCGCGCGCCAGCCGGCCGGTCATCAGGTTGGTCAGCGCCGTATGTTCGGCCGCCGGACTGGCCAGCGCGGCACGATGCAGCGGCGTGGTCGTCGCTTCATCGCACAGCAGATAGGCGGTGCCCACCTGCACGGCACTGGCACCCAGCGTCATCGCCGCGCGCACGCCGACCGCGTCGGCGATACCGCCCGCCGCGATCACCGGCACGTCGACCGCCCTCACGATCTGCCGGACGAGCGAAAAAGTGCCGACCTGCGTCGACGGATCGTCGGTCAGGAACATGCCGCGGTGCCCGCCGGCTTCGAGTCCCTGCGCGATGATCGCGTCGACGCCGCGCTCGGCCAGCCAGCGGGCCTCGGCCACCGTGGTGGCCGACGACAGCACCTTGGCGCCCCAGCCGCGCACGCGTTCGAGCAACGCCGGCTCGGGCAGCCCGAAGTGGAAACTGACGACCGGCGGCCGGAACGCCGCCAGCAGGTCGGCCGCCTGCGCGCTGAATGGCACGCGGCCCGGACCGCTCGGAATCTGCGCCGGATCGAGCCCGTAGTCCGCGTAATACGGCGCGAGCGCCTCGCGCCACCGCGCTTCGCGGCCGGCGTCGGGCACGGGTTCGCGATGACAGAAGAAGTTGACGTTGTACGGCCGGCGCGTCGCGGCGGTGATCGCCGTCAGCGCGTCCTGCAACGCCTGCGGCGTCAGCATCGCGCAGGGCAGCGCGCCCAGGCCGCCGGCCTCGGACACGGCGATCGCCATCGCCGCGCCTTGCACGCCCGCCATCGGCGCCTGCAGGATCGGCAACTCCACGCCCAACAGTGTCCGCAATCCGCTCATCCTCGCCTCCCGATCGTGATCCTGGTCCCGGCCGCTGTTCCAGCCATGAACCCGGCTGTGATTCCGACGCCATCCGCCGCGCGCCGTCCGTGTCGAAAGCCCGAGCATATCCGCCATGCCTATTGCGCGATAGTGAATAGGAAGGCCCGGACGATGCCGGCTTCGACCATCTGGACGCCTTTCGCCAGAAGCTGCTACTGACCACGCCGCGCGATCCTCCCCGGTGCGCCGGCCCGCAGAACTCGCGCTACGCAGCTTGATCGCGTTCCCGACCTCCCCCCTAAGGGCAAGGCTTTCGCCTTGGCCCGTGGGCGAGCCGGCACTACGCGGTATCGAGCTGAACGCGGTCGCGCCCCTCCCGCTTGGCTTGATGGAGCGCGACATCGGCCCGACCCAGCAACACGTCAGGCGACTCGCCGCCCCGGCAATGGGCCGCACCGATCGAGACGGTCACGTGCAGGCCGTCGGCGATCGAGGACCAGTCGAAACGGGCCACGGCATGCCGGATGCGGTCGAGGATCCGCGGTGCGCTGGACAGCGTGGCGTTTCGCAGCACGATCAGGAACTCCTCGCCGCCGTAGCGGCCGATCGTGTCGGCATCGCGCAGCTCCGACGCGACGATCTGCGCGAACCGGCGCAACACCCGATCACCGGTCTCGCGGCCGAACCGATCGTTGACGATCTGGAAGTGATCCAGGTCCAGCATCGCCACGCAGGCAGCCGCCGGCGCCTCGCCGGCCTGCTGCGATACCACCTCGAGCATGCGGCGCCGGTTCAGCGCGCCGGTCAACGGGTCGATCGCCGCCAATTCATCGAGCTTGCGCCGCGAATCCGCCAGCTCATCGCTCTTGCGCACGAGCCGCTCGCGCATCGATCGGGCCCACACGCCCAGCGACAGGCACCGCACCAGGCCGCAAGCTATGACGACCGCCGCCAGCAGGCGCTCCTCGGTCGATGCGCCGAGAATCGCCTCGCCCGCCGGCGCCACGCCGAACGCGACGAGCAGCCCGATGCCGATGACGGCGATGACCGCGACGATCCGGCGAACGTCCAATGCGACCGCGCTGAACGCCATGACGATGAACAGGCCGCTCACGAACAACGGCGACGCGCCTGGTGCGAACGCGATCAGGCTCGTCATCATGACGCCCACTGCCATCACCTGCCAGAACGCCGTTCGCGCCATGCCGAAGCGCTGCCAGGCCCGCGTGCTCGCCAGCCCCGCCATCACCGCCGAATGCACGACGGCCCACCCGGCGTAGAACACGAGCACGCCGGGTGAAACCCGATCCAGTGCGACATATGCGCACAACAGCAGGACATCGACGAAATAACTGCCCGACACGAGCCAAAGCCCATGCCGCGCGTCGCGCAACGTCGTCGTATCGTCGATCTGCATGCCTGCACCGCCGGTCAGAGACTCTCCGTGCGCGAGTCTGTACCGGCGACGGCAACGCCGATCGTGCGATCAGGGGCCGATCGGACGAGTATTTTCGAGGCGAAGCGTCCCTTTCCCCCCTCCAATCGGTGTACGGTAAGATACCGTACAAGGAGAATTCGGATGACAACTGCCGCTGACCGCCTGGATCTACGCCTGAGTGCGGAGGATAAGCACCGTATCCGTACAGCCGCATCCCTGCGCGGCATGCCGGTGGCCGCTTTCGTTCGCGAAGCCGCGCTGCATGAAGCGCAAGCCGTCATCGCCAATCCACCCACGGTACACAAGGGAACCGTATCCGCCCGTTTACGCGGCCGGGCGACGACGCGCCTGAGTACTGATGAAATCATGCGACTGACGCGTGGAATCTGATGAAGCGCGTGCTCGTCGACGCCAACGTCCTGCTTGACGTACTGACCGAAGATCCGCAGTGGTACGCATGGTCCGCACAGCAACTCGATACCTGTGCGGCGCAAGCCAAACTCTGCATCAATCCGATCATCTATGCCGAAGTCTCGGTCGGCTTCGAACGTATCGAGCAACTCGACGGCGCGCTGCCACCGGATGTCCTCAACAGGCTCGAACTCCCCTGGGAAGCCGGCTTCCTCGCCGGCAAGGCATTCCTGCGATATCGCCGAGCCAAAGGCGCCCGGACATCACCGCTGCCGGATTTCTACATCGGCGCCCATGCCGCCATCGAAGGCATGACCCTGCTGACGCGGGATGCGAAGCGGTACCGCGCCTATTATCCGGCGCTGGAGATCATCAGTCCGTGACATTCCAGACTCCTGGAGAACAACGGCATCCTGGTCTTGCACGCCACCGTGATTGCACGTGATGACAACCGCGATTTGCAGGCACGGCCGGGTTTGCGCACACTCGTACCCATGACGCAACGACTCCCGACCGCCTTTACCCCCGCCCGCCTCCAGGCACTGGCCGCCGAACACGGCACGCCGCTATGGGTCTACGACGCCGCCACCATCCGCGCGCGCGCCGCGTCGCTGAAACGTTTCGACGTCGTGCGCTTCGCGCAGAAGGCCTGTTCCAACGTGCACATCCTGAAGCTGCTGCGGGCCGAGGGCATCAAGGTCGATTCGGTGTCGCGCGGCGAGCTGCTGCGGGCGCTTGCCGCGGGCTATCAGCCCGGCGGCGACGAGATCGTCTTCACCGCCGACCTCTTCGATCGCGCGACGCTGGCGACGGTCACCGAGTACCGCATCCCCGTCAACGCGGGCTCCGTCGACATGCTGCACCAGCTGGGCGCGATCTCGCCCGGGCATGCGGTCTGGCTGCGCATCAACCCCGGCTTCGGCCACGGCCACAGCCACAAGACCAACACCGGCGGTGAACACAGCAAGCACGGCATCTGGCATGCCGATCTGGGCGCGGCGCTGGCCGCCATCCGGCAGCACGGGCTGAAGCTCGTCGGCCTGCACGTGCACATCGGCTCGGGCGTGGACTATGGCCATCTGGCCCGGGTCAGCGGCGCGATGGTCGAGCTGGTGCGCGAAGCGGTGGCGGAGGGCTGCGACCTGCACGCGATCTCGGCGGGCGGCGGTTTGTCCGTTCCTTACCGCGACGGCGACGCACGCATCGACGTCGACCACTACTTCGGCCTGTGGGATGCCGCGCGCCGCGAGGCGGAGGCACTGATCGGCCACCCGTTGACGCTGGAGTTGGAGCCGGGCCGCTACCTCGTCGCCGAAAGCGCCGTGCTGCTGGCCGAGGTGCGCGCCGTCAAGAACGCCGGCGCCAACCGCTTCGTGCTGGTGGATGCCGGTTTCAACGAACTGATGCGACCGGCGATGTATGGCGCCTTCCATGCGATGAGCGTCATCGGCGCGGACGGCGCCGACCAAGCCACCGTCGTGGCCGGCCCGCTGTGCGAATCGGGCGACGTATTCACGCAAGGCCCCGGTGGCGAAGTGCTGACGCACGCGCTGCCGCCCGCCGCCGTGGGCGATCTGCTCGTCATCCACGATGCGGGCGCCTACGGTGCGTCGATGTCCAGCAACTACAACAGCCGCCCGCTGGCGGCCGAGGTGCTGGTCGACGGCGACGCGTGCCGCCTAATCCGCCGCCGCCAGACCGTGGAAGAGCTGCTGGCGCTGGAAGACGTGACCGCCTGACCGGGCGGGAGTTCGACGACTGAAGAAGGGGCGGTTCCCCGCCCCCCAACGACACCCGTTCCAGTCAGAACACTGTCACGCGTCGAAAACGATGACGTTGCGGGCGATGCCGCCCTTCTTCATCGCCTCGAAGCCTTCATTGATCTGCGACAGCGCGATCCGCCCGGACAGCAGCGAATCCAGGTGCAGCTTGCCCTGCAGGTAGAAGTCCACGAGACGGGGCATGTCGACGCGGAAGCGGTTCGATCCCATCGACGACCCCTGGATGCGGCGTTCGCGCAGGAAGTCGGCCGCATGCAGCTCGACCTTGGTACCGAAGGGCACCATGCCGATGACCGTCGCGGTGCCGCCCTGGCGCAGCATGCCGAACGCCTCCTCGACCGTCTGCTTCAGGCCGACGCACTCGAAGCTCCACTGCACGCCGCCAGCCGTCAACTCCTGCACCTGAGCCTTGGCCCTGCCGTCGCTGGCGTCGACGACGTCGGTGGCGCCGAACTTGCGCGCCATCTCGAGTTTGACCGGATCACGGTCGACCGCGATGATCCGCCCGGCGCCGGCGATCGCCGCGCCGTTGATCGCCGACAGGCCGATACCGCCGCAGCCGATGACGGCCACCGTATCGCCCGGCTGGACGCCGGCCGTGTGCACGACCGCGCCATAGCCTGTGATCACGCCGCAGCCGATCAGGGCCGCCAGGTCGAGCGGCATGTCGGGCCGCACCTTCACCAGCGCGTGCTCGTGCACGAGCATCTGCTCGGCGAACGACGACAGGTTCATGAACTGGTTCAGTTGCTTGCCGTTCCAGCGCATCCGCTTGGCGACGCCCGGCATCAGCTTGACGTCGTTGTTGTTGCAGATCGACATGTGGCCGGTCAGGCAAAACTCGCAATGCCCGCAGAACACCGACAGGCACGTGATCACGTGATCACCGGGCTTGACGTAGGTGACGTCCTCGCCGACCGCCTCGACGACGCCGGCCGATTCGTGCCCGAGCACGGCCGGGATCGGCCACGGGTACTTGCCCTCGATGAAATGCAGGTCGCTGTGGCACAGGCCCGCAACCGACGTGCGGATCAGCACCTCGCGGCGGCCAGGCTTGTCGATCTCCACGTCTTCGATCGTCAACGGTTGATTGGGGGCGTGCAGCACGGCGGCCTTCATGGGCGGGTCTCCTCGGTTGTCTTGATGGACTGACAGGTTCGGCGACGATTCTGCCATCGCGGCGGGCGGCGAGCCAGCGTTCCACCGGCGCGGCGGCGCGATCCCGTCCTACAGGCACGCCCGCCGACCGCTGTTAGCGTTGATCGGACATCGAATCGGGACAGGAAGGGTCGAGTTGACAACGCGCAAGGCCACGGCGGGGCGGACGTCGACACCCCAGCCGACGAAAACGGCGAAAGCGACGAAAGCGACGAGAACGTCCAAAGCCGCGAAAGCCGCGAATACGGCAAAGCAGGCTGAGTCGGCTCACGAGACATCGGCGCATGCGGATTCGGCGCAATTGGCAACGGCACGGCCGGCGAAGACCGCGAAGGCGACCCGCAGCTCGAAGACGCCGAGGGACACCGCGGGCAGCGATCGCCGAGCGTCCGGCACCGCGGCGCCGGTGTCGACGCGGACGTTGTGGAAGGGCGCGATCAGCTTCGGGCTGGTCCACATTCCGGTCGGCCTGTATTCGGCGACGCGCGACTCGGGCATCGATTTCGACTGGCTCGACCGGCGGTCGATGCAGCCGGTCGGTTATCGCCGCATCAACAAGATCACCGGCCGCGAAGTCTCCGCCAAGGACATCGTCCGCGGCGTCGAGATCGACAAGAACCGCTATGTGGTGCTCAGCAACGAAGAAATCGCCGCCGCCTATCCGAAGACCACGCAGACGATCGAGATCGAGGCTTTCGTCGATGCCGACGAGATCCCGTTCGTCTATCTGGAACGCCCTTACTACACGGCTCCGCTCGCGCGCGGCGAGAAGGTTTACGCGCTGCTGCGCGAAGCGCTGCGCCGTACGCAGCGCGTCGGCATCGCGAAGGTCGTCATCCAGAACCGGCAGCATCTGGCCGTGTTGATACCGTCGGGCCGTGCGCTGGTATTGAACCTGCTGCGTTGGGGAGCAGAGATCCGGTCGTTCGAGCAGCTCGACCTGCCGCCGGCCGACCTGAAGGCCGCCGGCATCCGCGACGCCGAAATGGCGATGGCCACGAAGCTGATCGACGAGATGACCGAACGCTGGAACGCGGATCAGTTCCGTGATTCGTTCGCGGAGGAGATCATGAAACTCGTACGCTTGAAGGCCGATACCGGGGATATCGAATCGGTGGCCGAACCGGCAATCGAGGCGCCGCCCAGCGGCGCGCAGATCCTCGATCTGACGGCGTTGCTGAAACGCAGCCTCGGTGCCGGCGGCCATGCGAACGCAGGCAAGGACGATACCGACGATGGCGATGGCGCAGAACGCGGCGGCGCACGGCGGGGTCGCCGTCCGTCGCGATCCGCGCAACGCTGAGCAGGAGATGTCGCGCGATGAACACCGATCGCCTCGCGACTTATCGCGGCAAGCGGGATTTCACGAAGACTTCTGAACCGGCCGGCACCGTATCCGGCCGCGAGGGTCGCCAGTTCGTCATCCATAAGCACTGGGCCCGCCAACTGCACTACGACCTGCGGCTCGAGCTGGACGGCACGATGAAGAGCTGGGCGGTCCCCAAGGGGCCCAGCCTCGACCCGGCCGACAAGCGAATGGCCGTGCAGGTCGAAGACCATCCGATCGACTACAACACGTTCGAAGGCCAGATTCCGCCGGGCCAGTACGGTGCCGGACGGGTCATCATCTGGGATCGCGGCCATTGGACCCCGATCGGCGATGCGCGGCGGGGCTATCGCGACGGCAAGCTGAGCTTCACGCTGCACGGCCATAAGCTGCGCGGCCGGTGGGCGCTGGTTCGGATGCACGGCCGCGAACACGAGCGACAACCCCCGTGGCTGCTGATCAAGGAGCACGACGAGTTCGAGCGGCCTTCGGCCGATTATCGGATCGTCGACGCGATGCCCGATAGCATCGCCACGCTGCCGCCGGCCAATGACGAAGCCGAGCCCGATCCGCCCCCTGAACCCGACTCACCGCGTCGGACCGAAGCGGCACGCGAACCCGCGGCCGGCGGGCGACGGGCTGAGGGACGAGCCCCGGGACAAACCGCGGGACGCGCGGCCGCGCTACCCGAGTCGCTGTCGCCGCAACTGGCGACGCTGGTCGAATCCGCGCCGCACGACCCAGGGAACTGGCAGTTCGAATTGAAATTCGACGGCTATCGGGTGCTGACGCGGATAGACGGCGGCACCGCGCGGCTGATCACGCGCAACGGCCACGACTGGACCGCGCGCATGCCGGTGCTCGCGCGTGCGCTCGAACGGCTGCCGCTGCGCGACGGCTGGCTCGACGGCGAGGTGATCTGCCTCGACGCCGACGGCCATCCGGACTTCCAGGCGCTGCAGAACGCGTTCGACGGCGAACATACCGACGAACTGCTGTACTACCTGTTCGATCTGCCGTTCGCCAACGGGCGCGACCTGCGCGACCGCCCTTTGCACGAGCGGCGCGAAGCATTGCGGCGACTGCTGCCGGCGACAACGCGATCGGGCGGCACGATGCCGGCGGCGTCCAAGGCCAATGCGAAGGCCAACTCCGGCGACAAGGGCAAGGGCAAGGGCAAAGCCGACGCCAACGCCAACGCCGACACGGACACGGACACGGACACGGACACGGACACCGACACCGACACCAAAGCTGGCGCCGCGTTGCGCAACCCCTTGCGATTCAGCGAAGCATTCGACGCGCCGACCTCGCAACTGATCGCGTCGGCATGCCGGCTTGGCTTCGAAGGCGTGATCGGCAAGCGCCTCGATTCACGCTATGCGTCGTCGCGCAATCGCGATTGGATCAAGTTGAAATGCGGGTTCCGGCAGGAGTTCGTCATCGGCGGCTATACCGATCCGCAGGGATCGCGCACCGGCCTGGGCGCGCTGCTGCTCGGCGTCCATCGCGATGGCAAGCTGCGCTACGCCGGGAAGGTCGGCACCGGCTTCAACGACCGCACGCTGGCCGATCTGGCCGCCAGGCTCGCGAAGATCGGGCGCGAAGACAGCCCGTTCGACCGCGCCGACAAGGTCCCCGGCCGCGCGCACTGGGTCGATCCGATGCTGATCGCCGAAGTGGCATTCGCCGAGTGGACCCGCGACCACCGCATCCGGCACGCGGTATTCCACGGCCTGCGCACCGATAAGCCAGCGCGCTGCATCACCCGCGAAGAGGCCAGTCCGCTCGACGACGAAGCAGCCGCCCATACCGGCGATCGCGGGAAATCGGGGCAAGCGCGATCTTCGGGCGGGCGCGCCGACGAACCGCGATCGAGCGACATACGGTCCATGACGCCCGCTATCGAAGGACTGCGGATCTCGCATGCCGATCGCGTCGTCGATCCGTCGACGGGCGCCACCAAGCTCGACGTGATCCGCTACTACGCGAAGGTCGCGCCGCTGATGCTCGACCATCTGATCGGCCGGCCGGTATCGCTGGTCCGCGCCCCCGATGGCGTCGAAGGCGAGAAGTTCTTCCAACGCCACCTGGAGGCGACGAAGATCCGCGGCGTACGCGCGCTCGATCCATCGCTATGGCCGGGTCATCCGCCGCTGCTGGAGATCGCCACCACCGAGGGACTGCTGCATGCGGCGCAGATGAACGTCGTCGAGTTGCACACGTGGAATGGCAGCAAGGCGCGGCTCGATCGCCCCGACCGCATGACCCTCGACCTGGACCCCGGCGAAGGCGTCGGCTGGCCGCAGGTGCGGGAAGCGGCCGAACTGGTGCGCGCGATGCTCGACGAACTCGGCTTGCCGGCGTTCCTGAAGACCAGCGGCGGCAAGGGCCTGCACATCGTCGTGCCGATCAAGCGGCTGCACGACTGGGACACCGTCAAGGATTTCTCGAAGACGATCGTCGAACATCTGGCCGCCACGCTGCCGCAGCGCTTCTCGGCAAAAAGCGGTCCGCGCAACCGCGTCGGCAAGGTCTACGTCGACTATCTGCGCAATGGATTGTCGGCGACGACGGTGGCCGCGTGGTCGGTGCGTGCCCGGCCCGGCCTCGGCGTATCGGTTCCGGTCGCGTGGCGTGAACTGAGTGGATTGACGAGTAGCGCGCATTGGACGATCCGCAGCATCGACGCGCGGCTGCGCATCGGCAACGAACCGTGGAAAGACTATGCGAAGGCGGCGGCGTCGATCAGCCCCGCGATGAAGCGGCTCGGCAGCGCCGCGCCCCGGCCGCCTCCAGCGACGAAACCGCGACGCGGTAGCGGGAGGTAGGGCTACCGGGGATAACATGGCGTCCCGTAGGGGATTCGAACCCCTGTACCGACCGTGAAAGGGTCGTGTCCTAGGCCTCTAGACGAACGGGACAGATCGCGGCGCCTTCCGCGTGACCGCGGATGGCAGATATTGGCGTCCCGTAGGGGATTCGAACCCCTGTACCGACCGTGAAAGGGTCGTGTCCTAGGCCTCTAGACGAACGGGACAACACGGAATTTGTTGGTGGAGGTAAGCGGGATCGAACCGCTGACCTCTTGCATGCCATGCAAGCGCTCTCCCAGCTGAGCTATACCCCCCAAGCAAGCCCAGCATCATAGCGGGCTTTTTCTCGGTTGTAAAGTCGTCGAAACGCACATGGTAGACTCGTTCGCAACCGAGAAGGAACCAAGACGCGGAGTATGCACGATGACGGCCCGATTGATCGATGGCGCGGCACTGGCGGTGCAAATCAAGCAACAGGTCGCGCATGACGCGGCGGCCTTGACGGCTCGAGGGGTGCAACCCGGCCTGGCCGTCATCCTGGTCGGCGATTCGCAGGCATCGGCGGTGTACGTGCGCAACAAGGTCAAGGCTTGCGAGCAGGCCGGCATCCATTCGGTATTCGATCACCTGCCCGGCGACACGTCGCAGGCGACGCTGCTCGCGCGCATCGCCGAACTGAACGCCGACCCCTCGGTTCACGGCATCCTCGTGCAGTTGCCGCTGCCGGCGCAGATCGACCCGCAATCGGTGATCGCGGCCATCGATCCGGCCAAGGACGTCGACGGTTTCCATGTGCGCAACGCCGGCGCGCTGATGACCGGCGCGCCGCTGTTCAAGCCGTGCACCCCCTACGGCGTGATGAAGATGCTCGAGCAGCTCGGCACGCCGTTGCGCGGCGCCGAGGCGGTCGTCGTCGGGGCCAGCAACATCGTCGGCAAGCCGATGGCGCTGCTGCTCTTGCAGGCGGGCGCCACCGTCACCATCTGCAACAGCAAGACACGCGACTTGCCGGCGCACACGCGCCGGGCCGATGTGCTGGTCGTGGCCGTGGGCCGCGAACGGATGATCACCGGCGACATGGTCAAGCCCGGCGCCATCGTCATCGACGTCGGCATGAACCGCTACTCATCGGGGCCGAAGGCCGGTAAGTTGTGTGGCGACGTCGATTTCGATTCCGCCGTCAACGTCGCCGGCGCCATCACGCCGGTGCCCGGTGGCGTCGGTCCGATGACGATTGCGATGCTGATGGTCAACACGATCGAATCGGCCCGACGCGACCCGCGCCTGAAGGAAGCCGCATGAGCCTCTCGCCCTCCTCTCCCCATACATCCCCTTCGTCTGCTTCACCCGCCGCTGCGCACGCCGCCGGCAATCCGCTGCTCGACTTTTCCGGTCTGCCGCGATTCGCCGACTTCGATCCGGCTCAGGTCGGCCCCGCGCTCGATGCGCTGCTGGCCGAGAACGAGGCCGTCGTGGCCCGCGCGCAGGCCGATGCGACACCCGCCACCTGGGATGCGTTCATCGAGCCGCTCGAAGACGCAACCGAACGCCTGGGCCGCGCGTGGGGCATCGTCAGCCACCTGAACAGCGTCGCCGATTCGCCCGCATTGCGCGATGCCTATACCGGCAACCTGCCGCGCATCACGCAGTTCTGGACCGCGCTCGGACAGAACGAAGCGCTGTTCGCGAAGTACCGCGCACTACGCGATTCGGCCGAGTTCGCGACGCTGTCGGCCGCGCGCCAGCGGATCATCGAGAACGCGCTTCGCGACTTCCGTCTCGGCGGTGCCGAGCTGCGCTCTCCGCAGCGCGAGCGGTATGCCGAGATCCAGGAGCGCCTGGCCCATCTGTCCCAGCAGTTCTCCGAACACGTGCTGGATGCGACCAACGCTTATGAGCTGCTGATCACCGACGAGCAGCGGCTCGCGGGCCTGCCCGGCGACGCCCGGCAGGCCGCGGCCGACCTCGCGCAGGCCAAGGGCAAGCTGGGCTGGCTGTTCACGCTGCAGTTCCCGTCGTATTTCCCCGTCATGCAGTACGCCGACGACCGGGCGCTGCGCGAAACCATCTATCGCGCTTATGCCACGCGCGCCAGCGAACGAGCGGCCGCCCCCGAGGACCCGGCCGCACGCGCCGCGCTCGACAACAGCGGCCTGATCGACGAGATCCTGGCGCTGCGCCACGAAGAAGCGCAGTTGCTCGGCTACCCGAGCTTCGCCGACGTGTCGCTGGTGCCCAAGATGGCCGATTCGCCGCAGCAGGTCGCCACGTTCCTGCGCGACCTCGCCCGCCGCGCGCGTCCGTTCGCGTTGCGCGACCTGGCCGAACTACGCGAGTTCGCGGCCGGCGAACTGGGGCTGCGCGACCTGCAATCCTGGGACACGGCCTGGGCCAGCGAAAAACTCAAGGAGGCGCGGTACGCGTTCTCGGACCAGGAGGTCAAGCAGTACTTCCAGTTGCCCCGCGTCCTGCAAGGGCTGTTCGGCGTCATCGAACGGCTGTTCGACGTCCGGATCCAACCAGACCAGGCGCAGGTCTGGCATCCGGACGTCAAGTTCTTCCGGATCGAACGCGACGGCACGCTGATCGGCCAGTTCTACCTGGATCTGTTCGCCCGCGAATCCAAGCGGCCCGGCGCCTGGATGGACGACGCGCGCGCCCGCCGGCGCAAGCACGGCGCGACGCAGACGCCGGTCGCCTATCTGACCTGCAACTTCCAGCCGCCGGTCGGGGATCGGCCGGCGCTGCTGAACCACGACGACGTCATCACGTTGTTCCATGAGTTCGGCCATGGCCTGCACCATCTGTTGACGCGCGTCGACGAGCTGGCGGTCTCGGGCATCTCGGGCGTCGAGTGGGATGCGGTCGAATTGCCCAGCCAGTTCATGGAAAACTTCTGCTGGGATCATCAGGTCGTCGAGTCGATGTCGGCGCACGTCGATACCGGCGCCCCGCTGCCCAAGGCGCTGTACGACCGGATGCTGGCCGCCCGCAACTTCCAGGCAGGCCTGCAGACGCTGCGCCAGATCGAGTTCGCGCTGTTCGACATGCAGATCCACAGCCGCGCCCCGATCGATGCGGAAGACGTGCAGAAGACGCTCGACGCGGTGCGCGGCGAGGTCGCGGTCCTGACGCCGCCGGCGTTCAACCGCTTCCAGAACAGCTTCTCGCACATCTTCGCCGGTGGCTACGCGGCCGGCTACTACAGCTACAAGTGGGCGGAGGTGCTGTCGGCCGACTGCTTCGCGGCATTCGAGGAAACCCGGTTGTTCGATCCGGCGACCGGTCGGCGCTTCCTGGACGAGATTCTGTCGATGGGCGGCAGCAGACCGGCGATCGCCTCGTTTCGCGCGTTCAGGGGGAGGGATCCGCAGATCGACGCACTGCTTCGCCACAATGGGATGGTCGAGGAGGGTACCGCCTCTTAAACCACTCCGGGAACGAGGTCGATGCGTAGACGGCTGGACACCACACTGATCGCAGCAGCCATCGCATTGAGCGGCTCGCCGGTTTACGCAGCGCAGTACAAGTGGATCGGCAGCGATGGCAGCGTCAACTACAGCGATCGCCAGCCGCCCCACGACGCCCAACTCGTCGATTCGCGGAGCGTCGCGCCGGCCGACGGCGAGGCCGTTCTCCCTTATGCGATCCGTCAGGCCAGCACCAAGTATCCGGTGCTGCTGTACACGTCATCCGACTGCGAGCCCTGCGGCAGCGCCCGCGACCATCTGATCAAGCGCGGCATTCCGTTCACCGAATACACGCTGCGCTCGAAAGCCGATGCCGACGCCTACGCGCGCGCCGGCTTCGACGGCAAGACGGTGCCAGGCGTCAAGGTCGGGCGGCAAACGGCCAGCGGCTACGATGCCACCGCACTGAACGCCCTGCTCGACGCGGCCGGCTACCCCAAATCGGCCCGGCTGCCGTCGCAGTACGCGCGCCCGGCGCCCCGCCCCCTTGCCGGAGACGCCGTCGCCGGCAAGGCGCTGGCCGGTAGCGGCCCCGCGCCGCTCGGCCCGGCGGCCGGCCTGCAGGGTGAACAGGATCCGACCGCCTCCTCGGCCGACGACGCACCCGTCACGCGGCAGACCGCCGCACCGGCCGCACGCACCACCCCGCCCGAACCGGCCCCCGCGGCCGGCCCGATTCCGACGCTGCGGTTCTGAACGCAGCGTCCGCGCTCGACGCCCACCCCGTCCGCAGGAGCGCCACCGTGGCCAGGATCGATTCTTCCGAACGCTACGTCCACGCGATCGCGCCGTTCGTCGTGATCTTCGTGATGATGCTGGCGATGGCGTTCGGATGCCTGGAGCTTTTGTCGGCCAGCCGCGTCTACATGCAGGACGAGTACACATGGGCCAGGAATCGCCAATCGGCGGTCGCGCAGTTGCTGCGTTACGAACAGACGTACTCGCCGCAGGAATACTGGGCCTACCAGGCGGCACTGTATTCGCTGCTCGGCAGCCGCGGGCATCGGGTCGCCCCCGAACGCGTCCGCACGTTGATCGACTGGCTCGATCGGCACTGGCCGTCCGACGCCAGCCGGCAGGCGGCCCGGATCTGGACCGAACGCGACACGTTGATAGACAGCCTGGAGAATGCCGGCCTGCGGATCCACCACGAGATCAGCAACGGCTCCGCCCGCACCTCGGTGATCCTGTCGGCGGCCGTCGTCGAGGTCGAGATGATCGACGGGCAGCTGGCGGACCTGGATGAAGCGTTCATCCGCTTGCTGCAGGCCGGGTCGCAAACCGTCACCCGCTGGGTCATCGGCGGATTGGGCGCCAGCGGCGTGCTGTTCCTGCTGCTCGGGCTGGTCGGATCGATGCGGATGGTTCGCCGCAGCAGCGCGGCCGCCGTCGAATACCACCGCGCCGAGGCGCGCGCGTCCACCGAGCAGAAGCGCGCGAGCGTCACGCTGCAATCGATCGGCGACGGCGTGATCACGACCGACCGCGATGGCCGCATCCTGTACTTGAACCCGGCCGCCGAGCAGTTGACCGGCTGGTCGAGCAAGGACGCGCACGGCCAGCCGATCGACCAGGTCGCACGCTTCGCGGATGCCGATGGCCTGACGTCGGTCAGCCAGGCGCTGACACGGATGCTCGACGCCGGACGCCCGATGGAAGTGGCGACCGAGGCCGTTCTCGTACGCCGCGACGGCAAGCGCGTCCCGATCGATGAGCTGGCCGCGCCGATCCGCGATGGCGAAGACCGATTGATCGGCAGCGTGCTGGTGCTGCGCGATGCGACGGCCGAACGGGCATTGACCGAACGTTTGCGCTACCAGGCCAGCCACGACGTGCTGACCGGCCTGCTCAACCGCGCCGAGTTCGAGCACTGCCTGAGCCAGGCGCTCGCGAAGCGCATGCCCGGCCGCTGGCAGGCGGCGCTATACCTGGACCTGGACCAGTTGAAAGTCGTCAACGACACCTGTGGCCACCCGGCCGGCGATCAATTGATCCGCCAGGTGGGCACGCTGGTCGGCAACATGGCGCGCCCCGGCGAGGTTCTCGCCCGCCTCGGCGGCGACGAGTTCGCGATGCTGATCGAGGATGCGTCGCTCGAGGCTCTGGTGCAGACGGCCGAATCGATCCGGACGCAACTCGCCAGCATGCGCTTCGCGTGGCAGGAACGGATCTTCACGGTCAGCGCCAGCATCGGCATGGTGGTGCTCGACGACCGGCTGGACGACGTGATCGGTACGAT
Source organism: Pseudomonadota bacterium (assembly GCA_029779435.1). GTDB lineage: Bacteria > Pseudomonadota > Gammaproteobacteria > Burkholderiales > Burkholderiaceae_E > JAKPAM01. The sequence goes on along the minus strand of JAKPAM010000105.1, from coordinate 9,884 downwards.
GAGCGCGGCGGACTCGGCCTGCTACCTGGCCAAGGAGAACGGACGCAACCGCGTCCACGTGCACCGCCACGACGACCTGCAGATGCAGACGCGCAGCCGCGAGATGCAGTGGGTGGCCCGCATCACGCAGGCGCTGGCCGACGACCGCTTCGAGTTGTTCGCCCAGGAGATCCGTCCGCTGGGCCCCGGCGAGCAGCCGGTCCACTACGAAATCCTGCTGCGCCTGCTCGACGAGAATGGCGAGCAGGTCGGCCCCGGCGTGTTCATCCCCGCCGCCGAACGCTTCGGGTTGATGGCCCGGATCGATCGCTGGGTCATCACCCGCGCTTTGCGCATGCTGGCCGATGCCCGCCGCGATGGCCTGCCGGTGCCGCGCTGCATGATCAACCTGTCGGCCACCTCGCTGACCGACCCGGCTCTCGTGCGGTTCATTCGCGAGCGCTTCGAGGCAACGGGCCTGTCGTATTGCGCGATCGGCTTCGAGCTGACCGAGACCGCGGCGATCGCCAACATGACGGCGGCGCTTACCGTGATGCGTGAACTGAAGGAATTGGGCTGCGCATTCGCGCTCGACGATTTCGGCAGCGGCATGTCGTCGTTCGGCTACCTGCGCAACATGCCGATCGACTACCTGAAGATCGACGGCAGCTTCGTGAAGAACCTCGCCAACGATCGCGTCGACAGCGCGATGGTGAAGAGCATCCACGAGGTGTGCCGCGTCATGGGCATCCGCTCGATCGCCGAATGGGTCGAGGATGCGGCCACCCTCGCCGAACTGACGCGCATCGGCGTCGATTTCGCGCAGGGCTTCGGCGTACGCAAACCCGTTCCGCTGGCCGACATCCTGTGCGGCGAAACCGAGTCGCCCCGGATTGGCGATCGCGGCGATGCGCAGGCTGCCGGACATGATGACGGACATGCCGGCGGCCGCGATGGCGGGCACGACATCGCTCACGACCTCCAGAGCCACCACGCCCCGGCGCGGCAGGCCGTGGCGGCCGCCAAGGATCCGGTGATCGCGATGTCCTGATTCACCGGCCTCTCGTGGCATGATGGCCGCCTGCCGAGGGCCTGCCAACGCTAAGATGCCCGAGATGATCCCGACCGCTGCCCGCTTTCCGACGATATCCGTGCCGCCATCCGCGCGATCGGTGCCGCTGACGCGCCGGCCGTGCCCGGCACACCGGGCGCGGCGGGCCGGGGCGGCAGTCGCCATGATCGCGGTCATCGCCGCGCTGGCCGGCTGCGCGACCGAATCCACGATCTCGGACCGCCCCGAGCCCTCGCCCGCCGCCGTCAAGGCGATGCTGCTCAAGGGCATGCCGACCGGCGTCACCGATCGTGCCGGCTGGGCCGCCGACATGCAGGCCGCGTTCGGCACGCTTCGGCTCGGCATGGTGCCCGAGAACCTGTGCTCGGCGATCGCCGTCATCGAACAGGAATCGTCGTTCCGCGCCGATCCTTCGGTGCCGGGCCTGCCCGAGATCGCGTGGAAGGAGATCGACTCGCGCGCCGAGAAGCTCGGCATCCCGCGCTTCGTCGTGCGCACCGCGCTGCTGATCAAGTCGCCGGACGGCCGCAGCTACAGCGATCGGATCGACGCCGTGAAGACCGAATCGCAGTTGAGCGATATCTTCGAGGATTTCATCGGCATGCTGCCGATGGGCAAGACCCTGTTCGCCGACCGCAATCCGGTGCGCACCGGCGGACCGATGCAGGTCAGCATCGCTTATGCGCAGGCGCACGCCGCGCGCAAGCCCTACCCTTACCCGGTCGATACGTCGATCCGGCAGGAAGTGTTCACGCGGCGCGGCGGCGTCTACTTCGGCGTCGCCCACCTGCTCGACTACCCGGCTGGCTACGATCGCAGCATCTATCGCTACGCCGATTTCAACGCCGGCCACTATGCGAGCCGCAACGCGGCTTTCCAGCAGGCGGTGACGATCGTATCGGGCGTGCCGCTGGTCCCCGACGGCGACCTGATCCGCTATGGCGACGCGGCGGCGCGCGGACCTGGCGCTACCGAAACGGCGCTGCGCGCGATCGCCGATCGCCTCGACCAGAGCCCCGATGCGATCCGCCGCGACCTCGAACTGGGCAAGACGCGGGACTTCGAGCGCAGCGCCGTGTACCGGCGCGTGTTCGAGCTGGCCGAGCAGCGCGAGGGTAAGCCGCTGCCGCGCGCGGCGATCCCGCGCATCGCGCTGCAAAGCCCCAAGATCACGCGCCCGCTGACGACCGAGTGGTTCGCCACGCGCGTCGACGAGCGTCGCAAGCGGTGCCTGACGCGGATCGAGACGCCGGATGCTTAGCTTTCCTTTCTTCTTGATACCCCGCCGATGACTCCCCTTACCCTCGATGCCCGCGTCGCCGTTCTCGTCGACTGCGACAATGTCCCTCCCGACATCCTCGACCATGCGCTGCGCGTGGTCGCCCAGTTCGGCCGCGTCGTGCTTCGCCGCGGCTATGGCAATCAGGGCACGCTCGCGCACAAGTGGCAGGAGGCGCTGGTGCGGCTGGCGTTCACGCCGTGCCTGCAGTACCAGTACGCGTCCGGCAAGAACACCGCCGACATCGCGCTGGCGCTCGATGCGCTCGAAGCGCTGTTCGACCAGCGTGCCGATACCTTTTGCCTGGTGACCAGCGATTCCGACTTCGCTTACCTGTGCCGCAAGCTGCGCGAGCGCGGCGCCACCGTCTGCATCGTCGGCGAGGCCAAGACGCCCGACGCGCTGCGCAACGCCAGCGACCAGTTCTTCGAGTGGGCGCGCCCCGAGCCCGCATCGCTGGCCGCCAAGACCGAGACCGCGCCGAAGGAAGAATCAGGCAAGGCCGACGCCCCGAAACCCGAACCGCAGAAGCCCGTCACCAAGCGGCGACCGCGCTTCCTCGTCGACGCGGTGGCGCTGCTGGCCAGCGATACGTCCGAGGGAATGGTCGGGCTCGGTGCGCTGGGCCAGTACCTGAAGCGGACCGATCCGGCTTTCTCGCCGCAAACGTACGGGCATTCAGGCCTGCTGAACATGATCAAGGCCTACAAGCAACTGGCGCCGCGTCAGGATGACGTCGGGCATTGGTCGGTCGGGCTTGCCCAGAAGGGCGAGTCGGCGGGGGACAACGACTGACGCGGGGGCTATGATCCAGAAGCACGTGCTGCGCGCCGAACTGGCCCCGTTTTTCGAATCCTGAGCGTCGATCCGGACCGCGCCGGACTGATCCGGAGGCCGGGATCACGGCTGCCTGATCGTCATCAGGCGATCGTCATCAAGCTCGCGTTCCCGCCGGCCGCGGCGGTGTTGATGCTGATCGCGCGCTCCAGCACCAGGGCTTCCAGCGGGGCTTCGCTGTCGTTGGCGGCAAAGCGGCGCACTGTCACGATGGGGCCATCGCGCTCGGCCATTCGGGCACAGGTCTCGCGCAGGCTGGTCTCGCTGCCCTGATGCAGTGCCACGTCGAAGCGTACGCCGGGGGCGCTCCAGTCACGCGCCAGCGCGATCCGCTGCTGCACTTCCGGCGGCAGGCTGGCCCGCAGGGCCTCGTTGGACGGGTCCAGCGGCCAGATCGCGACGCAGCCGAGCGCCAGGGCGCCGGCGAGCTGGAACAGCCGCGAGTCTTCGTTTTCCGCGAGGCACAGGACGGCCTCGCGCGCTTCGAGCAGATAGACGTTGCGTTCGCCGGTCGGGCCGGCCAGCAGCCGTTCGCGCCGCGTACCGGCCTGCTCGGCGAGCCGCTGGCATTGCGAGGCCAGCCGGGCGTCCCGGTGCCGCGCGAGCCAGCTCATCAACGACGTGAAGACGGCGGGGAGCGGCGCGGACTCGCCTTCCTGCTGCGAGGCAGGCAGGCCGCACTCGGCGGCCCGCACCAGCACGTCGGCGGGGGCTGCGGTCAGCAGGCGGTACAGATACAGCGGTCCGCCGGCCTTTGGGCCGGTGCCCGACAGGCCCTCGCCGCCGAAGGGCTGCACGCCGACCACGGCGCCGACCATGTTGCGGTTGACATAGAGGTTGCCGACGTGCGCGCGCGCGACGACCTGGGCGATGGTTTCGTCGATGCGCGTATGCAGCCCCATCGTCAGGCCGTAGCCGGTGGCCTGGATCTGCGTCATTAGCGCATCCAGGTGTTCGCGCGCGTAGCGCACCACGTGCAGCACCGGTCCGAAGACTTCGCGCTCGAGCTCGCGGATGCTGTCCAGCTCGATCAGCGTGGGCAGCACGTAGGTACCACCGTCGATCACGTCGTGGGACCAACGGCCCAGCCGGTGCACGCGCCGGCCGCGCGCCTGCATCGTCGCCACGTGGGTCTCGATGGTCTGGCGTGCGCCCGCGTCGATGACCGGGCCGACGTCGGTGCCCAGCAGGGCCGGATTGCCCACTGCGGCCTCGGCCATCGCGCCGCGCAGCATCTCGATGAGCCGGTCGGCCACGTCTTCCTGCACGCACAGCACCCGCAAGGCCGAGCAGCGCTGGCCGGCGCTGTCGAAGGCCGAGGCCATCACGTCGGCGACGACCTGCTCCACGAGCGCCGACGAGTCGACGATCATTGCGTTCTGGCCGCCGGTCTCGGCGATCAGCGGCACCGGAGCGCCGGTCGGGCCGAGCCGCTGCGCGAGCACGCCCTGCAGTTGCCGGGCGACTTCGGTCGAGCCGGTGAACATGACGCCCTGGATGCGCGCGTCGGCGACCATCCGCGCGCCGACCGTCGAGCCCCGGCCCGGCACGAGCTGGATCGCCGCATCGGGCACGCCGCCTGCGCGTAGCAGCCGCACGCCTTCGGCCGCGATCAGCGAGGTCTGCTCGGCGGGCTTGGCCAGCACCGTGTTGCCGGCCGCCAAGGCTGCCGAGATCTGGCCGATGAAGATCGCCAGCGGGAAGTTCCAGGGACTGATGCACAACACCGGACCCAGCGGCCGATGCGTGCGTCCATCGAAGTCGGCGCGGGCCTGGTGGGCGTAGAAGCGCAGGAAATCGATCGCTTCGCGGACTTCGGCCACGCCGTTCGCATGGGTCTTGCCGGCTTCACGGGCCAGCAAGCCGAGCAGATGCGGCAGGCGTTCCTGCAGCAGGTCGGCCGCACGTTCGAGGGCGGCGGCACGCTCGGCGGCCGAAATGGCCGCCCAGGCCGGCGCGAAGGACGCGGCCGCATCCAGCGCCGCATCGATCTCGGGTTCGCTGGCCGACCGGACCTGGCCGACGCGGTCCCGATGATCGGCAGGGTTGAGCTTGTCGATCCAGGCGGACGCTTCCGCGGGCACCGGCGCGGCCAGCATCGGCTCGGCCTGCCAGGCGGTATCGGCGTCCTGGACCAGCAGCTCTTCGAGCGCATGCAGGGTCTGGTCATTGGCCAGGTCCAGGCCCTGCGAGTTCAGGCGGGCGGGGCCATAAAGGGCCGCGGGCGGCGCGATGGTCGGATGCGGCTGGCCGATCATGCCTTCTTCGCGGCCCAGGCGCTCGACCGTGGCAACGGGGTCTTCGACCAGCGATTCCAGCGGGATGCCGGGGTCGGCGATACGATTGACGAAAGACGTGTTGGCGCCGTTTTCCAGCAGGCGCCGCACCAGATAGGCCAGCAGCGTCTCATGGGTGCCCACCGGAGCATAGATCCGGCACGGGCGCCCCAGCTTATCGTCAGCGGTGCGTCCGACCACCTGCTCGTAGAGCGGCTCGCCCATGCCGTGCAGGCACTGGAACTCGTATTGACCGGGCTGGTAGCTCGCCGGGTCGGCCATCGTGTAGATGGCGGCCATGCTGTGCGCGTTGTGGGTCGCGAACTGCGGATAGATCTCGGCCGGCGCGGCCAGCAGCCGGCGCGCGCAGGCCAGGTAGGACACGTCGGTATGGACCTTGCGGGTATAGACCGGAAAGCCGTCCTGTCCGTCGACCTGGGCGCGCTTGATCTCGCTGTCCCAGTAGGCGCCCTTGACGAGCCGGATCATCAGCCGGTGGCGGCTGCGGCGTGCCAGGTCGATCAGATGGTCGATCACGAACGGGCAGCGCTTCTGGTAAGCCTGGATCACGAAACCGATGCCGTTCCAGCCGGCCAGCGCCGGTTCGAAGCACAGCTTCTCGAGCAGATCCAGCGACAGTTCGAGCCGGTCGGCCTCTTCGGCGTCGATGTTCAGCCCGATGTCGTAGCGCTTGGCCAGCAATGCCAGGCTGCGCACCACCGGATAGAGCTCGTCCATGACCCGGTCGAACTGCGCGCGGACATAGCGTGGGTGCAACGCCGACAGCTTGATCGAGATGCCGGGGCCTTCATAAACGCCGCGCCCGGCCGAAGCCTTGCCGATCGCATGAATCGCCTGTTCGTAGGACTGGCGATAGCGGTCGGCGTCTTCGGCGGTCATGGCCGCTTCGCCGAGCATGTCGTACGAGTAGCGGAAGCCTTCAGCTTCGAGCGGACGGGCGTGCTCGAGCGCCGACTTGATCGTCTCGCCGGTAACGAACTGCTCGCCCATCATCCGCATGGCCATGTCGACGCCCTTGCGGATCATCGGCTCGCCGCCGCGCGCGAGCAGGCGTGTCAGCAAGGTGGACAGCGTCGTTTCGCTGTGCGTCGCGACCAGCTTGCCGGTCAGCAGCAGCCCCCAGGTCGCGGCGTTGACGAAGACCGAGCTGCTGTGTCCGGCGTGGGCTTGCCATTGGCCATGGGCGATCTTGTCGCGGATCAGCGCATCGCGCGTGGGTTTATCCGGAATGCGTAGCAGCGCCTCGGCCAGGCACATCAGGGCTACACCTTCCTGCGAGGACAGCGCGTATTCCTGCAGCAGGCCCTGGACGATGCCGGCTCGCCCGGCCGAGCTCTTGCGCTCGCGCAGCGTGCGGGCCAGTTGCAGCGCCAGCGCGTGGGCACGCTCGCCGACTTCGGCCGGCAGCCGGGCCTGCTCGAGCAGTTCAGCGACGGCCAGGGGTTCCGGCCGGCGCCAGGCGGCGGTGATCCGCTCGCGCAGCGGCGTACGTTGGGCCGGGCCGCCAGCGAAGCCGCGAAAGAACGAACGGGGATCGATGCTGCTAGCTGTGTCCATGAATCTTGTGGCATGAGATGGTGATATTTCGCACAATGCCCCTGATACTGCCGAATATTCATTCGAACATTTACAACTATGTCGAATAAATCACTAGAAGAATCGAGCCAGCCCCCGGAACTGGATCGGCTCGACCTGCGAATCCTGGCCGTCCTGCAGGCCGACGGGCGTATCACCAACCTGAAGCTGGCCGAGCACATCGGCCTGTCCGCGACGGCGGTGCTGGCGCGGGTGCAGCGCCTGACCCGTGACGGCTACATCCTCGGCTACGAAGCGCGGTTGAATCCCCAGAAGCTCGGCGCTGGGATGCTGGTCTTCGTCGAGGTGCTGCTGGACCGGACGACGGCCAACATGTTCGACGAGTTCAAGGCCGCCGTGCAGGCCAGGCCCGAGATCATGGAGTGCCATATGGTCGCTGGCGGCTTCGACTACCTGCTCAAGCTGCGCTGCGCCGACATGAGCGACTATCGCCGTTTCGCCGGTACTGTGCTGTGGCGCCTACCCGGCGTGCGCGAGACGCGGACGTATGCGGTGATGGAAGAGATCAAGCAGTCGGCGCGGATGCCGCTGCCGCCAGCCCGGGGCCTGGTGTCATAAGCTTCTAAGAGTCTGGGCGGCCAACCATGGCCTCTCCACCCCCGAGCCTGCTCTCCGGGCGCGCTTGCGCCGGCCTGGACAAGCATTCCGCGGCCGCTGGGTCAGCACCTTGTGCCGGCACGGAGCCAGAAAGCGACGCGGTAAGTTAGCGCCGCGGCCTGCAGCGGCCGCAGCGTATGCACCTCTTCGCCGCCGGACTCAAACCGAAAAGGCCTTCCAGGTCACTGCTTCGCAAGAGTGTCAGCCCCTAAGACGAGTGCGGACGATGCGGGGGAGTGGGTCGCGTGCCAACGTCTCGACGATCAGCGCGACGAACCACTGGTGCAGCGCCGAGGTCTCGTGCCGTTCGTGCCAGACCAGTTCGACGGTGCGCGCCGGCGCCGCCAGCGGTGGCATGGCACGCTTGAGACCTGTCATGCGCACTGTCTCGAGGCCCTCGGACCACGGCAGCACCGCGATCAGGTCGGACCGGCGCACGGCCTCGTAGGCCGCCGAGTAGTGGCTCACCGTCGCGACCAGGTTGCGCTGCAGGCCACGGCTTTGCAATACCCGGTCGTAGATGGCGCCGGCACGGCCCGACAGGCTCACCTCCAGATGGCGTGCGTTCAGGAAGCTCTTCAGCGGAATCCTGTCCAGCTTCGCCAGCGGGTGATCGCTACGCATGAAGCAAGGAAACTCCACCGTCCACAGCCGACGCGACCGCATGAAGGCCGGCCTCTCCACTTCATCGTTGTAAGCCCCGATGGCAACGTCCGCCCTGCCGTCGTCCAACGACCGCGAGAAGTCCACCACCGTCCCGGGAAGAGCATGCAATCGCATCCCCGGCGCGAGCTTGCCGAGCTGGGCGAGCAGCCGGGGACCGGCGATGCACGCCACGTAATCGGTCATCGAGATCGTTACGCGTGCGTCGCTGTGCAACGCATCGAAGCTTTCTCCCTCGAGCGTGCCTCGAATGGCGTGCAGCGAGCGCGATAGCGGCGACCACAACTCCAACGCGCGTCGGGTCGGACGCACGCCCGCGGACCGTGATGCCCGGCCTGATCGACCTGCACGTGCATCTGGTCGCCGTCAGCATGAACCTGCAGAGCCTGGCGAATCAGCCCAATGTCCTGGTGACGTTGCGCAGCCTGCCGATCCTGAACGGCATGTTGCGCCGCGGCTTCACGACCGTGCGTGATGCCGGCGGCGCGGGTCACGCGTTCAAGCAGGCGGTGCAGTCGGGGCTGGTACGCGGGCCGCGCCTGTTCGTGTCCGGCCGCGCCCTGAGCCAGACCGGTGGCCACGGCGACGGGCGCGGCCGCTCCGACTATCTGGCGGCCAGCAGCGGCATATGCCCGACCTGCGCGCGCGTAGGGGCGATCGCCCGCGTGGCGGACGGCGTAGACGCCGTGCGCAAGGCCGCGCGCGAAGAGCTGCAGATGGGAGCGGACCAGATCAAGATCATGGCCGGCGGCGGCGTGGCATCGCCGACCGATCCGGTCGACGCCCTGGGCTACAGCGAGGACGAGGTCCGCGCCGTCGTCGGGGAGGCGGCGGCTCGCCGCACTTATGTGCTGGCGCACGCCTACACCCCGACGGCGATCGAACGCGTGGTGCGCTGCGGGGTGCGCACGATCGAGCACGGCAACCTGATCGACGCGCCGACCGCGGCGCTGATGGCCGAGCTCGGCGCCTACGTGGTGCCGACGCTGGTGACCTACGATGCGCTGGCCAACGAAGGCCCGTCGCTGGGGTTGCCCCCCGCCAGCGTGGCCAAGGTCGAGGACGTGCGCGGCGCCGGACTGCGCTCGCTGGAGATCTACCGGTCGGCGGGCGTGAAGATGGGCTTCGGGTCCGACCTGCTGGGCGAATCGCATCGCCTGCAGAGCGACGAGTTCCGCCTGCGAACGCAGGTACTGTCGCCCGCCGAGGTGATCGCCAGCGCGACGCTGATCGGCGCCGAGGTGCTGGGGATGAGCGACCGGCTCGGCCGACTGATCCCGGGCGCGCTGGCGGACCTGCTGCTGGTCGATGGCGATCCGCTGCGCAGCGTCGATTGCCTGCTGGGCCAGGGCGAGCGCATTCCGCTGGTCATGAAGGCCGGCGTGGTGGAGTTCGACGCGCTGTAGCCGACGTCCTCGAGTCGTGCGGAAGCCTGCCGGACGCGTCCCCGGATGCTCCACGCGCGCGAATACCCTTCAGCGTTTAGGAGAAGACCGGCCCATTCCCGGGCCGCGAACCCGGGCGTCCGCTAACGTGAGCGCAGCAGACCCGGCATCGCCCCGAT